>JBAVWI010000252.1:0-6911 GCA_049697735.1 Solirubrobacteraceae bacterium
ATGTTCGCGATCAATTCCGGCACCTTCAGCGCCACCAGCACCGACGTGTTCCTGGTCCTGATCTTGGCGGCGGTGTTTCTCGGCGGTCCCGGCGAGCCCTACGGGGCGATGCTCGGAGCGCTGGTCATCGGCCTCGCCACCGAGGCCAGCGCAGCCGTCGTCGTCTCCTCCTACAAGGACGTGATCGCCTTTTTGATCCTGCTCGCCATGCTCGCCGTGCGCCCCAACGGTCTCCTCGGCGCCCCGGCCTGAGATCGAGCTTCCCGACCGATGGTCTACTACATCACCACGCTCCTGGTCTATGCCGGGGTGGACGCGATCGTCTGCCTCGGCCTGAGCCAGCAGTTCGGGATCGGCGGGGTGACGAACTTCGGCTTCATCATCTTCCAGGCCGCCGGGGCGTACACAGCGGGCGTGCTCTCCCTGCCAGCAGCGAGCGCCAACGGTGGCTTTCAGTCCTACATCGGCGGCCTGAACCTCCCCTTCCCGCTGCCCTGGATCGGGGCGGCGGTGGTCGGCGGGCTGCTCGCGATCCCGTTCACGTTGATCGTGGGCCGGCGGCTGCGGGGGGACTTCGCCGCCGTCGGGCTGCTGGTCACCGCCGTCATGTTCAACCTCGTGGTCACCAACTACGTGCCGCTCTTCAACGGGGCAGCGGGACTCTCGCTCGTCCCCGCGCCACTTCAGAGCGCGATCAATCCCCAGTCGACGAGCTACCAGTGGGGCTACGGAGTGGTGGCAATCCTGCTCGCGCTGGCCGTGTACTGGTTCGTGACCCGTATCACCGAGTCGCCCTACGGACGCTCGCTGCGAGCCATGCGCGACAACGACGTCGTCGCGGACTCGCTGGGCAAGAACCTGCGCTCGCTGCGCATGTCCTCACTTGTCATCGGCGGCGCCATCGCAGGCCTCTCCGGCGGTGTCCTGGTCGGCTTCATCAACCTCTGGGATCCGCAGGCCTGGGGCTATGCCGAGACAGTGGTCCTGTTCGCGGCCGTGATCATCGGCGGACTGGGAAACCATCGCGGGGCGATCCTGGGCGCGATTCTCGTCCCCGTGGCTTTCGAGGAGGCGACCCGCTACATCCCCCCAGTCCCCGGCAACCCGAACCTGATCCCGGCCCTGCAGTGGGTGGTGATCGGTCTCCTGATCCTCACCTTCCTGTGGTTCCGGCCCCAGGGCATCTTCCCTGAGCGCCGGCGCAAGATCCTCGGCGTGGCCAACGGTCCGGACGGCCGGGACGGAGCCGGCGGCGGCGGGTCCGGGCTCGAGGGGACGCAGATGCTCAGCTCCGGGGTCGGGCAATCGGCCGACCCGGCGACGGCCTTGGCAGCGCGAAACTCGGGCGACGGCGCGAGTCCGGTGATCCTCGAATGTGTCGGACTGAGTCGCAGCTTTGATGGCGTGCGCGCCGTGGACAATGTCTCGATGCAGTTTGAGCGCGGACGGCTGACCGGGATCATCGGTCCCAACGGGGCGGGCAAGTCGACCGCTCTGGCCATGCTCGCGGGAACCCTGCCCGTCACCGAGGGGCGGATTCTCTTGCGCGGCGAGGACGTGACTGCCATGCCGGCCTATCGCCGCGCCCGGCAGGGCCTGGTCCGGACGTTTCAGCTGGCCAGCGAGTTCAAGCGCCTGACCGTGATCGAGAACCTCCTCGCGGCGATCCCTGGCCAGCGCGGGGACAGCTTCCGCGGGGCCGTGCTGGGTAGCCGGTACTGGGGGTCCCAGGAGGCGGCGGGGATCGAGCGGGCTCGGGCTACCCTCGAGCGCTTCGGTCTCGCCGAACTCGCCGACCGCTACGCGGGCGAGCTCAGCGGCGGACAGCGGCGACTGGTGGAGATCATGCGCGCCTTGATGGCCGAGCCCGAGGTCCTCCTCCTCGACGAGCCGATGGCCGGTGTCCACCCTCACCTCGCCCACGAGATCGGAATGCTCTTGGTCTCCCTCTGCCAGGAGGGCACGACGGTGATCATGGTCGAGCACGAGCTGTCGATCATGGACGAGTTCTGCGACCCCGTCTTCGTGCTCGCCGAGGGCCGCGTCCTGGCGCAGGGCACGATGGCCGCTCTGCGGGCCAAGGAAGAGGTCGTGGAGGCTTACCTTGTCGGCTGACGTGCAGCCGGCCTCCGCGCCGGCCACCGGCCGCGTGCAGGGCATCGAGCTGCGCACGGAGGCTCTGACCGCCGGCTACGGGGGAAGCCCGGTCGTGCACGAGATCTCGATCTCGGTAGCCCCGGCTGAGGTTGTCTCGATCGTCGGGCCCAACGGGTCGGGCAAGAGCACGCTGCTCAAGAGCATCGTCGGTCTGGTCGAGGTCCTCTCGGGACGGGTTACGGTAGGTAGTCGCGACGTGACCGGCTGGCCGTCGGAGAACGTGGCCCGCATCGGGGTCGGGTACGTACCCCAGATCGACGACGTGTTCGCGCCCCTGACCGTGCGCGAGAACCTGGAGATGGGCGGCTACCTGCTCAAGCAGCGTGAGGTGTCCGCGCGCGTCGAGCACGTCATGGGCGTGTTCCCGCAACTGGCCCGGATGGCCGGGCGCCGGGCCGGGAAGCTCAGCGGCGGGGAACGCAAGATGCTTGCCATGGGACGTGCGCTGATGCTGGAGCCCGCGCTGGTGGTGCTCGACGAGCCGACGGCGAACCTGGCCCCGATCATCGCCAACACGGTCCTCCACGAACACGTGCGACAGCTGGCCAGCACCGGCGCCTCGGTCCTCGTGGTCGAGCAGCGCGCGCGAGCGGTGCTCGAGATCTCAGACCGGACCTACGTGCTGGGCGGCGGGCAGGTGCGGATGGAGGGCACGCCGGCCGAGCTCTCGGGCCGGCCCGAGTTCGTGGACTCCTTCCTGGGAGGCGGCGGCACCAGCACCTGACCGGGCCGCGCGGGTGGGCATGCCCGGTGATCGCGTTGACCCGTTCGCGATCCGCTCAAGCCCAGCGCCTCCCCTGCCGATTGAAACCATGATGCTTGTCGACGACGTGGTTACCGATCGGCGCAGAGCCGCCATCGCCCGACTCGGGGCGACCGAGCGCGCCGGGGATCCGAAACTCACCGGCCTGTGCCGGATCGCCGCCTATGTCGCCGGAGCCGGCGCCGCCGCCGTTCACATCTTCGACGATGAGCTCCAGCGGCGCGTCGCCGCGGTCAACGCCCCCCTCGGCGCCCATCCACGCGCCGACTCGATGTGCCATCTGGTCGTGGATAGCGAGGAGCCCATCGTCTGCGCCGACGCGAGCCAGGACGACCGCTTCGGCTACAGCTCGTGCGTGCACGGGCAGGATCCCGTGCGCCTCTACGTCTCGCTTCCGCTCCGCGACTGGGAGGGGATCGTGATCGGCACGCTGTGCGCGTTTGACAGCGTCGCAGCCGAGGTCTCAGCCGAACAGGTCAGCCTGATGGAGGATCTCGCCGAGCAGGTCAGCGCGCAGATCGAGCTGCGGGTAGCCGCGGAACTCGCCGAACTCGCCTTCCACGACATGCTGACCGGCGCCGTCCACCGTGTCGTGCTGTCCGACCGCCTGTCTCAGGCCTCGGCCCGGCAGACGCGTCATGGCGGCCAGATCCTGCTCGCCGTCGTCGACGTTGAGAACTTCAGTCGCATCAATGACTTCCACGGCCATTCCGTCGGCGACGAGGTGCTGATCGCGGTCGCCCAGCGGATGATGGCCGCCGTTCGCGCCGAAGACACCGTGGCCAGGGTCGGCCCCGACGAGTTCGTGGTCCTGGCCGAGATCGACGACTCACCCGCCGCCGCAACCGCGTTGCTCCGGCGAATCGAGGGCGCGCTCGCCGAGCCGATCGAGTTGGCGGGCCGGCCCCGCCAGGTGGCCGCGAGCATCGGTACGGCGTTCGTTGAGCCCGGCGAGGACGTGCGCTCGGCGCTGCGCCGCGCCGACGCGGCGATGTCCGAGCGCAAGCCCCTCGTCGCGCACTGACCAGGCCGATCTCGCCTCCCCGGCTTCATCCCCCTGGAAAGATCGGGCGAGCGAGCGAGACCGCGACCGAAGAGACGGCGCCTGAGGAGACCGCGCCCGAAGCTAGGCGGAGGCGCGCAACGAGCGCAGCGCCCCGTCCAGGCGCAGCAGCTCGTCGAGCATGTCGATCGCCCCCTGAGCCATGATGTCGTTGCCCCGGATGGCGCCGTCATGATCGAGGAACTGCGCCACGAAGGGGATGTTGACCGACGGCCCCGACGGCATCATCGAGAGGGCGGTGACCACCTGCTTGAGCTGCTGCACGGCGCGGGTCCCGGCGGCGACGCCGCCGTAGGAGACAAAGCCGACCGGCTTGTAACGCCATTCGTGGTGCAGGTAGTCGATCGCGTTCTTGAGCGCGGGCGGGTAGCCGTAGTTGTACTCGGCGGTGACCATCACGATCGCATCGGCGGCCTCGACTGTCGCGCTCCAGGCGCGGGTGTGCTCCTTGGTGTACTCGCGTAGCCGCGGGTGGGCGGGCTCGTCGAGCAGCGGCAGACCGACCTCGGCCAGGTCGGCCACCTCGAGCTCGAAGCCGCCGTGCTCGGTGGCGCGATCCACGAACCAGTTGGCGACCGGCAGCCCGACGCGGCCCGGCCGTACGCTGGCCACGATGATGAGTAGGCGGGGCACGACGCTAGTCGTCGAGATGCAGCGGGACTCCGAAGGACTCGAAGAGATTCGTGTTGAGGTAGTTGTGGATACCGGTCACCCGGCCCTGCTTGAGCTCGACCACCTGGATCGACCACGGAGCGTGGCCGCCGGCGGGGTCGATCTTGTAGCTGGCGAAGGCAGGGCAGCCGTTGGCCCGGGTGGCGATCAGGCGGCTGCCCTTGCAGCCGATCCCGGGACCGAGCATCCAGCGGCTGACCTCCAAGGGGCCGCGCAGCCACAGGGCGTGGGGGGGCATCGAGAAGGTCGCGTCCTCGCGCAGCAGGGAAACGAAGGTGTCGATGTCGTATTCCTCAAAGGCGGTCACGTAGCGGACGAGCAGCTCCTGGTCGACGGCGTCAAGCTCGGGCTCGTCGCCCTCGAGGTCGAGGCCGTCGAGCGTGGCACGGGCCCTCTGCAGGGCACTGTTGACCGAGGCAGTGGTCGTCTCGAGCAGCTCGGCGACCTCGGTGGCCTGCATGTGCAGGACCTCGCGGAGGATCAGGACGACGCGCTGGCGGGGGGGCAGGAACTGCAGCGCGGCGACGAAGGCGAGCCGGATCGACTCCCGCAGGCTCGCCAGCTCGGCTGGATCACCGCTCTCGGGGAGCACCCGCGCGTCAGCCACTGGTTGCACCCAGTGATCGTCGGGACGAAAGCCGAGGACTGCGGTCTCGGTGGTCGCCGGCGAGGCGAGGTCCATCGGACGCGCGCGCCGCTGGGGACGCTGGGGCATGTCGAGGCAGACGTTGGTGGCGATCTTGTACAGCCATGAGCGCAGCGTGGCGCGGCGTTCAAAGCCGCTCCGGCCGCGCCAAGCGCGCAGGAAGGTCTCCTGCACGGCGTCTTCGGCCTCCGAGCCCGCGCCGAGCATCCGGTAGCAGTAGCCGGTCAGCTCGCGCCGGTGATTTTCCATCTCCGCCGCGAACGGATCGGAGACGGGGAACGGCAGCGTGGTGGCGACGGCTCCCATGCTCGACATCGTAGCTACCGCTCACGAGGCCCGAGCTCCGTCCACGTCGGGACTATCTTTGCGGGCGTGCCCGAGCCCGCCCCGCCCCCCGCAGCCGCTGAGCTGAGGAGGAGCTTCACCGGTCAGCTGGTGGTCGTCGAACCGCTCGCCGCCGAGCACGAGCCAGGGCTCCAGGCGGCAGCCAGCGACCCGGAGATGTTCACCTGGATGCCTGTCGAGATGGCAGCTTCTCAGCAGGCCCTGCGCGGCTGGCTGAGGACCAGCCTGGCCTCGGCCGAGCAGGGGCGCGAGGTGCCGTACGCGATCGTGTCGGCCGAGTCAGGCGCGGTGCTGGGCAGTACGCGGTTTTTGGAGCTCCGCTTCGAGCACCTGCGGGCCGAGATCGGCTGGACCTGGATCACGCGATCGGCCTGGGCCACGGGGGTCAATGTCGAGACCAAGCTCCTGCTCCTTGAGCACGCGTTCGAGCGTGTCGGCCTGCGCCGGGTCGAGTTCAAGACCGACGCCCGCAACGAGCGCTCCCGGGGAGCGCTGCTGGCACTCGGGGCCCGCTTCGAGGGCATCCTGCGCAAGCACATGGTCGTGCGCGACGGCGGCGAGCGCGATTCGGCCTACTACTCGGTGATCGATGACGAGTGGCCGGCGCTCAAGGAGCAGCTCCGATCCCGGCTGGCCGCGCGCTACCCATAACATCCCCGCGGCCATGGCGGGGTCCAGACAAAGAGTTGTGCGCGCCGCGGGTGCGCTGGCGACGCTGGCCCTGGTGCCGGCGTCAGCGGCGACCGCTGCAACACTGCGAATCGGCGCGGCGGCGAGCATCCCGCGCGACGCGGTGGCCATCGGCCGGCCGCCGCCGCGGACGCGACTGCACGTCACCTTTACGCTCGCGCCCCGCGATCCTGGGGCTCTGGCCGCCTACGCGGGCGCCGTCTCGACGCCGGGTGCGAGCCTGTATCGCCACTTCCTCACCCCCGCCCAGTTCGCCCGCCGCTTCGGGGCCGCTCCGCGCCAGATCGCGGTGCTGCGAAGCTGGCTGCGCGCGCGGGGGCTGACCCCCGGCCCGGTCAGCGCCGGGGCGCTTTCGATCCCGGTCTGGGCCAGTGCGGGCGCACTCGAGCACGGCCTCCGAGTTGGCCTGCACCGACTCGCACTGCCCCATGGGCGCACGGCGCTGGTCGCCGGCGCCGCCCGCGCCGTCCCGTCCCAGGTCGGCGCGATCGTGCAGTCGGTGATCGGGCTTGACACCGTGTCGGGACGCCGGCCGCTCCTGGCCCGGGCCCCCCGGCGTCTGGGCGGCGCGGCGG
>JBAVWI010000253.1:0-37818 GCA_049697735.1 Solirubrobacteraceae bacterium
CGAGAAGCTGACGTCGGGCTGGCCGACGCTGTCCGTGCTCTGCTGGGGATTGGTGATATCCGTGCCCTGCAGGGCGACGTTATCCTTGAGCACGAAGAACTGCTTGGCCGGGTTGGTGAAGCTGGTGCTGGGGTTGAAGCTGGCGTCGGAGGCCTGCAGCACGACCGTCCCCCGCTTGACTACCAGCGTCTGGCCGTCTGAGAGCTTGACCCCCATGGGTAGCGGCGAAGCGATGAGGTCCTGTTGGGCCTGCGCGGCCGACGTCCCGGGGTTCTCGGTGACCGGCCCGGCGAGCAGGCAGTGCACGCCGACGGCAACCTGGGCATGCTTGGCCTGGGCCTGGGTCGCGCACGCGGTGCTTCCGGGCGCGCCGAACACGAAGTACTGAGGGCCGGAGCGGGCGTTGTGGCTAGAAGCGCTGTAGGGCTGGGCCGCGGCGAGCTTGACCACCTGGTACAGCGGCATGCTGCCGGCCCCGGTCTGGCCCGGCGGGACCCCGTTCGTGAGCCCCTGGCTGATCAGGCCGGCGGTCGGGTCCTGGCCCTGCAACAGGCTGGCCACCGGCTTGCCCGACGGGGTCAGCGCGTTGGCCTCCCAGTCATAGAAGAACAGCCGCGCCGTGGTGCCGACCTCCTGCTCGGCGCGTTTGAGGTTCGTCACCGAGGGCAGGCCGACCGAGATCTGATTGCCACCCGAGGTCTGGATCACCGGCTCGGTGACACCGAGCTGATCGACCCGCGAGCGCATGATGTCCACCGCCCGGCTCAGTGCCGCCTGGGTGACCGTGGGGGTCTGAGCGGTCGGCTCACCCTGGTAAACGAGCTGGACGCCACCCTTGAGGTCGAGGCCTAGGCGGGTCGGCTGGGTAAAGAGTACGAAGATCGAGGCGGCGATCAGCCCTGCCACCAAGAGCAGGACAAAGCCGTGACGCTGGCGATCAGACATCAGCTGGTCCTGATGCTAGAGGAGATGTGGGCAGCGAGAGGCACGGCGCGCCCGCGCCGATGAGCGGAGGTCACTCGTGATGGTTGGTGGGCGTGAGGACGACGAGGAGGCCCCCGTCCTCGTCGTCGTAGGCGGGAAACAGGTCGGCGACGGCGCGGGCGGGGAGATCATGCTCGGCGTTGACCTCGACCGGCTTGCCCTGCACGCGCACCTCCCACTCCAGCACGGTGCTCACGTGATCGGTGCCGTCCTCGAACTGCAGGCCGAGGACGTCCTTGACCGGGCGCCCGATCGCCTGCTCGGTGCGCAGCCCGGTGAGTTCGAACGAGCCGCGGCCGCAGTCGACGACCCGGCCGTCAGAGTCACAGGCGAAAAAGGCGGCGTTGGGCGCCGGGTAGTAGTCGTCGAGCAACTCGAACAGGTAGGCGAAGCCGCATTTCTCACAGCCGCGAGCCTCGCGGCGGAATCCGGCGTTGCGGTCGGTACCCATCGACCGGTTGCCGCAATGGGGACAGATGAAATAGTGCTCACGACTCATCGTCACGTCAGGATAGAAGGCCGCGTTCAGAGCAGGGACCCCTGCCCTGGAGGCTCGAGCCCGAGGTGCGCGAAGGCCCGCCGGGTGGCCGCCCGACCACGCGGCGTGCGCTCGATCAGACCCCGCTGGAGTAGATAGGGCTCGTATACGTCCTGGATCGTGTCCTGCTCCTCGCCGACCGCCACCGCGAGCGTCGAGAGACCGACCGGGCCGCCGCTGAACCGCTCGCAGATCGCGCGCAGGATCTCGCGATCCAGGCGGTCGAGGCCTGCGGCGTCGACCTCGAGCAGGTCCAGGGCCGAGGCGGCGACCTCACCGCTGACCACACCGGCGTGGCGTACCTCGGCGTAGTCGCGGACGCGCTTGAGCAGGCGGTTGGCGACCCGGGGGGTGCCGCGGCTGCGGGCGGCGATCGCCTCCGCCCCGTCGCTCTCGATCTCGACACCGAGCAGATGGGCGGAGCGCAGGACGATCTCGGCCAGATCGGCCGGACCGTAGTGCTCGAGACGGTGCTGGATCCCGAAGCGGTCGCGCAGCGGCGTGGTCAGCAGGCCGGTGCGAGTCGTGGCTCCGATCAGCGTGAAGGGCGGCAGCGGCAAGGTGACCACCCGCGCACCCGCCCCCTGACCGACAGTGATCGGGAGCACCCCGTCCTCCATCGCGGGATAGAAGGTCTCCTCCAAGGCTCTCGGCAGGCGGTGGATCTCGTCCACGAAGAACACCGCCCGCGGCTCTAGCGCGGTCAGGAATGACGCCACGTCGCCCTTGCGCTCCAGGGCGGGGCCGGCGGTCGAGATGAAGCTGACGCCGAGCTCGGCGGCGACGATCTGAGCCAGCGAGGTCTTGCCCAGCCCGGGCGGCCCCGCCAGCAGGACGTGATCCAGGGCCTCACCGCGGCTGGCGGCGGCCGCGATCGAGACGGCAAGCTGATCCTTGAGTCCCGGCTGACCGACAAAATCCTCCAGCCGACGGGGACGCAGCGAGCGATCGAGCTCGAGCTCGTCGGTGACGAGCTCCTCGGGGGTCTGGATCCGGGGGGAGGACGAGCTCATCGGCGGGCACTCCAGCTCATCGGCGGGCACTACGCAGCGCGTGGGCGATCAGCTCTTCGGCGCTGTCACCGGCGGCCCGAGCCAGGAGAGCATCGATCTCGGCGGCGTCATAACCGAGGCCGGCCAACGCCTCGCGGGCCATCGACAGCGGGTCGTCGCTGCGGCGCACGGTGATCGTCTCCTCGCCGAAGCTGATGCTCACCTTCTCGCGCAGCTCGACCACGATCCTCTCCGCGGTCCGCTTGCCGACCCCGGGGGCGGCCTGAAGCGTTGCCACATCCCCGGCCGCGACCGCAGCGAGGAGAGCCCGGGGCGGCGCCCCGGAGAGGATTGCCAACGCCACCTTGGGCCCGACCGACTGGACCGCGAGCAGCATCAGGAAGAGGTCGCGCTCCTCCTCGGTGGCGAACCCGTACAGGGCGAGCGCGTCGTCGCGCACCACCAGGTGCGTGTGCAGGGTGACCGGATGGCCGACGGCGGGCACCTGACCCAGGGTCTGGCCCGAGACGGCAAGCCGGTAGCCGACGCCGTTGCAGTCGACCACCACGTGGTCGGCCCGGCGCACGGCAACCGACCCTGAAACGAGCGCGATCACGCGCCCGTCCCCGCGATCGCCCCGGCCAGCGGGGCCCGGCTGAGGTCGCAGATCGCGACCGCCAGCGCGTCGGCGGCATGGTCGGGGGTCGGCACCGAGGCCAGCCCGAGCAGCCGGGCGACCATCCGTCCCACCTGGTCCTTATCGGCCCGCCCGTGGCCGCAGACCGCCGCCTTGACCTGCTGGGGCGTGTAGCCGCGCGAGGGCAGCGCGCGCTGGCCGGCGGCGAGCAGAATCACGCCGCGGGCCTGCCCGACCGCGAAGGCGGTGCGGACGTTGGCGCCGAAGTAGAGCTCCTCGATGGCCATGGCGTCGGGACGGTGGGTGTCGAGCAGTGCCCCGATCCGAGCGTGGATCGAGGCCAGACGCCGCTCCAGGGGCACGCCCGGGCGCGTCTCGATCACGCCCTCTTCGAGGGCGTGCAGACGGGAGCCCGAGCTGCGGACGACGCCGTAGCCCGTGCTCGCAGTTCCCGGGTCGATGCCGAGCACGAGCATGCGCCAGTCATTCTCCGCGCCGCCTCGGACGCCTGCCCCGGGGGCGGCGCAAATGAGAGTTCTCTGTCAGCCGGCCGTGGGCGCCGCAACCCCGGGCTCGTTCTGCTGTTCTAGCGGTGTCAGACCGACAGCTACGTCATCTCGGAGGTGCGGGACCATGGGCAGCCGGCGCTGGCCCCTGCCGATGCTGCTCTGCGCCCTGCTCCTGGCCGGCGCCGTGGTGGTCGCGGTGGCTGGGCCGGCCGCCGCAGCGACTCGTCGCTCCCCCACGCTGGCTCCCGCCAACACAGTTGTCGACGGCCCCAGCGCCGACATCAGGAGCCTGAACGGGCTGGCGGTGGCCCGAGACGGAACCGGGGGCCTCGCGTACCTCAAGAACGTCGCCGGGGTCGCTCACGTGTTCGTCTCCGGGCTGCGCTCAGGAGCCTTTCAGGCCCCGATTCAGGTCGACGCGGGATTGGTCGGGGCCTCGAGTCAGCCGGTGATCGCTGCCACCAACGGCGGCCTGACCCTTGTCGCGTTCATCAACGCCGGACAGCTCTACGTAGCCCAGCAGGCCAATGCCCTGTCGGCGTGGCAGGGGCCGGCGGCGCTTTACGGGAGCGGCGCCAGCAATCCCTCGTTGTCGATCAGCACGTTCGGCAAGGCCTATCTGGCCTTCACGGCGGTCGGCGCCGGGGGCCATGACATCCGCGCCGACTACTTCAGCCAGGGGCAGTGGGGGGCGGTCTCGGCCCCCCTTGACGCCAATCTCTCAGATGATGCCGGCGCCGGCACCGCCCGCCCCCAGGTGGCAACCGCCGGGGATGGCACCGCGATCGTCGCCTGGGGCGAGAACGGGCACATCTACACCCGCCGGGTCCGCGGGACCGCCCCCAGCATCGCCTTTCAACAGGCTGACCCTTCCTCGTTCGCGGGTTTCAATGAAGTCTCGGCTGACCAGCCCGTGGTCGGCACGGGCGGTGATTCGTCCTACGCCGCGATCGCCTTCCACGAGGTTGTCAGCAGTGGCGGCGTCACGCAGTCCCGGGTGCTGGTCAACCGTCTGCACGCCGGCGTGTACGACGGAGCGGTGGCGGCTGACAGCTTGACCACTCCGGGGGGCGAGGGCGCGAACACGCCGCAGGTATCGGTGACCGAGTTCGGCACCGGCTGGATCACCGCCCAGAGCGATGTCTCCAACAACACCTTCATCACCAATTTGACCACCAACGACAGGGTCGCCTCCCACGGCCAGCTCAACAGTCTCCCCGAGGCCGGTCCATCCGACGCAGTGCCGGCCACCGCCGGAATCGTCTCGACGCTGCTCGCCTGGCAGCAGTACAACGGTTCGAGCGCGACCCCGGAGATCCGGGTGCGCTACGCACCCGACGGCACCAACCTCGATCCAGAAATGGTCGTATCGTCGCCCGTAATCGGGGCCACCAACGCCGATCTGGGCCTGTTCGCGGGGGGTGACCTGGCCGGGGACGCCGCAATCGCATGGGTGCAGAGCAACGGCACCCAGAACCAGATCGTCACCGCCCAGCTCTTCCAGGCCCCCAAGGCGTTCGCGCCCGCGACGGGATTTGCCTACTCAACGAGTGCCAACCCGCTACTGACCTGGTCGGCGCCGAGCGAGCAGTGGGGTCCGCTCACCTACACGGTCAAGCTCGACGGGGCCGTTGTCGGCAGTAGCCAGAGTCCGGCTCTGCGCCCTGTCGCGCCGGTGACCCAGGGCCGCCACGTGTGGCAGGTCGTCGCCGCCAACCTCGCCGGGCTGACCAGCACCGACCGCCCCGCGGTGGTGTTCGTCGATTCACTCCCACCGCGGGTGCAACCACGGATCACCGGAGTGCGCCAGGTCGGCAGGCTGCTCCGGCTCTACGTGCGCGACACCGACCGGCCGCCCGGGGGGCCGGCCTCCGCCGGCTCGGGCGTGGTCTCGCTCCAGGTCAAGTGGGGCGACGGCAGCCAGGCGTTCATCAAACACGCCGCCAGCCACGTCTATCACCGCCGTCGCACCTACACGATCACAGTGATCGCCATGGACCGGGCCGGCAACCGCACAGTCGTGACCAGGAAGGTCAAGATCAAGGCCAAAGGCCAGAAGGGCAAAGGCCGCAAGCACTCGATCCGACACGGCGGGATCGGGCTATGACCGCCGCCTGGCTCCCGACCCGGGAGGCGATCACGCCGACCGCGTCAGCGCCCGACGCAGGCCGTGGTGTGCAGGCGCGGGTCGGTCAGCCGCACCACGCGCCAGCCGGCCACCCTGGCGATCGTCTGGTGGCGGGTGAGGCGCGGATCGACCGGGGCGGCCTGACCGTCGGTGGCGTTGTGGGGCCCCACGAAATCGACGCCCGGCTTGCGCATCGAGGTTCCGACCCGCTCCAGCGGTACGTGCAGTTTCCAGGCCAGAGCGGTCTGCACGCCATGATTGACGCCGGCAAAGCTCGTCGGACACGGGAACACGCCCCGGTGACCCCCCGCGGCCGCGACGGCCTGATCGAGGTTGTGCAGCGTTGTCACGGCCCGCTGCGCGGCTGGTTCGGCGGCTCGGGCCTCGGCGAAGCGGGTAGTGGCAAAGGGAACCGAGACCGCCACCAGCACGGCGGCAACGCCGGCCGCGACGGCGACGCGGGCGCCAGTCAGGGCCTGGCCGGCCAGCAGCGCCACGCGCGCCACACCGACGCCGCCAAGCACGCAGGTCAGCGCCGCGGCGGGCAGGAAGAAGCGCTCAAGGCCGGGGTAACCATCGAGGGTCATGCCCACCACGACCACCCACCAGGCCACAATCCCCCCGGCAATGGCGAGCAGCACGCGGTCTCTTGCCCGCCACCAACCCATGACCACCGCGACTGCCGCGAGGACGAGGATGGGCAGCACCTGGAGGTCGACGCCCCGCGCGAGCACGGTCCCAAGGCGATCGGAGCCCAGGTGACCGTTGTAGGCGGCGGCGTGGCTGGCGGCCAGGAAGGGCTGGCCGGAGCCGATCCACGGGGGGACAAACCACAGGAAGGGAAGCGCGAACAGGCCGGCCAGGATCAGCAGGCGTGGCTGCCAGCCGCCCCAGGCCGGGTCACGGAACCACAGCCACAGTGCATACAGGCCGATGAACGGCCACCACTCGGGGCGAATCAGGCCGGCGGCCACGGCGAGCACGAAGGCCTGGCCCCGGCGCCCGTCCAGCAGCCGATCGATCGCGCCCAAGGTGACAGCGATGAGGACCACCTCGGAGGTACCGCGCAGCCAGTAGTAGAGCCAGTCCTGGGTCAGCACGACGCCGATCACGGCAAGACCCCCGGCCACGGCGCCCGCCCAACCCCCGTCGACCAGGCGAGCGGCCAGGCGCCAGGCGAAGTACAGACCGAGCAGACCGCCGACCCGTGCCGTGATCACCCACAGGGTGGGCGCAGCGCCGCCGAACAGACCCCAGACGGTCGTGAACACGAAGGGCAGCGGCTTCCACGAGGGGCCGCCGCTGACCAGGAAGCTCAGGTGCGGATCGGTCACCTCGCGGCCCCAGACAATCCAGGAAAACGGGTCATAGCTGGGCACCGTCGGGAGCACAGCCGCCGAGACGATCGCGAGCACGATGCAGGCGCCGATCGCGAGCGCCATCGGCGAGCGCGAAGCGCGGGCGAGGGAGCGCATCGATGAGGCACCGGAGCCAGGCTCAGGACCTTCGGGGCCGGTCGCGGGCACCCGCTTCTGCGGCGGATCGACGACAGGCATCGGCGCGCGATTGTAGCGGCGCCGGCAGCCACCGAGGCCGCGTCGGGCCGACCGTAACCGGGCGCAAACTCATTGCCGCACTGGCCGTGACGGTGCTCGTGGCCCTGCTGAGCGGGCCTCCGGCCGGCGCACAGACAGTCCCCACCGCGGCCCCCCCGACCAAGGGCGCTCTCTACCCCGACGGCCAGGACAACCGCTACCTGCTGGGCGGTCAATGGCTGTTTCAAGCCGACCCGGGCAACGTTGGCGTCCAGAACGGCTGGTGGCGGGCAAACGCGAGCACGGCGAGCTGGTCACCGGTGACCGTGCCCAACTCCTATAACGCGGGCGATCTCAGCGCGGCGAGCATGAACGGCTCGGTCGGCTGGTACCGGCGCAGCTTCACGCTCCCGCGCAATGCCTTTGCCGCCTCGGCGCCGGCCCGCTTCCGCAGCTGGATCGTGCGCTTTGAATCGGTCAACTACGACGCCACCGTGTGGCTGAACGGACGTCGGATCGGCCACCATGACGTCGCCTATATCCCCTTCGAACTGGCAATGTCGGGAATCCACGCCGGCGTCAATACCCTCGTCGTGCGCGTCGATGACCGCCGCACGGGTGCTGCGCTGCCCCCCGGGCCCTCCGGGGGCTGGTGGAATTTCGGCGGCATCAACCGTGAGGTGTACCTGCGCCCGGTCTCGCGGGCTGACCTGTCGCTCGTGCAAGTCCGCCCGCTCCTGCCCTGTCCGACGTGCGCGGCCACGATCCAGGAGCAGGCGACGGTGACCAATCCCACCTCGTCCCCCCAGAAGGTCACCCTGACCGGGGTCTACGGCGGGCACCGGCTGAACTTCGGCGGCCAGACGATCCGCGCGCATGGCACCTGGCTCGCCTACGCCCAGACGGTGCTCAGAACCCCCCACCTCTGGTCGCCCGGCGATCCGCATCTCTACCAGGCCACCCTGCGCCTGAGCGATGCCTACGGACACCGGCTCCAGGGCTACTTCACCGACAGCGGCGTGCGCAGCGTGCACGTGAACTCGAATGGTCAGGTGCTGCTCAACGGCCGCGTGCTCAACGCCCGCGGCTTCAGCATCCACGAGCAGAACATCTCAACCGGGGCCGCGCTCAGCACGCCCCAGCTCCAGGCGCTGGTCGGCACCGCGCGTCAGCTCGGAGCGACGATCATCCGCGCCCACTATCCGCTCAACCCCCAGATCGAGCAGCTCGCTGACCAGGACGGGATCCTGCTCTGGTCAGAGGTCCCCGTCTATCAAGTTCAGTCGTCCTACCTGCGCGATCAAGCTTGGCTCCAGGTCGCCCACGGGATCCTGCGCGACAACATCCTCAGCAACCAGAACCACCCGTCGGTCCTGCTCTGGAGCATCGGCAACGAGCTCGTCTCCCCGCCCAACGACGCGGAGAGGAGCTACATCTCGGGCGCGGCCGCCCTCGCCCGCCAGCTCGACCCGACCCGGCCGGTCGGCATGGCAATCACCGACTGGCCCGGCGTCCCCTGCCAGGCCGCCTACGCGCCACTGGACGTGATCGGCTTCAACGACTACTTCGGGTGGTTTGACGCCGGCGGCGGCACCACCGACGACCGTGATGAACTCGGCCCGTTCCTGGACAGCCTGCATGGCTGCTATCCCAACAAAGGCCTGATGATCACCGAGTTCGGTTTCGAGGGCAACCGCGTCGGGCCGGTCGAGGAGCGCGGCACCTACGCGTTCCAGGCCGACGCCGCCCAGTACCACCTCAACGTGTTCGCGTCCAAGCCGTATATCTCCGCAGCCATGTGGTTCGCGATGAACACCTTCGCCGCCCACCCCGGCTGGACCGGGGGCGATCCGCTTGGCAGTCCTCCCTTCGTGCAGAAGGGGGCGATCGACCAGTACGGCAACCCGACCCCTCTGTTCAGCGTGCTGCAGGCGATCTACACCGCGACCCCGCAGCTGGGGCCACCTCCACCCGCCGGGGCTGCCCGGCACCGTCGCCCCGGGCTCTGAGCCGGCCCGGCCGGCTCTCAGACGCGCGTTCAGGCCGTTGGCGTGAAGCGGCAGCGCAGCAGGGTTGCGATCACGCGAAAACCGTCGCGGGCAGTGAGCTTCTTGCCCTCCTCGGTGGCTCGGGCGCGATAGTGGACGGGAACTTCGAAGATCCGCTCACCGTGCTGGACGAGCCGCGCGGTGATCTCCGGCTCGATCGAGAACCCGGCCGAGCGCAGCGGAAGGCTGCGAAAGACCTCCGTCCGGATCATCTTGTGGCAGGTCATGATGTCGTGCAGGTACACGTTGTAGAGCACGTTGCAGGCCAGCGTGACGCCCTTGTTGCCGAGCACGAACAGAAACGAGTGGCTCGTGTAGCCGTCGAAGGCGCGAACCCCGAAGCTGGCGTTGGCGCGCCCATCCAGCAGGGGTGGCATCAAGAGGGCCAAATCAGCTGGGTCGTATTCGAGATCGGCGTCGAAGATGCAGGAAAACTCACCTTCGGCGTGGGTCAGCGCGGTCTGGATGGCGGCGCCTTTGCCCTGGTTGTGGTCGTGCTCGATCAACCGCACGCGGTCGCCCCAGTCCCCGTTGCGCAGGATCTCGCGGGTCCCGTCGCTGGAGCCGTCGTCGACGATGATGAGCTCAAAGTCGGACGGGAGCTCGGTCGCCAGGACCTCGGCGACCGCGCGCTCGATGCGCTCACGCTCGTTGTAGACAGGCATCAGGATCGACAGCATGGTGGGCTATATGCGACGGGGAGTCTGAGTGAGCGCAGCCGCGGGGCAGTCGCTCGCGAGGAGAGGCGATCCTAGCGAACGTGTGCGTCATCGGACATGATGCCCGCGTGGACTTTGCCGCCGAAGGCCTCCTCGACGGTCTCGAAGGCGAGGAGCGAACCGCCCGCCGGGAGCTGCTCGAGCGCCTGGCCCAGGACGGCTTCAGTCCCGACCAACTGCGCAGCGCGGTCAAGGAGAAGCGGCTCGTCCTCCTGCCCGTGGACCGCGTCCTGGGGGGCAGTATCACGGGCAAGGAGGCCGAGGAGCAGACGGGCGTCCCCGCCGAGCTGCTGCTGCGCATGCGCCGTCTCCTCGGGCTGCCCGCCGCTGAGCCCGACGACCGGGTGTTCTCAGACGAGGATGTCGATGCCGCTCGGTCAACCAAGCAATTTCTGGACGCCGGCTTCGACGAAGAAGCGATCATGGAGATCACCCGCGTGCTCGGCGAGGGCATGGGCCGGCTGGCGGCGACGATCACCGCGGCCTTCACCGACACCTTCCTCAGCCCAGGTGACAGCGAGGAGGCGGTGGCCGCGCGCTTCGCGGCCCTGGCCGAGCAGCTGACCCCGGCGTTCACACCCGTGTTGGTGGCCGGCTTCAAGGCGCAGCTGCGCGACTCCGTCGGGCGTGGAGTGCTGGGCCGCGACGAGCTCCAGACCGGCGACGTGGCCGGTGCGCAGGAGCTGGCGGTGTGCTTTGCCGACCTGGTGGGCTTCACCCGGCTCGGCGGCCAGGTGGAGCTGACCGAGCTGGGCACAGTGGCGGGTCAGCTCGCCCGGCTGGCCGCCTCGGTGGTCAAGGCACCGGTGCGGCTGATCAAGACGATCGGCGATGCGGCCATGTTTGTCAGCCCGGAGCCCGGGTTGCTGGTCGAGGTCGCCCTGTCCCTGGTGGAGGCCGTCGAGGAGGCCGGCTTGCCCAGTCTGCGGGCCGGCATCGCCTACGGGCCGGCGCTGGTCCGGGCCGGTGACTACTACGGCAACTCGGTCAACCTGGCCAGCCGGGTGACCGGGACGGCCCGGCCTGGCACGGTTCTCTGCACCGAGGAGGTCCGCGACCTCGCGAGCGAGGGTCTGCAGTGGTCTTCGGCAGGCCGCCACCGCCTCAAGGGGGTGTCCGGCGCGGTCACGCTGTACCGAGCCCGCCCACCCGTCGGCCCGCCCGACCGCCGCGCCAAAACTGACGGCGGCGACGGGCCCGGGCGTGGCGAATCCGACGGCGCTAGGAAACGCCGTGCAGGTCGATCACGAAAATGAGAGCCGAGTTGGCCGGAATGCCGGACTGGGCCTGGTTCTTGTAGGCCAGGCTGGCCGGGACGATCAGCTCGCGCCGTCCTCCGACCTTCATCCCGGGAATGCCCTGCTGCCAACCTTGGATGACGCCGCTGAGCGGAAACGAGGCCGTGGTCCCACGCTTCCAGGAGGAGTCGAACTCCGTGCCCCCCTTGTAGAGGACGCCGACGTAATTGACGGTGACGGTCGAAGTTGGCGTCGCGGCCGGCCCGGTTCCCTTGATCAGGTCCTTGACGACCAGCTTCTTGGGCGGCGGTCCGGACGGCACCACGACCTTGGGCTTGGTCTTGAGGGCCGCGGGCAGCGGGGTAGTACTGGTACTCGTCGAGCTTGTGGTGGTGGTGGCGCTGCTGCTGGCCGTGGTAATGGCGGCGGCGGTGGCACCCTGGGAGGGAGCGAGCTGAACGCCAGGAGCGGTCGAGCTCGAGCCACAGGCGGACACCGCCACAGCCACCGCGAACAGGGCGCACGTGAGTGTGATGAATTTACGCATGGAAGGCTCGAGGGTAGCGGGCGCGATCAGCCGGCGATGCGCTCGAGCACCGCGGCATCGACGTCGAAGTTGGCGTGCACAGCGCCCACGTCGTCGGACTCCTCGAGCATGTCGATCAGCTTCATCAGGCGGATGGCGTCGGCCTCCTGCACGGGGACCCGGGCCTTGGGCCGCGGGGTGACGTCGGCGCTTTCAATCTGCACCCCGGCGGTCTGGAGAGCCTCGCGGACAGCCGTCAGATCGGCCGGGTCGGTCAGGACCTCGTAGACGTCATCGTCGGGAGTGATGTCCTGCGCACCGGCGTCGATGGCGACCATCAGGTCGTCCTCGCTGTAGCGGGAGGCGTCGACGACGATCACGCCGGACTTGTCGAACAGATAGGACACCGAACCGGGTTCGCCCAGGCTCCCGCCGTGCTTGGAGAGGGCGTGCCGGACGTCGGCGCTGGTCCGGTTGCGGTTGTCGGTCAGAGCCTCGATCAGCAGGGCCACACCCCCGGGGCCGTAGCCCTCGTAGAGGACCGACTCGATCTGGTCGGCGTCGACGCCCTCCCCCGTGCCCTTGGCGATCGCGCGCTCGATGTTGTCCTTGGGCATCGACGCATCGCGGGCCTTCTGGATGGCCAGCCCCAGCGCCGGGTTGCCGGTCGGGTCGCCGCCCCCCTCGCGTGCCGCGACGGTCACCGCCCGGGCCAGCTTGGTGAAGTGCTGGCCACGGCGTTGGTCGACGATTGCCTTCTTGTGCTTGATCGAAGCCCATTTGGAATGACCCGACATGAGCTAGAACTATAGGACCGTGGCCAGCGCCGCTGGCTGCTCCCGATACCAGTCAATCGTGCGCGCCAAGCCGTCTCCGAGCCCACGATCACGCTGGCCGGGCCGTGCTGCCGGCACGTCTCGAGCAGCGGCCATGACTTCAGCTCCACAGCTTCCAGGGCGCAGCCCCGCTCGCCCACAGGTCGTTGAGGGTGACGGCGTCCTTGTAGGTGTCCATGCAGTCCCAGAAGCCGTCGTGGCGATAGCCGCGCAGCTCCCCTTCGGCTGCCAGGCTGCTCAGCGGTTCGCGCTCCAGCACCGAATCAGGGCGCAGCCGGTCGAGCACGCCGGCGCGCAGACAGAAAAAGCCCCCGTTGATCCATTGCTCGGAGCGCGGCTTCTCGGTGAACCCGCGGATGGTGCCGTTGGCCTGCAGAGTCGCGACGCCGAACGGCAGCTCGGGCTGGACGACGGTCATCGTGGCCAGGCAACCGTGATCGGAGTGGAAGTCCAGCAGCGCTCCCAGGTCCACATCGGCGACACCGTCGGCGTAGTTGAGGCAGAAGTCACGTCCGTCCAGGGCGGCCGCGGCCCGGTGCACCCGACCCCCGGTCGGGGTATCGACGCCGGTGTCGAGACATCGGATGTCCGCGCTCTCGGGCCACGACGCCCGGGCCACGAAGTCGCGGACCTGCTCGCCCCGGTAGCCGGTCAGCAGCAGGAAGCGGCCGAAGCCCTGGGCGAGGTAGATCTGGATCACGTGCCAGAGGATCGGAAACCCGCCGATCTCGACCATCGGCTTGGGAATCGCCCCCGTGCGCTCCTGCAGGCGAGTGCCGCGACCACCACACAGGATGACAACAGGAGTCTCGCGCTGAGAGGGGACGCTCGGGCTCACGGCGGCGGATTATCAGGCATCATCAACCGCGGTGAGCAAGCCACTGGACCCCGAGATCTTCAAGGCCTACGACATCCGCGGCCTCTACGGCGAGCAGATCGACGCCGACACGGCGCTGGCCATCGGCCGCTCCTTCACCCGGGTGATCGCCGCGCTGGCGGATAAGCCAACCTCAGAGCTGCGCCTGGGCCTGGGCCGCGACATGCGCCTCAGCGCCCCCGAGCTGGCTGCGGCCTACCGCGAAGGATTGGTGGCCGAGGGAGCCACCGTGCTCGACGCCGGGCAGGTCGGGACCGAGATGCTCTATTTCCTGGTCGGCTCCCGCGATCTCGACGGCGGGCTGATGTGCACCGCCTCACACAATCCCAAGGCCTACACGGGCGCCAAGCTCGTCGGCCGGGGCGCCCTGGCCCTATCGGGCGATTCCGGCCTCGGCGACATCCGTGACGGGATCCAGACCGGGCTCGGGGAGGCGCCCGGGGGTGGCTCGGTGGAGGAGGTGGACATCGCCGAGGAGTTCCGCGCCGCGGCGCTCAAGTTCATCGATCCCGATCTGATCAAGCCCCTGAAGGTGGTGGTGGACGGAGGCAACGGGATGGCGGGACCGATGGCGGGCCCGATCCTCGGTGGGCTCGGCCTCGATCTCGTGCCCAACTACTGGACGCCCGACGGCAACTTTCCCGACCATGAGCCCAACCCCCTGCTCCCCGAGAACCGCGAGTTCATCATGGCCGAGGTGGTCAAGCAGGGCGCCGACCTCGGGATCGCCTGGGACGGTGACGCCGACCGCTGCTTCTTTATCGACGAGCACGGCGGGTTCGTGGACGGCGACTTTCTGACCGCGCTGCTGACCGCCTCGATGCTTGACAAGGAGCCCGGAGCCACCGTCCTCTACGACGTCCGGGCCAGCCGGGCGGTGGCCGACACGGCCCGCGAAGCCGGAGGCCAGGCCCTGGTCAACCGCGTCGGTCACGCCTTCTTCAAGACCCGCATGCGGGCCGAGGGTGCGGTTTTCGGCGGCGAGGTCTCCGGCCACTATTACTTCCGCGACTTCTATTGCGCGGACTCGGGCACGCTGCCGGCGCTACTCATCCTCGAGCTGCTCTCGCGCCGCGAAGCCACGCTGTCCCAGTTACTGGACGGGTACCGGTCGCGCTACTTCATCTCAGGGGAGATCAACAGCGAGGTCTCCGACCCCGAGGCCAAGCTCGAGGAGCTCGCCGAGCGCTATCGCGACGGCCGGCAGGATCGTCTCGACGGCGTGTCGATCGATTACGAGGACTGGCACTTCAACGTGCGCTCATCCAACACGGAGCCGCTGCTGAGGCTGTGCCTGGAGTCGCTGCGCTCACCCGAACACATGGAGGCCAAGCGGGACGAGGTCCTGAGCGTGATTCGTTCGTGACCACCAGCGGGGAGACGAGTGCTGGACAGGAGCAACTGCTGCGGCGCGTCGCGGCCGCCGGCATCCATCGGATCGCCCTCCCCACGCCGTTCCTGGTCGGCCGGGTCAACTGCTACCTGATCGAGGAGCGCCCGCTGACCCTTGTCGACACGGGCCCCAACTCGGGAAAATCATTGGATGAGCTCGAGGTCGCGATGGGCGCCCTGGGTCACGCGATCGAGGATCTCGAGCTGATCGTCATCACCCACCAGCACATGGACCACCTCGGGCTGCTCGAGGTCCTTGCCCGTCGCTCGGGGGCCGAAGTTGCCGCTCTGGATCGTCTCGCGCCCTATCTGGAGAGCTTTGGGGCGAGCGTCGCCGCCGACGACGAGTTCTCTATGGAGGTCATGCGCCGCCACGGCGTCCCCGTGGACGTGGCTCGGGCGCTGTCCATGGTCGGGGCGGCTTTCCGTGCCTTCGGCTCCAGTGCACACGTCAGCCGGCCGCTGTCCGACGGTGACGATCTCGTGGTCGGCGACCGCACGTTTCGCGTCCTGCACCGGCCCGGGCACAGCCCCTCGGACACCATTTTTGTTGATCAGGCGCGGGGAATCCTGATCGCCGGCGATCACCTACTGCCGCACATCTCCTCCAATCCGGTGGTCAGCCGGCCCCTCGGCGAGGGACCGGGAGCGCCGCGGCCCCACGCGCTGATGGACTATCTGGAGTCGATGCGAGCCACCCGCGAGCTGTCGCTGAACCTGATCCTCCCCGGGCACGGCGATCCCTTCGCCGACCACGTGGGGTTGATCGACGAGCGCTTTGGTATGCACGAGCGCCGGGCTCGCAAGCTGCTGCGCATGCTGGCTCCCGCGCCGCTGACCGCGTATGAGCTCGCCACCCAGATGTGGGGCAACGTCGCCGTCACCCAGGCCTACCTGACGATCTCCGAAGTGCTCGGACACATGGACCTGCTCGTCGCCCGCCACGAGGTGGCCGAGAGCGACGAGGACGGCGTGACGCGCTTCCACGCCACCATGCGCTGACCCGCGCGCCGGAGTCCGTAATCGACCTCGCGGATCAGGGTTTTGTACGCATCGCTTTCTGGTCCAACCGGGCCGATGTTATGGCTGGACATGTCTCGTCGTTTTCACAGGCCGGGATCTCTGCGTCCCGGCGTCCCCGTGGCTACCCATTCTCTTCCCGAGCAGCCGGGACTAATGCGGCGCGTTCCGGCGATTCTCTACACGGCCGATGCGGGCCCGGGCGGGGTCTGGCACTACGTAAGCCCGCAGATCGAAACCATCCTCGGCTTCACCCCCGAGGAGTGGTGCGCCGACCCTGACCTGTGGGCGACCCGCCTTCACCCGTCCGATCGCACGCGGGTGATCGAAGCTGAGGTCCGGATGATCGCCGGGCAGCCCTCGGGCGGAGCCGCCGAGTACCGCCTTCTGCACCGTGACGGGCGCGTGGTCTGGGTCCGCGACGACGCCCTCTTGGTCAAGAACGAGGACGGCCAGGCCCGCTGGCACGGGGTCATGTCCGATATCACCGAGCAGAAGGATGTGGAGGCTGAGCTCGAGCGCCGGGCCGCCCAGCAGGCCGCGGTGGCACGCCTCGGTGAGCACGCCCTGGAGGGCGCCAGCACCTCAGACTTGATGCAGGAGGCAGTCCAGTCCGCGACAGAACTGCTCGAGGTCGAGATCGGCGCCGTGCTCGAGCTCCTGCCCGGAGGCAACAGCTTCGAGTTTCGTTCGACCGTCGGGCTGCCCGGGCCGACGGCTCTGCTCGTGCCGGCCGGCGCCGCTTCCCAGGCCGGCTACACGATCCTCACGCGCGGTCCGGTGGTGGTCAAGGACTGGGCATCAGAGCAGCGCTTCCGCCGCTCGCCGGTCCTCAGTGACCTCGGTGCCCGCAGCGGGCTGACTGTCGCCATCGAGGGCCGCGAGGCCCCGTTCGGTGTGCTCGGACTGCACTCGGTGACCATGCGGGAATTCCAGGCCGGGGATATCGATTTCACCCAGGCGCTCGCCAA
The DNA here is from genome assembly GCA_049697735.1 of Solirubrobacteraceae bacterium. Taxonomy (GTDB): domain Bacteria; phylum Actinomycetota; class Thermoleophilia; order Solirubrobacterales; family Solirubrobacteraceae; genus Palsa-465. The sequence continues at coordinate 16,951 of JBAVWI010000253.1, forward strand.
CGTCCTCGGCGATGCCTTCGAACGCCAACTGACCGACGACGACATTCGCCATCGCGCGCTGCACGACGACCTCACTGGGCTACCCAACCGGCTGTTGTTCATGGATCGCCTCCAGCAGGCCCTCGCGCGTCTGCGCCGGCACCCTTCGCTGACCGCGATCCTGTTCCTGGACATCGACCGCTTCAACCTCGTCAACGACAGCCTCGGGCACCATGTCGGCAACGAGCTGCTGGCCGCCACCGCCCCTCGCCTGCGCCAGGCCGTGCGCTCAAGCGACACCGTGGCGCGGTTCGGCGGGGATGAGTTCGGGATCCTCCTCGAGGAGATCGCCGGCGAGCAGGACGCCATCGACATGGCCCAGCGCGTCGCGGCCGTGTTCACGCGCCCCTTCCTGCTCGAGGGTGACGAGCACTTCGTCACCACCAGCATCGGGATCGCACTCGCCCAAGGTGGCGAACTGGCCGAGGACATGGTCCGGGACGCCGATGCGGCCATGAACCGGGCCAAGGAGCGAGGCCGGGCCCGCTACGAGCTCTTTGACGAGGGTCTGCGCGGGCGGGCGCTATCCCGGCTGCGGGTCGAGAACGACCTCCGTCGCGCGCTCGAACGCCACGAGCTGGCCCTCGACTACCAGCCACTGGTCTCGCTGCAGGACTTCTCGATTGTCGGCGTCGAGGCGCTGGTCCGTTGGAAGCACCCCGAGCGCGGGCTGATCGCCCCGCTTGACTTCATCCCCGTGGCCGAGGAGAACGGGCTGATCGAACCGATCGGCCGCTGGGTGCTCGAGCACGCGTGCCGTCAGGCCGCCCGCTGGCACCGGGACCGGCCCGATTCGCCGCCGTTGCAGATGGCGGTGAACCTGTCCGCCGTGCAGATCGCCAACCGAGGCCTGGCCGACACGGTCTCCGGTGCGTTGCGCGGCGCCGGCCTGGACCCCGCCTGTCTCTCGCTAGAGATCACCGAAAGCGTGCTCCTGGCCGACGCCGAGGGGCTGACCGGGGCGCTGAGCGCGCTCAAGGCGATCGGGGTACGCCTCGTCCTCGATGACTTCGGGACCGGGTACTCGTCCCTGTCCTACCTGACCAGACTGCCCCTCGACGTCCTCAAGGTCGACCGCTCGTTCATCGACGGGCTCGGCACCGAGCCCCGGGACACCGCCATCACCGAGGCCATCGTCGCCATGTCGCACGCCCTCTCCCTCCGTGTGGTCGGCGAGGGGGCAGAGACCGGGCTGCAGGTTGCCGAACTCAACCGGCTCGGCTGCGACTACGTGCAAGGCTTTCATTTCTCGCACCCGGTCCCGGCGCCGGCGATCACACGCATGCTCCAGGACGGCCCCGATTGGCTGCCGACCACGCCCTTGCGCAGGACGCGGTCCGGCGCCGGCGGTTAGCTACCGGTAGGCGCTCGTCCCGGGTTGCAGCGGCGACACGGTCGCCGTCCCGCACTCGGTTGCCCCGCCCGGGATCATGACCCGGAGGGTTGCCGTGTCCTTGGGGGAATAGACCTGCAGGCCGTAGGCACTGGTGCAGCCCGCGCTTGACCCGATCCCGTGCGTGACCGCGAGCCGGAACGAGGCGGTGTCCCCGGGCGCCAGGTGGACAGTGGCCAGCGGGCTATGGCCGAAGAGGTCAGACGTCGCCCGATGGGTCACCGTGGGCAGCAGGGCCCCGCTCTGGCTGAGGAACTGGACCCCCGGATAGCCGAACGTGTCGCAGCTGGTGCCCGACGAGTTGCGGACGGCGAAGCCCAGCTCGCCGTGCCCGGTGGCACCCTGCATGCCCAGGAAGCTGGGCTTCAGCGCGGCTGCGCGGCACGTGGGCGGCCCTGAGTGGGGCGCGGACTGGCTGACCGTGGTCGTGGCCGGGGTTGAGCTGCTCGTGCTGCTCGAGGCCCGGTCCGGGACGCTCGCCGCGGCCGTCTGGGTGCCAGCGCTCGACGAGGTCGCACTGCCGCAGCCGCTGAGCAGCGACAAGGTGGCGGCGAGACCGAGAACGGCCAGCGCAACCCGGGCAGGGCAAGATGAGGTTTCAAGCCGCACTGAGGTGAGTTTCGCGCCTGGCGAGCGATCCTCCTCCCCGCCCCATCCCTCGTGCATGGCACCATCCACGCGATGAAGGCCGAGCCCACCGCCGAGCGAGCCGTCGAAGACCTCCGCTCCCGGCTGGAGCGCTACGACCCCTTCTGGGGTCCGCAGTTGGTGATCGCCGGAGCGATTGCCTTGGACTTCGCGCTTCCCAAGCGGCTTACCATCGGCCCGGTCTGGGTGCTGCCGGCATTGGAGGCGCTGGCCCTGCTCGGGCTCCTTGCCGCCTCGCCGCACCCGCGAATGCGCCATTCGCCGCTACGGCGCCGGCTGGCCATCTCGCTCACCGGCCTGGTCAGCGCGGCCAACATCGTCTCTCTCGTCCTCCTCGCCAGCCATCTCCTGCGCAGCCACGTCAGCAACGGCCACGAGCTGATCGCTTCGGGGATTCTGCTCTGGGTGACCGACGTCCTGTTGTTCGGGGTCTGGTACTGGCAACTGGACCGCGGCGGCCCGGTGGAGCGCGCCGCCAACTCCGAGACGTATCCCGATTTTCTCTTTCCGCAGATGGCCGACCCCCGCTACGCGCCCGCCGATTGGCGTCCCCGGCTGCTCGACTACCTCTACGTGTCGTTCACCAACGCGAGCGCGTTCAGCCCCACCGACACGATGCCCCTGACGTACAACGCCAAGCTGCTGATGAGCGCCCAGTCGCTGACCGCGCTGGTGACCATCGGCCTCGTGGTCGCGCGGGCCGTCAACATCCTCTGAGATGCCGGCCAGCCCCCCGCCTGACTTCCTGCCCGCCCCGGGAACCGAGCTTCCCCGGCGACGACGCCAGCTCGACTGGGAGCTGATCGTGTGCGGCGTGCGCGGCCACGCGCTCGTCGGCCGTGACGCCGCCCAGGTACGCGATGAGGACACGCTAGTCGTCCGCGAGTGCGAACACGTCCGCTGGCACCGGTGTCTGCGCTGCGACGCCTGGGTGCCACTGCCCCGGCCCGAGGCGGGGACGCGAGACTTCCCCCCGGGACGCGACGAGATCGTCCTCCCCACCCGCGGCCAGGCCCTGCGCGACCGGATCGTGCTGCGCGTGATCGCCATCGACCGCGCCGTGCATTTTGTCATCCTCGGTCTGCTCGGGATCGGTGTCCTCCTGTTTGCCTCCGACCGCGCCCACCTCCGAGCCGCCTTCTATCGAGTGCTGACCGCGATTCAGGGCGGCGTCGCCGGGGGGCCCGTCCAGAGCACCGGCCACGTGGGGATCCTGGGCGAGTTCGACAAGCTCTTCACGCTGCGCACCACCACCCTCAGGGAGGCCGGATTCGCCCTGCTCGCCTACGCGCTGCTCGAGGGCATCGAGGCGGTGGGACTCTGGTACGCCCGGCGTTGGGCCGAATACCTGACCTTCCTGGCCACGACCCTCCTGCTGCCGCTCGAGATCTACGAGATCATTCACAAGGGCACGGTGCTCAAGGTGGTGGGCTTCTTGATCAACCTCGCCGTGGTCATCTACCTGCTGTTCCGCAAGCGTCTGTTCGGCCTGCGCGGCGGCGCGGCGGCGGATCAGGCCGCGCGCCAAGCCGACGCGGGCTGGCCGGCGATCGAACGAGCCACCCTCGACCTGCCCGCGCCGGCGGGAGTCGACAAGTGACCGTATCCGGCACTGGGCCGGGCGCCGTCGACGAGGAACTCCAGCGCGTCGGCCGCGAGCTCTTCGCGGCCTTCCCGTCGGCCTCGCATAACCCGGTGAAGGCCCTCGACGCCCGGGCCATGGAGCTGGCCACCGGCGATCAGGAGCTGCGGGCGGCGCTGTTTCGGTTCGTCGACGTCGTTCCCGCCTGCCGTTCGCTGGACGATCTCGCCCGCCACCTGACCGCCTTCCTGGACGAGGTCCCCGAGACCCCGGCGCCGCTGTCAGCCGCGATGCGGATCTCGGGCACGCGCGCGGGACGGGCTGCCCTCGGCGCCGCCGCCGCGGGCGGTGTCCGCCACCTGGCTCATCGCTTCATCGTCGGAGAGACCCCCGCCGCGGCGCTCGGTGTCCTGCGGAGCCTGTGGGACCAAGGCGTGGCCAGCTCGGTCGATCTGCTCGGCGAGGCCACTGTCACCCAGGCCGAGGCCGATCGCTACGCCGAGCGCTGTGCCGACGCGATCGAGTCGCTGACCGCCCCCATGGCGCGCTGGCCGGCCCGGGAGATGCTCGAGTCAGACGGCGTCGGCGTCCTGCCGCGGTGCAACGTCTGCGTGAAGATCTCCGCTCTGACGCCCTTGCTGCGTCCCGACGCCCCGGCCCTGGGCCAGCACGACGCCGCGGCCAGGCTGAGGCCATTGCTCAGGCTCGCCCAGCAGTCCGGCGCGCACCTCCACATCGACATGGAGTCTCTGGACTCGCGCGAGGCGGTCCTCGAACTCGTCCTGGACCTGCTGGACGAGGAAGAGTTTCGCGACGGCCCGTCGGCCGGCCTCGTCCTGCAGGCTTATCTGCGCGACTCGCCCGAGCTGCTCGCCCAGGTGGTGACTTGGGCGCAGGCCACGCAGCGCACCCCGCCCCTGACCGTCCGCCTGGTCAAGGGCGCCTACTGGGACCACGAGCTCGTCCAGGCCCGCCAGCACGGCTGGCCGGTGCCCGTCTTCGAGGACAAGCACGAATGCGATCGTAACTTCGAGGCCCTGACGCGGGGGCTGCTCGCCGCCCGTCCCTCGTTACGGGTGGCGGTGGCCTCGCACAACCTGCGTTCGGTCGCCCACGCGATCGCTGTCAATCGCGTGTCGGGGGGCGATGACCGCGACCTCGAGCTCCAGGTCCTGCGCGGCCTCGGGGACGAGCTCCAGCACGCGCTGGCCGCGCGGGGCTTCCGGGTGCGCACCTACTGTCCGGTCGGGGACCTGGTGGCCGGGATGGCCTACCTGGTCCGGCGGCTGCTTGAGAACACCAGCAACGAGAGCTTCTTGTCCGAGCAGGCCCGTGGGACTCCCGTGGAGCAGCTGCTCGTCGCTCCCTGACCACGCTTGACGCGGACTCCCTGACCCGGCTGACGCGGACGTGTGTCATCCCAGGTCCGGATACCGGACCTGGGTTCCATCACGTCACGTGTCGGCCTCGGTATGCCCCCAACAGGCGAGCGGTGCGCCGCGGGCTGAGGCGGGCGCGCAGGGCCGAGTCATACCAGCGCAGGTCTGACCACCAGTCTTTGGCTAGATCGCTGAGTCCATACGCATCCCGGCCCTCCAGAAAGGCACCATAGGCCTGCTCTTCGCGCCGGGCGCGGCCGAAGATCGCGGGCAACGAGTCGTGGCTGTGGTCGTGGCCCACCGCCAGCCCCGGGTCGACTCGGCACGCATAGCCCCGCTCGAGCCAGTGCAGGGCCCATTCCTTGTCCTCGCACCCCGGCAGATCGGCGCGGAACGGTCGTTGGCGCCACAGCGAGGCTCGAAACGCTCCCGCCCCGTTGGCGTACCCCCATTCCGGGCGCCGGCGGGCCAGCCCGGCGTCCTGATCGCGTGCGGCGGCCAGGTGCTCGCCCTCAGGTCCGTAGACATCGCCGCTGGCGCAGGCCACGCGAGGGTCGGCCAGCGCCGCGACGGCACGGGCCAGCCAGCGAGTGTCGGGCAGGATCGCGTGGGCCGAGAGGGCCACGATCACGTCTCCGTGGGCGTGAGCGGCTCCTGTGTTGAGGCCACCACCAAAGGAGAATCCGGCTTCGCGCGGGATCCAGATCGACTGAACCCCTGTCTCGGCGACGACCTGGTGACTGCTGTCGACCGAGCCGGTGTCGACGTAGATCGTCTCCACATCCCCCACCCCCTCCTGACCGCCGAGCGCTTGCAGGCAGCGCCCGAGCGCTTCGGCCTCGTCGCGGGCGCGGATGATCACGCTCACGCCGCCGGTTGCCACCATCGCGCCGCGAGCCTACCAGCGCCAAGCGCGGGTAACGTGAAGGCTCATGCCTCTCGCCCCGTTCGCCAACGAGCCTGTGCTCGAGCTGCGCCGCGGTGCTGTCCGCGCCCGGCTTGGCGACACTCTGGCCGAGCTTGACGCCACCCTGCCACTGTCCGTACCGGTACGGATCGCGGACGACGAGCGGGCCGGCGATGAGCTGCCCTCGACCGACCCGGGAGAGCCCGAGCGGCTTGTCGCCCGCGCCGCGGCCGCCGGTCCCGACGAGGTCCAGGCCGCGATCGAGACCGCCCGGTCCGGCCTGCGAGAGTGGCGGGAGACCAGCCCTGAGGCGCGTGCGCAAGCCCTGATCGAAGCCGCCGCCTGGATCCGTGAGCGGCGCCTGGAGCTGGCCGCGCTCGAGGTCCGCGAGTGCGCCAAGCCGTGGCTCGAGGCCGATGGCGACGTCTGTGAAGCCATCGACTTTCTCGAGTACTACGCCCGGGCCGGCCTCGAGCTAAGCCGCGGCCGCGAGCTGCTCCAGGTCGCCGGGGAGCGCAACGATCTTCGCTTCCGGCCCCGGGGAATCGTTGCCGTGATCTCCCCGTGGAACTTTCCCCTGGCCATCCCGTGCGGCATGACCGCGGCGGCGCTGGTCACAGGCAACGCCGTGATTCTCAAGCCCGCCGAGCAATCCCCGGCTCTGGCCGGACGCCTGGTCCAGGCGCTGCGCGCCGGCGGGGTTCCGCCCGCCGCCCTGAGCCTGCTCCCGGGGGAGGGCGAGGTCGGCGCCGCGCTCGTCCGCAATCCCGAGGTGGCGGCGATCGCCTTCACCGGATCACTCCCGGTGGGCAAGGAGATCGTCACCGCGGCGGCGGCGGTCGGCAGCGGGCAGCGCCACTTCAAGGCCGTGGTCGCCGAGCTCGGGGGCAAGAACTGTGTGATCGTCGACGCTGACGCCGACCTCGACGAGGCCATCCCGGCGGTCGTCGGCTCGGCCTTTGCCTACGCCGGCCAGAAATGCTCGGCGGCCTCCAGGGTGCTGGTTCACGAGGCGATCGCCGACCATCTGTGCCAGCGTCTGGCCGGAGCCGTGCGCGTGCTCGTGGTGGGCCAGGCCGACACTCTCGGCACCGACGTTCCCCCGGTGATCGAACAGGCCGCCCAGGAGCGCGTAGCCCGCTACCGCGACCTCGCCGCGCGCGAGGGCACGATCGTCGCTTCCGCCGCTGCCCCGGCGGGCAACGGCTGGTTTTGCCCGGCGACCGTGGCCACCGACCTCCCAGCCGATTCAGCCGTGCTCAACGAGGAGATCTTCGGACCCCTGCTGGCCGTTCAGCGCGTGCGCGATATCGAGCACGCCTGTGACATCGTGGACGAGCTCCCCTTCGCCCTCACCGGCGGCCTCTTCACCCGTGATCCTGGGGTCGTGCGCCGCGTGCAGGCGCGCACTCCGGTCGGGAACCTGTACATCAACCGCGGCATCACCGGCGCGATGGTCGGCCGCCAGCCGTTCGGCGGCAACCGGCTCTCGGGCACGGGGCTCAAGGCGGGCGGCCCCGACTATCTCCTGCAGTTCGTCCAGCAGCAGGCGGTATCCGAGAACACCATGCGCCATGGGCTGGTGGTCTGAGCCACACTTTTGCCGGCCTTGAGCTTGATTTCTGGGCTCAGAAGGGCATCATGCTGGACGAGGATGGTGTTCTCGTTTGCAGCCGCGTGGAGACTGGCGCTCGCTGTCGCTTTCTGCGTGGCGATCTTTACCAGCGCCTGCGCCCGGGCCCCACGGCAATCGGTCCCCGGGACGGAATTGCGCCGTCTGGTGCTCTCCGCGCTGTTCCTGTACGCAGTCGGCGGCCTGGCCTCGCTGACCCACCACGAGATCCTGGCCGGCTTGGTCTACGGAGCCGGCATCATGGTCTCGGCCCTTGCCGCCTGGCTGTCGCGCGGTCGCGACCAGGAGGACCCCCCGGACGCCGAGCCGCCCGAGGATGAGCATCCGCCCCCCGAGCCCGATGGAGTCCCACGGCTGGACTGGGCCACCTTTGAGCGTGAGTTCCACGCCTATGCCGAGCGCCACCGGGGCGAGCCGGCCCAGACACGCTGAGCGCAGTCCGCGCCGAACCGGCGCGGAGCCGAAGCCCTGGATCCCAACTTCCGGTTTAGCGCCGGAGCGCGGCCAGCAACAGCGCGTGGATCCGAAGCTCTCCGGTCAGCTCGGGATGGAAGGCCACGGCGAGGACGTTGCCCTGGCGGACCGCGACCGGATGGTCCGCCGCCGCGGCCAAAACCTCGACCCCCTGCCCGTATTCGGCCACCCACGGGGCGCGGATAAAGACCGCGTGTACGGGTCCGCCCTCCAGATCGGAGAAGTCCAGGTCGGCTTCAAAGGAGCGGACCTGGCGCCCAAAGGCATTGCGCTCCGCGCGAATATCGAGGACATCGAGGTGTTCGCGATCGAGCATGATAAGCCCGGCGCACGTCCCGAGCACGGGCGTGCCCGCCCGGGTCAGCTCGCGGATCGGGTCACCGAGACCCTCCCGCTCGATGCCGAGGCTCATCACAGTCGACTCTCCGCCCGGGATGATGAGGGCGTCGAGTCCTTCGAGCTCGGCCGGCACCCGGACCTCGCGTGCGGTGGCCCCGAGCCGGCTCAACAGCTTGGCGTGAGCCTCGAAGTCGCCTTGCAGGGCGAGCACGCCGACCACGGCGTTTGCCGAGGCCGCCGATGCCGTCGGCGCCTCGCCCCCGGCCTGGTCTCTCACCGCTACCAGCCGCGGGGGGCCAGCAGCTGCTCAGCCTCGAGCTTGGACGTCTCGAGACTGACCATCGGCTGCCCGAGACCGGTGGAGGCGGCGGCGACTCGGGCGGCGTCACGGAAGTGCGTGGTCGCCTCGACGATGGCGCGCGCGCGACGGTCGGGCTCCTCAGATTTGAAGATCCCCGAGCCGACGAACACACCCTCGGCTCCGAGTTGCATGACCAGTGAGGCGTCCGCGGGCGTGGCGATGCCGCCGGCGCAGAACAGCACCACCGGCAGACGTCCGTCCGCGGCCACCGAGCGCACGAGGTCCAGCGGGGCGCCAAGTTCCTTGGCGGCCGTGGCCAGCTCCTCTGATCCGAGGGTGCCCAGCCGGGCGATTTCCTGGCGGATCTTGCGCAGATGCCGGACCGCCTCGACGATGTCGCCGGTGCCGGCCTCGCCCTTGGAGCGGATCATCGCCGCGCCTTCGCCGATCCGTCGCAGTGCCTCACCGAGATTGGTAGCGCCGCAGACAAAGGGAATCTTGTATTGCCACTTGTCGATGTGGTTGGCCTCGTCGGCCGGAGTCAGGACCTCAGACTCGTCCACATAATCGACCTCGAGCGCTTCGAGCACCTGCGCCTCGGCAAAATGGCCGATCCGGGCCTTGGCCATCACGGGGATGCTGACCGCCTCCTGGATGCCCTTGATCATCTCGGGATCGGACATCCGGGCCACCCCGCCGTCGCGGCGGATGTCGGCCGGAACCCGCTCGAGGGCCATCACCGCGGCGGCCCCAGCGTCCTCGGCGATCTTGGCCTGCTCGGCTGTCACTACGTCCATGATGACGCCGCCTTTGAGCATCTCCGCCAGGCCCGACTTGACCCTGAAGGTCGCCTCGCTACGGGGGCTGTCGCCGTTCTCAAGCATCGTCAGCCCAGTGTACCCGGGCCGCTACCGTGTGCCGCGATGAGCCGGGACCCGCTCTTTGTACGCGATGGCGAGCGCTTCGTACCCAGCGAAGCCGCGCGCGGCCCGTGGGATCCCGGCGCGCTTCACGGCGGGGCACCGGCGGCTCTGTTCGTTCACGCCTTTCAGGGCTGCGTCGAGGCGCCCGGGCTTGCCCTCGGGAGGCTCACCTGCGAGTTCGTGCGCCCGGTGCCGCTGGCGCCGCTGTCGGTCCGCACGCAAGTGCTCCGGCCGGGACGCCGGGTGACCTTGCTCGAGGCGCAGATCGAAGACGAGCATGGCGTCGAGGTGGCACGGGCCCGGGCCCTGTTTCTGATACCCAGCGAGATCGGCGACGCTTTGGGCGGCCCGCCGCCCTTTCCCGGCCCCGAGGATGGCCGCAGCAATGATTTCGGCGATGGCCCGCCGATGTTCGCCACCCACGCGATGGAAATCCGCTTCGTCGAGGGGGCCTTTCGCGAAGTCGGTTCTGCCACGGCGTGGTTTCGCCTCCGCGGCCCGCTGGTGGCCGGCGAGACATTGAGCCCTTTCGAGCTCGTGGCGGCGGCGGCCGACTTCGGCAACGGGATCGCCTCCGAGCTCTCCTGGCACGAACACGTGTTCATCAATCCTGACCTAACCCTCTACATCGAGCGGGCGCCACGGGGGGATTGGGTGGCGCTTCAGTCCGAGATGCGGGTCGGTCCCGGCAGCGTGGCGGTCGCCGAGAGCGTTCTCTGGGATCCGGCGGGCCGAATCGGGCGGGCGACCCAGGCCCTGCTGGTCGGCCGGCGCTGAGCGCCGGTCTCACTACTTGAGGCGGAAGGCTTTGATACGGATGTCGTACTGCTGAGCGTCGCGGGCGTAGACGCCGTAGGCGAGCGCTTGGATGATCGACAGCAGCGCAGTGTGCGAGCGTACGAAGGCGGGCGTATTGGACGAGTAGTAGAGGCGGATCCTGGCCAGCCGGGCCACTTCCGACAGGGTGGCGTCGGTGATGGCGAGGGTCGGCGCCTTGCGGTGCCGAGCGAGCTTCATCGTCCGTGTGATCAGCGGATGCGGGCGCCCCGCCGACAGTCCGATGACCAGCGTGGAGGCGTCGATCCGGCTCAGGCGCCCCAGCGCCTCCTGTGAGGGGCTGGCCACGATCTCGGCCCGCAGATCGAGCAGCATCAGCAGGTGACGCAGGTAACTGGCGAAGAAGGCCATCTGGTCGGTGCCCGCGATCAGCACCTTCTCGGCCGAGACGATCGCGTCGATCCCCGCCTCGACATCGGCCCGTGAGAGTTTGTGCGCCGTGTCTTCCACGTTGACGTGGTCAGCGGCCAAGGCAGCCTCGAACTCGGTGTGGTCCAGGGAGAACAGCGGGGCCGTGCCGCGGATCTGCTCGGCGGCACCGGCCGGCCGGCGGCGGTACTCGTCGCGGGCGGCCTGCTGAAGCTCGGGGAAGCCCTCGAAGCCGAGCGCCTGCGAGAAGCGCACGACCGTGCTCGAGGAGGTGTTGGCCCGGCGGGCCAGCTCCTCGGCGGTCTGGAAAGCGGCTTCGTCGAGATGATCGACGATGTACTGGGCGACGTCCTTCTGCGACCGCGAAAAGTCGTCGAAGCGCGCCCGGATGTAGCCGGACAGAGCCTGGTGCCCGTGGGGCTGCTCGGGACTGACTGTGGTGGCGGAAGCGTGCTTCATCGGCAGGCGTCTGATTCGACACCGTCCTCCGCCGTTCCTTCCGCAACCTTGCCGGAGAGCGCTAAACGGGCTCTAATCCGCCCGTCGCCCAGCGTCAGCTGCCGTCGTGGAACTTCTGCTGGCGCTCGAGGTTCTGCTTGCGCTCGGCCATCACCTGAAGGACCACGTAGACGATCAGGACGTTGGCGATCACGCCGATGCCCAAAAAGGTGATCAGGAGCGCGAGAGTCTGCCCGAACGAGCTCGGGGAGTTGCCGAGTCCGAGGATGCTTGCCGTGAGCAGGGCCACAGCCCGAAGCATATATCTCCGTCCGGCTCTGAGGAGACCCTCTCCCGCCTCATTGCACTCTCAGCGCCCCGCCAAGCGGTACCTTGCCTGGCGCCGGCCCGGTAGCTCAGTTGGTTAGAGCAGCGGACTCATAATCCGTCGCGCGCAGGTTCGAGTCCTGCCCGGGCCACTGGGCAATGAGCCGTAGACACTGACGTCGAGACGGTCCGACTCTGGCCCGGATACCAAAGCATGTCCCGATATGTCCCAGGATCAGCGCAGACTTGGGACATGGTTGGAGCCCTTCGCCCGCCTAGTGGGCACGTCTTCCGGGTGCAACGAACCCGCGGTCCGGTGTGGTACGCGAAGTACCGATTGCCCGATGGCCGGCAGATGCAGAAGAAGCTCGGGCCCGCCTGGACCGGGCGGGGTCGTCCGTGGACCGCGGCGTCCGCCGTCCCCGTGGCGTCGTCTGCTCCGCCTACGTGGAGGCCAGCAGGCTCCCGCCTTGCGAAAGGGCGGCAGGGCGGACAGTAGCGGCTGGCTATTCCTGTTCGCGCATTGCGATCGCCGCGTCGCTGACCCGTGAAGCGGGGGGTCAGGCCTCCCTACCTACGCATCGGCGCTTCTCCGGCGAGATGCGGATCGCTCGAATGGTCGGTACAGACACCTGCTCCGCTGTCGTGGCAGTAGGACTCCCATCTCCCCTGGTAACCAGCCAGATCTGACCTGCGAACCCCAGATAGATGGCTTCGAGCGGGCGCTGGAATTGCTATCGTCCAACTTCCTGGGTGTCGGGGCGGGCAGGCGCATCTGCATCTATATGGCGCAGTAGAAGTTGCGGGCCGTTGGCCACACCATCACTTGGCTGCACCTTTACATGCACACGGAGGAGTTCTTTTGAGCCAGATACCCCGGCACCGCCAGGCAATCGCCTTGCGCTCGGCTACTCATCCTGCCTCTGGAGCCTGTGCGGGCGGCCAGTCCTTTACCTGCGGACGCGGGAGTGGGACCTCGCGACTGCGGAGCTTGATCGTGGCGCTGCTGGCCGCGTTCGCGGTGATGGCAACGGCTGGCGCTGGCTCGGCCTTCGCTAGCTTCGGCTATGTCAGCCAGTTTGGCAGTTCCGGGTCCGGCAACGGCCAATTTCAGAATCCGATCGGACTGGCGGTCGACTCAGGCGGCGATGTGTATGTCGTTGACACATCCAACAACCGGGTTGAGAAGTTCGACTCAAGCGGCAACTACCTCAGCCAGTTCGGCAGCGCCGGGTCCGGCAACGGCCAGTTCTCCTATCCGTACGCGGTGGCGGTCGACCCATCGAACGGCAACGTGTACGTCACCGACACCTCCGGCAACCGGGTTGAGAAGTTCGACTCAAGCGGCAATTATCTCAGTCAGTTCGGCAGCTTCGGGTCCGGTAACGGCCAGTTTAAGACCCCGATCGGGGTGGCGGTCGACTCGAGCGGCCATGTCTACGTCGGCGACACCAACAACAATCGGGTCGAGAAGTTCGACTCAGCGGCAATTATCTCAGCCAGTTCGGCAGCGCCGGGTCCGGCAACGGCCAGTTCTCCTCTCCGTACGGGGTGGCGGTCGACCCATCAAACGGCAGCGTGTACGTCGCTGACTCTGGCAACAACCGGGTTGAGAAGTTCGACTCCACCGGTAACTACCTCAGCCAGTTCGGCAGCTCCGGGTCAGGTGACGGCCAGTTCAACAATCCGTACTTGCTGGCGGTCGACTCAAGCGGCAACGTGTTTGTCGCCGACCAGGGAAACACCCGGGTTGAGAAGTTCGACTCGACCGGTAACTACCTCAGCCAGTTCGGCAGCGCCGGGTCCGGCGATGGCCAGTTCGGGCAGCTGCGAGGGGTGGCGGCCGACTCAACCGGCGATGTGTACGTCTCCGACTTCTCAGGCAACCGGGTGGAGAAGTTCGCGGGATCGTCGCCGGCGGCGCCGAGCGCTTCGATCTCCTCCCCCGCGGATGGTGGAACGTATGCGGTGAGCCAGGTTGTGGCGACGAACTTCTCGTGTAATGAGGGGACGGGCGGGCCGGGGCTTGCATCCTGCGACGATGGCAACGGAACCAACACGACAGGCGGCGGCAGCGGTCACCTGGACACTTCAAGCGTGGGCTCGCACACCTACACGGTGACCGCGACGTCAACGGATGGTCAGACGGGAACGGCGACGATTCGTTACACGGTCGCGGCCGCGCCGTCGGCGCGTATCTCCTCGCCGGCTGATGGGGGGACCTACGCGGTTGGTCGGTCGGTACCGACGAGCTTTTCGTGCACGGAGGGCGCCGGCGGTCCGGGCGTCAGTTCCTGCACCGATTCGCACGGCGGCTCGGGAACCGCTGGGACGCTTGATACGTCGACCGCGGGGTCGCACACCTACACGGTGACCGCGACCAGTAAGGACGGACAGAGCGCTACCACGACCATCCGCTATACCGTCACCGCCGCCCAGGCCAAACCGGTTAGCGCGCACCTTCACCTCACCCGAATCACGGCTCGCGCCCCCCAGCGACGCTGCAGGAGCGAGCTTAACCAGGCCAGCACCGCAGCCGTACACGCCACCACATGCGACCGCGGCGAGTTGATCGTCACCGGCTCCGTCGACACGCGGGCCAACGGCCAGAGCATCACGCTCGTCCTCAGGGCGAAGATCGCCGGTCGCGTGCATGTGATCCACGCTCACGGGCGGATCAGCCACGGCCGCTACAAGCTCGCGGTCAACGTGCCCGGCCGCAACACCGACTTCCTCACCGGGCGGCGCAAAACCGGCGGAGACCGCTGGAACTACACCATCACGTACATGGGTAGCCGCTCCTTGAAAGCGGCCCGCCTGACCGGCCACGTCACCCTCGAAATCGAACACCGCTAACCACCAGCACACCCGCAGGCTGCATTCGTCACCTCACAGGCACTTGGAGCAAGCGTGCGACGCACCGGGTTCGCGCGGACAGCAGCGCGACGCGGCGCACTCGGTGGTCCGGCCGGCTATGCCTTTGGCGACAGCTGGATCGCGCGGCTGCCGCGCCGGTCGTAGGACGTGAGCCGGGGTGCTTGATCACGGGTCTGCGTGCTTGAACGGCTGCTGTTTTCAGGCCGGGTCGGTGTAACTGCCGGGACTGTTGGGCGTAGCGCGGAAGTCCGCCGGACGATCGCGGCTCGCCTCCCCCAGCGCGCGACGCACGGCGTCGGCATCGAGGTCTGCTGCGTACACGGGTGTGCCGGGCTGCTGGCGCCAGGACTCCTCCAGGCTTCCAGCATCGACGGCGTCAAAGCCCAGGTCTTTGACCAGTTGCATGACCGTCGCCTTCGCGGGTTGATCGCCTGCGACAGGAAGCCCAATCCGATCGTCTGACCCATGCGGACGACCGTGATCGCGCAGATGCTGGGCGTAGATGTTGTTGAACGCTTTTACCACCGGACGCTTGATCTGCTGCGAGACCCACATGCTCTCGGGGGTTCCCGCTTCGATTTCGTCGATTCGGCCGTCGCGTTGCCGCGGGTAGTAGTTCCCAGTGTCGATCACCACGACGTCGTCGCCCACTCCGGCGAACAAGTCGTCAGGCAGTTCCGCAACCGTCTTCTCGGGAATCGTGACCACAACCACATCCTTGCCTTGAGTGGCCTCGCGCGCGGTGACAGCGGTCGCTCCCGTCTCCGCCTCGACCTCGCGCAGAGTGTCCGGTCCGCGTGAGTTCGCAATCGACACCTCATGACCCAGCTGCGTGAAACGGTGCGCCAGCGCGCCCCCGATGTTCCCCGCACCGATGATTCCGATCTTCATTTCCCGCTCCTCGCTCGTAGGCACCTAGCCACGATGCTAGGACGACGATCACCCGCGTTCCGGGAGAGGGCAAAACGTCCGGAACGTGACCCAAGGACCCGTCGCGGACCAGCCCAGCATCATTTCGCTGCGTGAGCTCGGCCCACCTGGACAGACAGCCCACGACGACCCGCTTGAGTCTCCGCAGCTAGAGCGCGACTGATGAGTGCTCGGGCTACGACAGACTCGTGACCGCTCCGGTCGACGGACGAGTGCATCCGCCGGTTAGCCGGGCCCATCTCCTCAGACTGGTTCGGCGACCCACCAGCACTCTCGACCCAGAACTCCCTGACGTGTCAGCGTCGTATCCACGAGCTCGTTCAGAACGGCTCGCAGTTCGTGATCTCGACGCACTCGCCGATCATTCTGGCCTATCCCGACCCCGCGGTCTACCGCTGCACCGATACCGGGCTCGCCGCCGATCGCTTACGACGATGCTGAGCCGGTCCGGCTCAAAGGCACTTTTTAGCCGCCCGCGAGCGATTCCTCGATCACCTACTCAGCGACGCCTGACTCGCCTCACGACTGACAGCGAGACCGACGAGCAACAGTCCCACACAACGTCCAGCCGACGTCCGGTGAGCGTTGGTTTGCGGACTTTGATCGGGGCGCCGGGGCGCGGTCACCATTGCGGGGGTCGGTCACGCAGCCACTGCTCACGGTCCATTCGCCATCGGCATTCGATCCCGATCTCCGAGGGTGCCTCGACCTCGTCTGGGACCTCAGCGAGCGGGGAGAAGCCAAGCTTTCTCGGCACTCCGGCGCTCGCGACGTTGGCTTTGTCGTGATGAATCTCTACATGAGTGACCCCCGGCAGCGCGACAGCGCCGTCGGTCAGCAACCGCGCGGCCGCCGTCGCCAGGCCCCGCCGGGTAAACCGCGGGTGGATCCAGTACCCGAGCTCAAGGCCATCGCGAGCGATCCGCCGATGCAACCCACACCCACCGACGACCCGGCCGTCGAGAAAGATGCCAAGCATTGCATCGCCGCCATCTCGCCAGTCACGCTCAAAGCCGATGATCAACTCACGGCGTTGCGCGATCGTCAACGGCTCCGCGGCAGCCCACGCCATCCACGGTCGCAGGTGCTCCCGGCTTTCGGCCACCGCAGCGGAGAGCTGGTGGGCATCCCCGGGGGACCATCGGCGGAGAAGCAGGCCAGCAGGGCCGGCGAGGCGCTCAGGCAGAATCTGATCGCTGTCGGTCATCCGCTCAACTTACCCACCGCCCATCCGTCCGCTCAACCTTCCGTTCCGGACCTGACGTTTGACGGCAACCAGAGGTATCCGCGGCGTTAGCTCGCCTGAGGCGAGCCATCGCCTCCAGGCCTCTCTCGGCGCATCAGCATGAAGTTGGGCATTGCGACAATCAGCGAAATCGCTATCACGCAAACGCCAACGGTGCTGACCCAGGTCGCGTGCCCATCGACGACGAGAGGCACCGCGATGAGAAGAGCTCCAACACGGAGCAGCGGGACTGAGAGCCAACCAAGCAGACCGTTTGCGAAAGCCTGTTTGCCGAACATCCAGCGTTCCATGTTCTGAAGCTATCCGCAGAACGCTCACCAGTATCCGTGCGCGATCCTCAGGTCCCACAAAACCGTCGGCCGACTCATCCGAGACATGCGCGGGTCACCACCGGCTGTTCGGTACGCCTTCGTCGATGAGACCCTCCGGCGAGCGGTCATACGTTCAGCGCGATGTCGTCGATGACATCGCGGCGTCCGCCGGACAGCCCCGTCGGCGCCGACGCCGGGGCGAACGGTGCCGGGGTCATGAACGTCACACCGTCTGTCGTGGCTTCACGAAGCGACCGTGGCGGCGCATCTCTGCCAGACGGTCGGCGTCCGGATGCCCAGCCGCGTACAACGCTCGCACCTCGGCCTCGACGTCGTATTCGATCCGCACGACCTCAGCGACACCATCGTCGAGGAGGAGGTACGCGGCGCGCGGATCACCGTCCCAGGGCAAACCGACACTGCCGGCGTTCGCGACCGTCATGCCCTCGTCGAGCGTGCGGACGAACGGCCGGTGGATGTGCCCATAGCCGACGAAGCTGGCACCGAGCGACGCGTAACTGGCCCAGAGCGCGCCATCGCTCGCGTCAGGCATCGGGGCGCGCCACAGGTCGCCGGGCTGAGCGTGCACCACCGTCAGCTCCGCGCTACGGTGCTCAACCGGCAACCCTTCCAGCCAGGCCAGTCGGTCGTCGCCGAGGCGCTCGCGCGTGTCCGGAGCGTAAGCGTCGAAGAGCAGTGCGAGCAGCTCCGTCAATGCGGGCGCACGCACAAGCTGACGCTCATGCTCTTCTGGCCTCCACAGCAGTTCATCGGTGTTGCCGACCACGCCCGGCCATCCCAGCTCCCTGACTCGGTCTACGACCTCGGCCGGCCGAGGCCCCATCAGAGCAAGGTCGCCACCATGCACGACGACGTCTGGGGCCCGACCCCTCAGATCGGCCACGACCGCCTCGAGGGCAGTCAGATTCCCGTGGAGATCTGCCACCAGCGCAACGCGCATCAGACTCAGCGCCGCTCAGACGCTCACGGCGAGGTCGCCGGGCGCCGTAACGTCAAGCTCGTCCGTCTGCATGCCCCGAAGCCTAGCCACGCCCATGGTCGCTCCCGCAGGCGAGTTCGTCCCCAGCCACCTCGTATTCCGCACGTCCGGTTGCTGGCAGGTGACCGCGCGGTCAGGAATGGCGCGTCTCACCTTCGTGGTCCGCTCGGGACCCGAAGCCTCGTCCTATTCACCTGGCGGTGGCGCCGCGCCGTCCTCGCGTCGTGTGCGCTGGTCGGCTATAACCCCGATAGCGGCAATCAGGCAAGCAAGGGCAAACCACAAGTCCGCCCCTGTGGCCCAGCCGATCGCCAGGAACGCCGCCATAATCACCAGCGTAAGGGCCGAGAATGCCCTCGATGCCATGAACCGCATCATGCGGCGCCTGAGAAAGCGGACGCCAAGTGGGGTAGTCCAGCTTCCGTGACCGCATCCCCCCGAATGCTCCGACAGAACGGGACCCCGAGTCCATCGTGGTTCCCCCCGACCCGCGCTAAGGGATCTACTCGAACTCTCAGCCCGGCAGCGTTGAACCGGCTGGTTGCCCGGGCGAAGGCATCCTCGAGGACCCGATGGAGGTCCTCCTCGAGCTTCCTAATGGCTTCCTCGTCCACAGCCACGACACTCTGCCGAGGCTCCCGCGGATGTCAAATCGCATCTACTTCTGGCTAGGAGCGACAGCGCAGGCCCCCCGGCCCACGTCCGCTGCCGACGTTGACACACGTCCCAGACCGTGTCCCGATGTCAGCAGATATGACCCAGCGAGCCTCACCCAACCTGACCGAATCGCCTGTAACAACGGGCCTTCGGGCACCTGAACAGGCCCTCATAATCCGTCGCGCGCAGGTTCGAGTCCTGCCCGGGCCATTCAGAAAGGGCCTGTGTGAACCATCTGTCCCCATGACCGGAACCGATAGTTCGGAGCGATCCGAGCTGCCCATGGCTTGCACGCTGGGCCCAGACCAAGGAGCTCGACGGCTCGACCGGTGAAGGCTGTCGGCGCACGGACGTCCGACCGCGAGACGCAACGGTCACCGGCTCGAAGTCCGATAACCCTCCGGCCCGGGGACCGGCGAGGAACTCCAAGCGCTTGCTGCAGCTGAGCATCTGTGCTGCTCCTTTGCTGAGTGGACCGTCACGCGCGAGAAGGATCACCTGGTCCTCCACGTCACTTCCGACCCAAGTCGGCCGGATGCCATCGATGCGGTCGCGGGTCAATTCGGAGCTACCCCATTTCGGGGGTCGCACTGACTTCCGTCCAATGGGAGGCCGCCAGCCTCTGCGTCGACGGGGGCGTCCGAACAGATAAGCGGGCCTGGACTGGCGTTGCGGAGTAGGCGGGGCATGTAAGGTTCTGGCAGGGGGATGTCTGTCTGGCTGAGTGTCGGCTTTGCTTGGTGGGCGTCGGGGCTGGTGGCAGACGTGGCTGGTGGCAGATGTTCACCGGTCCCCACACATTTCGGCGCGATGCTGAGCGGCTCGTGTCAGGCGAGGAGGTTTTGATGAAGCGCTCCGGTACGGGCAGCTTGCGCCGCGTAGACCTCCTGAGCGCGTCCGCCTGGATGCGCGTGGGGTTTCTTGTGAGAAGCCGGGCTGGTTTGGCTGCCGTTGGTCGCGGCGAGGGCTTGTTGGGCGATGCGAGGTGTTTGTCGCGCCGGTGGACGGTGGCGAAGGCGGCGGATGAGGGGGCTGGGGTGTTGGGGTTTGGCGGTGGTCGCCGATTCGCACGGTTGGGGTTGCTCGCGGTCGCTGTTTGCGCTGCGCTGGCGGCGCTGGCTGGCGGCGCGGGCGTCGCGGAGGCGGATTCGTTCTCGTGGTCTGCGCCGTACCCGCTCGATCACGCAGGCTTCCAGGGCCTGACCGGGGTGGCGTGCCCGTCAGCCAGCCAGTGCACCGCCGTCGACCGCAGTGGTGGGGAGGTGACGTTTGATCCGACGTCTGGCGCGCCCATCAGCACCCCGCACACGGTCGATAGCGGCCAGCGCCTGTTCGGGGTGGCGTGCCCGTCGGTGACCCAGTGCACCGCCGTCGACGTCAGTGGTGGTGAGGTGACGTTTGATCCGACGTCGGCTACGCCGAACAGCACCCCGCACACGGTCGACAGCCAGACCCTGTTGAGGGTGGCGTGCCCGTCGGCCAGCCAATGCACCGCCGTCGACGTCACTGGTGGGGAGGTGACGTTTGATCCGACGTCTGTTGCGCCGAACAGCACCCCGCACACGGTCGCCAGCGGCTCGGGCCTGACCGGGGTAGCGTGCCCGTCGGCCAGCCAGTGCACCGCCGTTGACAACGGCGGTGGCGAGGTGACGTTTGATCCGACGTCGGCTACGCCGAACAGCACCCCGCACACAGTCGACAGCGGCCAATTCCTGGACGGGGTGGCGTGCCCGTCAGCCAGCCAGTGCACCGCCGTCGACAGCACCGGTGGTGAGGTGACGTTTGATCCGACGTCTGCCGCGCCGAGCGGCACCGCGCACACGGTCGACAGCGGCCAATCCCTGGCCGGGGTGGCGTGCCCGTCGGCCACCCAGTGCACCGCGGTCGACAGCAGTGGTGGCGAGGTGACGTTTGATCCGACGGCTGCCGCGCCGAGCGGCACCCCGCACACGGTCGACAGCAGCCGGCCCCTGGCCGCGGTGGCGTGCCCGTCAGCCAGCCAGTGCACCGCCGTCGACGGCAGTGGTGGCGAGGTGACGTTTGATCCGACGTCTGGCGCGCCGAGCGGTACCCCGCACACGGTCGACAGCAGCCAGTCATTGTACGGGGTGGCGTGCCCGTCGGCCACCCAATGCACCGCGGTCGGCTCCGGTGGCGGTGAGGTGACGTTTGATCCGACGTCTGGCGCGCCGAGCGGCACCCCGCACACGGTCGACAGCGGCCAGCCACTGTACGGGGTGGCGTGCCCGTCGGCCACC
>JBAVWI010000254.1:0-1916 GCA_049697735.1 Solirubrobacteraceae bacterium
GCCACGATCGGCGGCCGGACCACCTACTGGTGTCCGGTCTGCCAGACCTAGACAGCCGGGGATCTCGGACGCTTACCGCCGGCGAGGGTTAGAAAGCTGCCCGGAGGGGAGATGACCAAGAGCCCGATGCCGCGCCACGCCCCGCCTGTCGTCCAGGATTTGCTCCGCCGTTATGACCCGGCGGTGTTCGAGCTCGGCCGTCCGTCTGCCCGCCTGCGCCTGGTGGGCGCCGGGCCGGAAGCGGTGGATGTGGAGCTTGGCGCAGGCGCGCCCCGGGTCACCGCCGCCGGGCGCGGACGCCCTGACGCGCTGCTCCGCGCCGATCAGCAGACGTGGCGCGAGATCGCCGAGGACCTGCGGGGCGGCATGAACGCCTACCGTGCCGGACGGTTGAGTGTCCGGCACGACCTGCACCTCGGCGTGGGGTTTCTGGCTGCGACCTCGGCCAACGGTGATGGCGGGCTGCGGATGCGGCACCTCGAAACCGCGGTGGGGCGGTTGTCGGTGACCGAGGCCGGCGCCGGTCCGCCCGTCCTGCTGATCCACGGTCTCGGCGCCACCAAGGTGTCCTTCCTGCCCACCGTGGCGGCGCTGGCCGATCGGTTTCGGACCGTCGCCGTGGATCTGCCGGGCTTCGGCGATTCGGTCAAGCCGATCCGGGCGTCATACGCGCCGCCCTTCTTCGCCCGGGCGATAATCGCGCTGATGGACGCGCTCGAGTTCGAGCGAGCCCATGTGGTCGGCAACAGCATGGGTGGCCGGGTAGCGCTGGAGACTGGGCTGCGCTATCCCGAGCGGTTGAGGCGGATCGGTCTGCTCGCGCCTTCGCTGGCTTGGCTGCGCGATCGCCCATGGGCGCCCCTGCTGCGTCTCATCAATCCCCGGCTGGGACTGATCCAACCCACGCCTCGGTTCGTGGTCGAGGCGATCGTTCGGCGTCTGATCCCGGGTGGGCGTGAGGAATGGACGGCCGCCGGTGTCGACGAGTTCCTGCGCTCCTACCTGACGCCACGGGGCCGGGCCGCGTTCTACGCCGCAGCCCGTGCGATCTACCTCGAGGAGCCGCGGGGTCTCAAGGGCCTGTGGACGCGGCTGTCGGGCCTCGAGCCCGACAGTCTCTTCATATGGGGCCGCAAGGATCCACTGGTGCCGATCAGCTTCGCGCGCCACGTCCGGGAAGAGCTGCCGACCGCTGCGCATCTCGAGCTTGACTGCGGCCATGTGCCCCAGCTCGAGCGTCCCCGGCAGACCCACGAGGCGCTGGCGAAGTTCTTGGGCGCCGAAAATCCAACCTAGCCGCCGGCCTGAGGAGGCGGAGTCAGGTCTTGGTCAGCCGCCCTCCTCACCCCACAATCGCCACCGGAGCCCCGACGCGCGCGCCACGGGCCGCTGCACCGCCGTCCGGATCGCCGCTTCGGTTCCGGCCACGATCAGCCGGCGCCGGGCTCGGGTAGCCGCGGTGTAGAGCAACTCGCGGGTCAGGATCCGTGAGTCCGGCTCAGGGAGCAGAACGGCGGCGGCGTCGAACTGCGACCCCTGGCTCTTGTGGATCGTCATCGCGTAGACCGTCTGCACCGCGCCGAGCCGGCTGGGGCTGAAGCCAGCCACACCGGCTCCGCGAGCAAAGGCCGCCTGTACGCGTCCCTCGGCCTCGATTACAACCCCGGTGTCACCGTTGTGAAGTCCGAGCTCGTAGTCGTTCTCGGTGACCAGCAGCGGGCGCCCGACATACCAGCGCTCTTCGCCGCGTAGACCCGGGAGCTCGGCCTCGAGCCAGGCCTCCATCCGCGCGGTCCAGCTCGTCACGCCGTAGGGACCGCGCCGGTGTGCGCACAGGATTCGAAAGCCGCCCAGCGCCGCGAGGGCCGCCTCGGCCTGCCCGCTCCGGGCGGCTTCGCCTACCCGGCGGGCGCAGG
>JBAVWI010000255.1:0-14441 GCA_049697735.1 Solirubrobacteraceae bacterium
TCCGGCTGCCTGGCATCCGCTCGCCTTCCAGGCTCGCCGACCGGATGCCGCGTGAGTCATCCCGCTGCTCACAGCGCGCTGGTCACCGGACCGTTGCGCTCGCGGTCACTCTCGTAGGCGGCTATCGCCTCGTCCTGGGCCAGGGTCAGGGCGATGTCGTCGAGGCCGTTGAGCAACCGGTGCTTGATCTCGGGGTCGATCTCGAACCTTCCCGTCCCGCCCGGCCAACGCACTTCCTGTCCGGCCAGATCCACCTGGGCTTCGCCTGCGGCGGCGATCGAGGCGCACTGGTCGGCGGTCAACTGGATCGGGAGCAGGCCGATCTTGGTGCAGTTGGAGCGGAAGATGTCGGCAAAACTCGAGGCGATCACGGCCTGAAAGCCGTAGTCCTCCAGTGCCCAGGGAGCGTGTTCACGGCTCGAGCCGCAGCCGAAGTTGCGCCCGGCGACCAGGATCGGGTTGCGGGGCAGGTCCCAGCCGGGCTCCTGGGCCCAGTCGTAGAACAGGTATTGCCCAAAGCCGGTGCGCTCTACGCGCTTGAGAAACTGCTTGGGGATGATCTGATCGGTGTCCACGTCGTCGCGATCCAGGACGCTGACTCGGCCGGTGATGGTCTCGATCGCCTTCATGAGTTGTCACCTCCGTTGGCGCTGGCTGGCCTTTGCGTCTCCCACGCTCGGATGTCGACAAACCGGCCCTCGATCGCCGCGGCGGCCGCCATCTGCGGCGAGACCAGGTGCGAGCGGGCGCCGCGGCCCTGGCGACCCTCGAAGTTGCGGTTCGACGTCGAGGCCACGCGCTCGCCCGGGGCGGCGATATCGGGATTCATGCCCAGGCACATCGAGCAGCCCGCTCCCCGCCAATCAAAACCGGCGGCGCGGAAGACATCGTGCAGCCCCTCCTGCTCGGCCTGCTCCTTGACCCGCGCCGACCCGGGAACGACCATCGCGTAGACGCTGTCGGCCACCCGGCGACCCCTGATCGCCTCGGCGGCGGCTCGCAGGTCCCCGATCCGCGAGTTCGTGCACGAGCCGATGAAGACCCGGTCGAGCTTGATCTCCTGAATTGGCGTCCCGGCCTCGAGGCCCATGTAGTGAAGTGCCCGCTCGTCCTGTTCGGAGTGCGGCTCGGGGACGGGATCGCCGACGCCGATCACCATCTCGGGGTTGGTGCCCCAGGTGACCATCGGGCTGACCGCGCCGGCGTCGACCACCAGCTCCTTGTCGAAGTTCGCCCCCTCGTCGCTGCGCAGCGAGCGCCACTGGTCGGGAACCGATGACGGCGCTGCGTCGCGCCCGATCACGTACTCGAAGGTCGTCTCGTCGGGGGCGATCATGCCCGCCCGCCCGCCGCCCTCGATGGTCATGTTGCAGACCGTCATGCGACCCTCCATCGAGAGGGCCTGGATCGCCGGCCCGGCGAACTCGACCACGTGGCCGGTGGCCCCCGAGACACCCATCTGCCCGATCGTGGCCAGGATCAGGTCCTTGGCGGTGACCCCGAAGCCAAGCGCCCCCTCGTAGCGGATGCGCATCGACTTGGGCTTGGCCTGAACCAGGCATTGCGTGGCGAGCACGTGCTCGACCTCGCTGGTGCCGATCCCGAAGGCCAGGGCCCCGAAGGCGCCGTGCGTCGCGGTGTGAGAGTCGCCGCAGACGATCGTCATGCCGGGCTGCGTGACCCCCAGCTCGGGACCGATCACGTGCACGATGCCCTGACGGTCAGAGCCGAGCGAGTAGACAGGGATGCCAAATTCCTCGCAGTTGCGCTCCAGCGTCTCAACCTGGACGCGCGAGAGCTCGTCCTTGATCCGGGCCGCCACCGGAGTTCCGTCGGTGGGAACGTTGTGATCGGCGGTGGCCAGCGTGCGGTCGGGGCGACGCACCCGCCGGCCGGCCAGGCGCAGGCCGTCGAAGGCCTGGGGGCTGGTCACCTCGTGGACGAGGTGCAGGTCGATGTAGAGCAGGCCGGGAGCGACTTCGTGGGCCTCCCAGATCTTGTCGAACAGGCTCTTGGGCATGGTCAGTCTCCTAGCTACGGCGCAGACCGGCGCTCACCACGGCGAGCAGGACGGCCGGTTGGTCTCCGGGGTTCTCAAAGTGATGGGGCAGGTCGGCGTCGAAGGTGACGCAGTCGCCCGCGGCGAGCTCGTGACGAGCGCCGTCGCAGTACAGGATGACCGGACCCGATTGCACCAGCGCGGTTTCGCGGCTGCCCGGCTCATGCATCGGGGGGTCGCCGGAGCCGCCTGTCACCGCGCCCGGGGCGAGCGTGTGGCGTGACAGCTCGGCGCGCTGACCGGGCAGCGGCGGGGTCAGGATCTCGTAGCCGTGCCCGCGGGCCCCGACCGGCCCGGTGCGGCGCTCCCCGGCCCGGACGATCGAGACGGCACCGTCCTCGTCCAGGCGCAGCAGCTGCGACAGGCGCAGCTCGAGGCCGTGGGCGATCCGGGTTGCGAGCTGGAGGGTGGGACTGGTCTCGCCCCGCTCGACCTGGGACAGCATCGGGGCACTGACCTGCGAGCGCCCGGCCAGGTCGCGCAGGGAAAGATCCATCGCCTCGCGCAGGGCACGGATGCGGGCGCCGAGGGCGGCCGGGTCGGTTACCGGAGAGGCGGCGGTCGTCATACAGGCGTATGTAATCACATACAGGGCGCCTGCGCGGGTAGCCTGCCGGGCATGCGAACCCGTCCCGACGTTCTCGTGCTCGGCGGCGGTGGTGTGCTCGGAGAGGCCTGGATGATGGGCGTGCTGGCCGGGATCGAGGACGCCACCGGCTTTGACCTGCGTGACTGCGAGGGCTTCGTCGGCACGTCGGCGGGCTCGATCGTGGCCGCGCATCTCGTCGCCGGGCGCTCACCACGCCGGCCCTCGGCGGTGGGAACCGAGCTCGAGATCGGCAACGCCGCCCCGGTCCGCGGCCTCGCCGTGGCCGCGCTGACGGCCGCTAAGCGGGCGGGCTCCCTGGCTTTGGCGGCCAGTTCGACCTTCGCCCCGCTGGCCCTGGGGGTGGCAGCGCCGGGGGGCGCGCTCGTGCGGGCCTTTCTCCTCCGCGGTCTCCCCCGCCCCGCTGAGACGCTTCACCAGCTCCGCACCCAGGTCGAGGCCTCGGGGGCCCGCTTCGACGGACGCCTGCGCGTCACCGCGGTTGACCGCCGCTCCGGCCGCCGCATCGTCTTCGGCCAACCCGGTGCCCCCGACGCCAGCGTGGCGGAAGCCGTGGAGGCCTCATGCACGGTCCCCTGGCTGTTCGCCCCGGTCAAGATCGGAGACCGCGAATACGTCGACGGAGGCGTCTGGAGCCCCACCAACCTAGATGCCGCGCCGGCCGGCCGCGACACCCACGTGCTGTGCCTGAACCCGACCGCCAACCTGGCCTCCACGCAGACCCTGCTCACCGTGGTCCGCAACGTCTCACGCTCAGCGGTCTCGCTCGAGAGCCTGGCGCTGCGGCGGCGAGGGGCGTCGGTCAAGACCGTGGCCCCCAACGCCGAGTGTGCCGCCGCCATGGGTTCGAACTTCATGTCCTCCGAGCCCCGCACGCGGGTCCTCTCGGCCGGCTACCGGCAGGGGCTGCTGGTAGCCGCCGACGACGGTCGCTGGTAGTCCTCAGGGCGCCCGGACGACCTCAGGCTCGGGAGCCCCCGCTTGCTCGGCGGCCGCCAGCAGGCCTTGACGGCGCACGGCGTTGGAGAGGGCACGCACGTAGGCGCTGGCTCCGGCCTCGAGGATGTCGGTTGACACTCCCTGGCCCGAGCCTGCGGCGCCACCGACCTCGAGCACGACCGAGGTTTCGCCGAGGGCATCCTGACCGCCGGTGACGGCGTCGACGCGGAATTCCCGCAACCGGGCATCCACGCCCGTGGCGGCGTTGATGGCGTGGAAGATCGCGTCCACGGGGCCGTCCCCGGTGAAGGAGCCCACCAGCTCCTCGCCGTCGGGGCCGCGAACTGCGACGGTGGCGTGGGGTGGCCGGCGCGAGGACGCCTCGACGTCGAACCAGGCCAGCGAATAGCCGGGGATTTCCTCGCGCAGCTCGTCAGTGACCAGCGCTTCAAGATCCATGGCCGTGACCTGCTTCTTCTTGTCGGCGATCTCCTTGAAGCGTTTGAAGGCTGTGACCAGGGTCTGCCCGGAGAGCTCGAAGCCCAGCTCGGCCAGCGCCTGTTGCAGGGCGTGCCGACCGGAATGCTTGCCGAGCACGATCGAGTTGGCATCCAGACCGACCGTGGTGGCGTCCATGATCTCGTAGGTGGTGCGCTCCTTGAGCACCCCGTCCTGATGGATGCCCGACTCGTGGGCGAACGCGTTGCGGCCCACGATCGCCTTGTTGGGCTGCACCGGATACCCGGTCAACCTGGACACCATCCGCGAGGTTCTGGCGATCTCCTGGGTCACCGCGCCGGTGTGCATGCCGATCGCCGCCTCGCGGGTGTGCAACAGCATCACGATCTCCTCCAGCGAGGCGTTGCCGGCCCGCTCCCCGATCCCGTTGATGGCGCACTCCACCTGGCGCGCGCCGGCCCGCAGCCCGGCCAGCGAGTTGGCCACCGCCAGCCCGAGATCGTCATGGCAATGGACGGACAGGACCACGTCATGCAGATCGGGGACGAGCTGGTAGAGACGGCCGAGAAACTCCGCATACTCGTGGGGGACCGCGTAGCCGACGGTATCGGGGATGTTGATCGTCGTCGCCCCCTCGTCGATCGCGATCTGGCAGACCTCGGCCGTGAACTCGAGCTCGGCTCGAGTGGCATCCATGGGCGAGAACTCGACGTCGTCCACGTACTGCTTGGCATGCGCCACGGCGGCCCGCGCCTGGCCCTTAACGTCCTCGCGGGTGCTCTGCAGCTGGTACTCGATGTGGATGTCCGAGGTCGAGATGAAGGTGTGGATCCGCGGCCTGGCGGCGTCACGGACCGCACCCCAGGCGGCATCGATGTCCGCCACGTGGGTCCGGGCCAAGCCGGCGATCACGGGACCTTCGACGGTCCGGGCAATTGTCTGCACGGCCTCGAAATCGCCCGGAGAGGTGATTGGAAAGCCGGCCTCGATCACGTCCACCCCGAGGCGGGCCAGCTGCGTGGCCAGCTCGAGCTTCTCCTGCGGGTTGAGCGAGATCCCCGGCGACTGCTCACCGTCGCGCAGGGTCGTGTCGAAGATCAGTACTCGGTTGGGATCCTCAGGTGTGGTCATGGCGTTGCATCCTTCCGGCTCGAACTTGGCTTCTTCTCGGTGCTGGTTTCGCGGCTACGTGCGGCCGCCGGCGCGCTATTCCCCCCGAGGGGGGAGGAGAAGAAGTCGCAGGTCGAGGCAAAACGCCATCGCGGCAAGCCTAGCAACGACGGGCGGGGATGTCAGCCGGCGTCGTGTCTTGCTTGCCTGCTTTAGGCTCGCTGGCGATGGATTTTCGGTCTTCGCCTGCGCGCGCGCCTGCCGTCGGGGGTGAGGCGATGGTCTCGTCCAGCCAGCCGTTGGCGACGATCAGCGGGCTGGACCTTCTGCGCGAGGGCGGCAACGCGGTGGATGCGGCGCTCTGCATGGCGGCGGTTCTGTGTGTCACAGAGCCCGATGCGACGGGACTCGGTGGCGATCTGTTCGCCCTCGTTCGCGATCCAGCCGTGGGGCTGCTTGGTCTTGACGCCGCCGGTCCCGCCCCCGGCGCAGCTCCGGTGCAGCCACCGGCGATGTTTGGCCCTCGTTCAGTGGACGTTCCGGGGGCGGTCGCCGGATGGGGTGAACTCTCCCAGCGCTTGGGACGTGTGGGCCTCGAGCGGTGCCTGCGGCCGGCCATCGAGCTTGCCAAGCATGGTGTTCCCGCCGGCTTTAATTGCGCCAGCGCGTGGACAGCAAGCCCGAGGGCGCCGGAGGCGTTGGGGCCGCCGCCGGGCTTCGGCCAGCGTTTCCGGCTGCCTCAGCTGGCCCAGACGCTCGAAGCCATCGCGGCGGAGGGACCGGCCTATCTCTACCGGGGGCCGCTGGCGCAGGCGATCGTCGAAGCGACGTGGTTGACCTACGACGATCTGCGCGAGTACCACCCGCGCTGGGTCGAGCCGCTCATCGGTACCTACCACGGCGTCGAGGTCGCGGAGCTGCCGCCACCGACCCAGGGTGTGGCAGTCCTCGAGGCGCTGGCCATCCTCGGCGAGCGCGATCCGGGGCTGCGCGAAGAGATCGTTTCGGTCTCACTGGCTCTTGAAGATGCGCTCCGCACGGTCCGCGATGGGGCCGACGTGCAACCCCTGCTGTCCGGCGAGCATGTCCACAGCCGACGCGCGCAGCTACCAGTGCGGGTCAGTGAGCCGTCGGGCGGGACCGTCTGTCTGTGCGTCGTGGATCGTGACGGGATGGCGGTGACGCTCATGCAGAGCCTGTATGAGCCGTTCGGGTCGGGCATCGTGGCCGGTGAGAGCGGGGTGGTGTTGAACAATCGCGCCGCCTGCTTCTCGGTGCAGGGCAACCTCGAGCCCGGCAAACGGCCCTACCACACGCTGATCCCCGGCATGCTCATGCGCGGGAACGAGCTCGTGGGGCCATTTGCCGTGATGGGCGCGTTCATCCAAGCC
Source organism: Solirubrobacteraceae bacterium (assembly GCA_049697735.1). GTDB lineage: Bacteria > Actinomycetota > Thermoleophilia > Solirubrobacterales > Solirubrobacteraceae > Palsa-465. The sequence goes on from JBAVWI010000255.1 coordinate 6,566, forward strand.
CAGGCCCACGTGCAGTTCATTACCGAGCTGATGCGGAACGGACTCGATCCGCAGGCCGCGCTGGACCGTGGGCGTTTCCGGATCGACGGCGACGTGCTGAGTCTCGAGGAGCCGCTCTGGCCTCACGCCGCTGAGCTCGGCGACCTGGGGTTTCGGATCGACAAGCGAAGCGGTCGGGCCGCCTTTGGCGGCGGCCAGGCCATCGTCGTGCGGGACGGCACGCTGTTTGGCGGCTCCGATGCGCGCAAGGACGGATGCGCGCTCGGGATCTGACCCCACCGGCAGTTACAGCGCCACGGTCTGCCCGGCGACGAAGCCTTCGCTGGACACGATCTCGTCCACCACCTCGCGCGGGACCGGGGCGGTGGTGGTGATGACCATCGCGGCCAGCCGGCCGTCAGGGCTCGGATCCTCGTCGGGCTGGCGTCCGACGGCCGCCGAGACGATGTTCACGCCGTGGCGGCCGAAGACGGTTCCGACCCGGCCCAACATCCCAGGCAGGTCGCGGTAGCGAAACAGGGTGACGTGACCCTCGAGCTGGACGTCGAAGCGCTGGCCCCAGGCCTCGATCAGGTGGGGTCGGTGACGACGGCCGATCAGCGTTCCCGCCACCCGAACCGAGCTGTCGCCACCCCGAACCTCGACGCGGACGAAATCGGTGTAGTCGCGCGCCACCGTGTGCTTGCTCTCGACAACCTGGATGCCGCGCTCCTCGGCGATGGCCGGAGCGTTGACGGCGTTGACGTCCTCCTCGACGTGACCGGCGAGAACACCGCGCAGGACGGCCACCGCGAGCAGGCGGGTGTCGCGCTCGGCCAGACGGCCGAAGAAGTCTGTCTGCAGACCGTCGATCGGCTCACCCGAGGCGACGGCCAACGCGATCGCGATCCCGCCCAGCGAATTGCAAAGGGGCACGTAGGGGCCCAGCACCTCGACGTCCTCGGCCGAGATCGCGGGCACGTTGACGGCGCTGGTCACCACGCCGCCCGTCAGGGCTGCCACCACCTGCTCGGCGGCCTGGTAGCCGGCCCGGTCGGTCGCTTCGGCGGTCGAGGCCCCGAGGTGTGGGGTGACGATCACGTTCGGATAGGAGAACAGAGGGTGCTCGGTGACCGGCTCGGTGCGGAACACGTCCAGGGCCGCTCCGGCGACCTTGCCCGAGTCAAGCGCGGTCTGGAGATCGGCGTCGACGACCAGCGCCCCCCGGGCCACGTTGAGGATCCGCACGCCGTCCTTGCACTTGGCCAGCATCTCGGCGTTCAACCAGCCCTCGGTTTCCGGGGTCTTGGGCAGATGCAGGGTGATGAAGTCCGCCGCGGCGTAAACCGCATCCGGGGAGTCCGCCGCCTCGACCCCGAGTTCGCGGTAGCGCTCACTGCCGACGAACGGGTCGTAGGCGATCACCTTCATGTTGAAGCCCCGCGCGCGCTGAGCCACGAGCTGGCCGATGCGGCCGAAGCCGAGGATCCCCAGTGTCTTCTCGTACAGCTCGACGCCGGAGAACTTGGCGCGCTCCCAGCGCCCGCTGATCAGCGATTGGTAGGCCTGGGGGACGTTGCGGGCCAGCGCCAGCAGCAACGCCATCGTGTGCTCGGCGGCGGTGATCACGTTGGACTGGGGGGCGTTGGCCACGACGATGCCGCGCTTGGTGGCCGCCGTGACGTCGACGTTGTCCACACCGACCCCGGCGCGGCCCACCGCGCGCAGACGCGTCGCTCGGGCCAGGCGCGGCCCGTCCAACTGGGTGGCGGAGCGGATCAGGATTCCGTCGTACTCGCCGATCCGCGCGTCGAGCTCCTCCGTGCTCCAGCCGACCCCGATCTCGACCTCGAAGTGCTCGCGCAGCAGCGCCACGCCGGAATCGCCGATCTTCTCGGCCACGAGAACCTTGGGCGTGCTCATCGGCGTTCCAGGATCCAGTCGATGCACGCCGTCAGGGCCCGGACATCATCGGGCTCGGTGGCTGGGAACATCGCGATGCGCAGCTGGTTGCGCCCCAGCTTGCGGTAGGGCTCGACGTCAACGATCCCGTTGGCCCGCAGGGTCGCCGCCACGGCGGCGGCGTCGACCTCGTCGTCGAAGTCGATCGTGCCCACGACCAGCGAGCGCTGGCCGGCCTCGGCCACGAACGGGGTGGCGTGGGCGTGGGCCTCGGCCCAGCCGTACAGGTGCTCGGCGCTGGCCGTCGTCCGGGCGACCATCGCCTCCAGACCGCCTTGATCGAGCATCCAGTCCAGCTGGGCGCGCATCAGCAGCAGGGTGGCCAGCGCAGGAGTGTTGTAGGTCTGGTCCTTGCGCGAGTTCTCCAGCGCGAGCGTCAGCGACAGGAAGTCGGGAATCCAGCGTCCGTCCGGGTTGGCACCGATCTCCTCGATGCGCTCAAGCGCCTGGGGGCTCAGCGCCGCCAGCCACAGTCCGCCGTCGGAGGCAAAGCCCTTCTGGGGGGCGAAGTAGTAGACGTCGCAGGCTCTGAGGTCGACCGGGAGGCCGCCGGCGCCGGAGGTGGCATCGATCAGGACGAGGGCATCGTCGGCGTCCTGAGGGCGGATGACCGGGACCATGACCCCGGTGGAGGTTTCGTTGTGGGCCCAGGCGATCGCATCCACGCCCGGCTGCGCGACCGGCGTCGGGGCATCGCCGGCAGCCGCCTCGATGAGCACCGGATCGGCGAGAAAGGGGGCGCCCCGCGTACAGGCAGCGAACTTGGCCGAGAATTCCCCATAGGCCAGGTGCAGCGCCCGCTCACGGATCAGCCCGGCGGTGGCCGCGTCCCAGAAGGCGGTCGTGCCGCCATTGCCGAGCAGGATCTCGTAGCCGTCGGGCAGCGATAACAGCTCGGCCAGGCCGGCGCGGATATGTCCGACCAGCTCGCGCACCGGCTTCTGACGGTGCGAGGTGCCCATGATGGCGGCGCCAGGGCCGACCAGGTAGTCAAGCTGGGCGCGCCGGACCCGCGACGGACCCGATCCGAAGCGCCCGTCCTCAGGCTTGAGCGCATCGGGGATCTGCACAGAGCTACTCCTGAAACTCGGTGTCGATCCAATCCATCTGCGAGCGCAGCTCCTTGCCGACCACCTCGACCTGGTGCCCGGCCTGCTCCTCGCGCATGCGCTTGAAGTTCTCCTGGCCGGCCCGGTTCTCGGCGATCCACTCGCGGGCGAAGTCTCCCGATTGGATCTCGGCCAGCAGGCTCTTCATGGCGGCCCGCGACTCATCGGAGATCACGCGCCGACCCCGGGTCAGGTCGCCGTACTCGGCGGTGTTGGAGATCGAGTAGCGCATGCCGGCGATCCCCTTCTCGTACATGAGGTCGACGATCAGCTTGAGCTCGTGCATGCACTCGAAGTAGGCCAGACGCGGGTCATAGCCGGCGTCGACGAGCGTCTCGTACCCGGCGCGGACGAGCTCGGTGACGCCGCCGCAGAGGACGGCCTGCTCACCGAACAGGTCGGTCTCGGTCTCGTCCTTGAAGGTGGTCTCGATCACCCCACCGCGCGTGCAGCCGATCCCCTTGGCGTAGGCGAGCGCGAGGGCGAGGGCGTTGCCGCGGGGGTTCTGGTGCACCGCGACCAGGCCGGGAACGCCGGACCCTTCAAGGTACTGGCGGCGGACCAGGTGGCCCGGGCCCTTGGGGGCGACCAGCGCGACATCAACGTCGGGCGGGGGCACGATCTGCTCGTAGTGAATCGAGAATCCGTGGCCGAACAGGAGCAGGTTCCCCGAGGCGATCCCGTCGCTGATTCCCGACTCCCAGATCTGGCCGTGCAGCTCGTCAGGAGTGAGCATCATGACCACGTCGCCGGCACTGGCGGCATCGGCGGGCTCGGTCACCTCGAGGCCGTGGGCCTTGGCCTTGGCCACGCTGCTCGAGTCAGAGCGCAGACCCACGACAACCGACACGCCGGAGTCCTTCAGGTTGAGCGAGTGGGCGTGGCCTTGTGAGCCGTAGCCGATGATGGCGACGGTCTTGCCGTCGAGCTGGTGGAGATCTGCGTCGTCGTCGTAAATCATTGGGCCGAGGCTACAACGCCCCGGCCCGCGGCCGCCCTACGGTCCGCCGAAGCGCTGGCGCAGCGCCAGCACGCTGTCGACGTAGCGCTGGGTGTCGGAGTACATGCCGTGGGCTCTGACCGACGCCAGGCCCTGGTAGTAGCCGGCCGCGGCCAGCGCCGGGTCCCCCCCGGTCTGGGACAGCAGTGATTGCAGCAGCAGGACGCCACCGCGGATGTTGTCCTGGGCCGAGGCGGAGGAAAGCGCAGACGGCGTCGCCAGGTTCTGCCCGATGTAGCCCCAGGTCCCCGGCTCGATCTGCATCACTCCGGTCGCCCCGCTGGGGGACACCAGGGCATTGTTGAAGCCACTCTCCTGGTAGCCGATCGCCTCGGCCAGCGAGGGCGAGACGCCATTGGCGGCGGCGATCGAGCCGACCGTCGAGGGGCTGACCGTTTCCGCGGTGGGCTGTGCCCCGGCGCTGGCAGGGACGCTCGACGTAGTCGAGACGTCGGACACCGGGGTGGTGGTTGCGCCCGCGCCGGGGAGGCTGATCGTCGTCCCGGAGACGAGAAAGGCCGCCGGGTCGAGGCCGTTGGCGGCGGCCAGCGAAGCCACCGAGAGGCCGTGAGCGGCGGCGATCGCCGACAGGGTGTCACCCGGCGCGACGACGTAGCCGCCGGCGCCGGCCGGCGCCGCGGCAACGCTGGTGCTCACAGGGAGGGAAGTCGCTGTCAAATTGTCGACGGCGGCCCCCTGGGGCGGAATCTGCAGCGTGGCGCCGTTGGTCAGCTGGCTGTCGCTGGAGAGCCCGTTGGCGGCCGCGAGCGCAGCCACCGACAGGCCGTCGGCAGCGGCCACGGAGGAGAGCGTCTCCCCCTTGGTGACCACATGAGCGAAGCTGGCCGAAGCGGTCGCCGGAGCAAGGAGCGCGGCGGTGAGGGTGACGAGCAGGATTCTGGATCGCATGGGGCGACAGTGTTCCCTGTCGCGGCGGGCGCCAACAACGCCTGCAACCGCCCGCCCAGACTGCAAGATCGCTGTCAGGCGGTGGCGACCGCGACCAGCGAGCTGCCGGGCAGCATCACCGAACCGTCGGCGCCCACAAACGGCCGCGCCCCCGCCGTGACCCGCGCCAGCACCTCGTCCTGGGCCTCGGCGGACAGCTCCTTGAACGTGGCGCTGAAGATCGGAGACATGTCCACGGTCTCCTCGATGTAGCGATCCAGCTCCTCGTAGTGGCGCTCCACGGCCACCGGCCGGATTGTCACTTCGGTGAAGCCGGCCGACTCCAACAGGTCTGCCAGCACGCCCTCGTCGCCGAGCGTGAACATCCCCGGCGCGTTCGGGTCGGGCGGCTCGGCATGGCCGAGCTCGACCAGCGCGCGCCCCGGTATCGTGGCCCACGGGTTGCGCTCGGCCCGGTCCCAGACCGCGAACGCGGCGCGGCCTGACGGACGCAGCACGCGCCGAATCTCGCGGGCGGCGGCACCCGGATCGACGATCAGCATGATCCCCCAGCGGCACAGGACAGCGTCCACGCTGGCCGCTTCGAGATCGATCCACTCCAACTCGAGTTGACGGAACTCCACGTTCGTGATCCCGGCCGCCGCGGCGCGCTCGCGGGCTACCGCCACCATCGCGTCGGCGCCGTCGCTGGAGATCAGGGTGCCCCCGGGCAAGACGAGCTCGGCGGCCATGAACCCGGTGTCCCCGGGGCCGGCAGCGAGCTCGAGCACCCGCTGCCCCGGCTGCAGGGCGAGCGCGTCGACCATCGTCACCGAGACGGGCATCCCCCAGTCACGGACCCGGTCGGCGCGCTTGTTCCAGCCGGCCGCCGCCTGCTCCCACATGTCCCGGCTGGCTGAGCGCTGTTCGTCTGGATCGGGGGGTGGGTTCACCGTTGGCCAGCCTAACGCGGGACGCACGCCCGAGGGGGCCCTCAGGCAGTCGGCACCCGCAGGAGCTTGTAGAGCCAGCGTGGCACTCGCCAAGACCCGTGACCGAGGTTGCGGGCTAGCCAGCGGAGGGTGTGGTAGGGCCGCAGGAGCTGTAGATAGGGAAACAGCGGCATCAGGGGGCTTCGCGAGCCCGCTTCGCGTTCGATCGCCAGGCACGATTCGACCACCCGGTGAAAGAGGACATCCGCCGCGAACCACTCATCCCAGACCTCGCGGGCCCGCTCGCCCATGGCCGGCGCCTGCCCTTCCAGCGCCTCGAGCAGGGCCGGGATCTGCCCCACTTCTGACTCGGCGACACGAACGCTGAACGATGCCCAGTCCGGACCCGGAGGCGGTGTCCATTGGTCAGAGATGATCACCGGCACCCTCCCCATCATCAATGTCTCAAAGAGCCGAAAAGTCGCCGTGGCCCCACCCCGCGGGCAGAGTACGAACGCGCTCCTACCGACGGTCTCGGCATACTCGGCGGGGGCCAGCGAGTTGTGGTTGGCCGCCGAAGTGTCGCGGATCAGAGCACGGGGATGCTCGAGGGCGACGATCTGTTTCCGAACCGGCGCCGAGTGCCGGGTGCCGACAAACGAGAACAGGTAGCGCGCCGCCCCGGGTTCGGCGGGAGGGAGCGCGGGCTGGTCGGCGCCGATGCGAAGATAGGGGCCGGAGCGAACCCAGCTGGATCGGTACCAGCTCTGCTCGATCGCCGCGTACACCCCGGGCAGGAACGGGATCACACGGTCGGTGGAGCTGAACAAATAGCAGCGCGGCTTGTAGCGACGGTAGACGGGGTGCTTGCGGACGTCCTGGAAGTACGCCCCCGCGTCGGTGCTGTGCTCGACGTAAAGGATCAGGTCGGCCTCCTCGGGAGACTCGACCAGCGAATGGACACCGAAGCGGTCGCGCTGGGCGAGCAGCCTCATCGCCTCCAACTCCGACCGCGCGTACGGTGTCGATGGGCGCTCGGGCGCCGCCGAGAGCACGTACACCCTGGACACGAAGCGAGATCTTAGGCTGCGCCCCGGGACAGGGGCCCGCGGTCGACGCTCCGCTCGATCTGGGCGCTCATCCGCTGGGTGAAGATGGCCAACAGAGCTTCGGTGGCAAGCGGCCGCAACTGGTCGATCGAGGCCTCGATCTCAGCCCAATGCTCGACCGGCATCCCGGCGGCCTGAAACGGCTTCCAGACCTCGTCCACAAACAGCTTGACGAACGCGCCCGCGACGGCGTCGCAGTGGCGCTCGGTCGCCTCGAAGACCGACAGCGCGCCTTCCAGCGAGACCCCACGCGCCACCACCTGTTCGGCGACTGACAGCAGCGACGGGCTCGGCGCCTCGAACGTGTCCTGGCCGGCCGCCCTCAGGATGCCCAGGCGCTGAGCACGCCCGAGCACCCGGGCGGCATCCCCGGCCGTCACCCCGAAGCGCTGCCCGAGGGCCACCGCGGTGATGATCTCCGGCTGTTCGGCATGCGGCGGCTCGGTGAGCGCACGGCGAAAGCGGGCCAGCCGTTCAGCGGTGCCCTGGCGGTCGTCGAGCAGGCGCTTGATCCCGGCCAGATTGAAACCCTCGTCCTGAAGATCGCGAATCAAGCGCAGCCGGGTGACGTGCTCAGGGCCGTAGTAGCCGACCCGCAGCCGCACTTCAGGCGGGGCGAGCAGGCCGCGCGCCTGGTGGGCGCGAATGTTGCGAACCGACATCCCCGAGTGCGCAGCGAGCTGCTCGATTGTGAGCTCAGCGGGCACATATCCGATCATACGCCTGATCGATGTCACATCGCTCGATGTGACGTCAGCCCTGGGGGACTACCGCAGCTCGCGCCGCAGCAGCTTGCCCGTCACCCCCCGCGGGACCACCGCCACGGACTCAAAGCGCTTGGGTACCTTGAACGGCGCCAGCCGGGCGGCGCAGTGCGCGCGAAGCTCAGCCTCGGGC
>JBAVWI010000256.1:0-15976 GCA_049697735.1 Solirubrobacteraceae bacterium
GCCCGCAGCCGTGCGCGTCGGCGCGCTCAACCGCTACCGCACAGCATGCCTACACGGCGGATCAGCTCGCCTCCGCATACGGCTTTTCGAGCCTCTACCAGGCGGGTAACCGGGGAGCGGGAACGACTGTGGCCATGTACGAGCTCGAGCCGGTCAGCCCCAGCGACCTCGCGACCTACGAGGCCTGTTACGGACTACAGACCGCGATCAGCTACGTGCCCGTGGACGGAGGCGCCGGCATCGGTGCGGGCAGCGGCGAGGCCGCCCTGGACATCGAGAACCTCATCGGCCTGGCTCCGGCCGCGAACCTGCTCGTCTACCAGGGTCCCAACTCGAACTCGGGCAGTCCCGGGTCCGGTCCCTACGACACCTTCTCGACCATCATCAATCAGGATCGTGCCCAGGTAGTCAGCGTGTCCTGGGGGGAATGCGAGGCGGCACTTGGCATCGCCAACGCCCGGGCCGAGAACACTCTCTTCGAGCAGGCCGCCGTCCAGGGCCAGACGATCGTGGCCGCTGCCGGCGACAGCGGATCCGAGGACTGCAACGCGGGCGGCGGGCCCCCCCAGACCCAGCTCTCCGTCGATGACCCCTCAAGCCAGCCCCTGGTCACCGGGGTCGGAGGCACGACGCTGTCCTCGCTCGGCCCGCGCCCCACCGAGAGTGTCTGGAACGACGGTGGCGGCATAGCTGGAAGCCTGCTCCAGCCGGGCGCCGGCGGCGGGGGCATCTCCTCTCTGTGGACGATGCCGGGAGGCCAGCTCAACGCCAGTCCCGGACTCAACGTGCTCGCCGCGGGAATCACCGGCGCCCAGTGCGGCGCCCCCGGCGGGTATTGCCGCCAGGTGCCCGACGTCGCCGCCGATGCCAATCCGGCCACCGGCTACGTGATCTACTGGAACGGCGCGGGCACCAGCCCGGGGCAGACGAACGGGTGGCAGGTGATCGGTGGAACGAGCGGAGCGGCGCCCGTCTGGGCGGCCCTGATCGCGCTGGCTGATTCGTCCCCGGCCTGCGGCCACGTTTCGCTGGGGGACGCGATCCCGGCGCTCTACCGATCGGCCAGCGCCGACTACAGCGGCACCTTCAATGACGTGCAGAGCGGAAATAACGACTTCGCCGGGACCAACGGCGGTCGCTTCGCGGCCGGTGCCGGCTACGACGACGCGTCCGGTCTCGGATCACCCAACGCCGCCACGCTGGTGCCGGCGCTGTGCAGCCACAGCCTGCGCCTCGTCACGCCACCGGCCCAGCATTCGGCCGCCCGCGCCTCCGTGTCCCTGAGCCTGCGAGCCAACGACGTGCCCGGGGCCGGCGTCCAGTTCTCGGCCCGCGGCCTACCGCCCGGGCTCGCCCTCGACGCCACCACCGGAATCGTCGCCGGTCGACCCCGCCGCACGGGCACCTACTCGGTGACGGTCGCCGCCCACGATGCCTCGGCCTCGGTCGCCACCACGTCGTTCTCGTGGCAGATCGGGGGCGCCACGCGCATTCTGGCCACCTCGCTCACCGGCACCGCTCCCAATGCCCCCGTTCTCGCCTTCACTGTCGCCGCCGGCCAGAGCGCGCCGCCTCTGCGCGAGCTGATAATCACCCTCCCGAGCACTCTGCGAGCCGCGTCGACGCGCGGCCTGACCCTGAGCGCACCGGGCGCTGGGCGTCCGGCCTTCACCGCGCATCGGACCCCGAGCGGCTTTGATGTCACCCTGCGCCGCGGCTTTCGCAGGCTCAGGGTCACCCTCTCACCGCCCGGCCTGGCGGCCCGCTCGGGGCGTCAGTCCCGGGCCGTCCGCGGCGACCGCACCACCGTGGTGCTGCAGGCCATCGACACGACCAGGGGCGTCACAAGCCTGCGCGCCCGGCCGGGGCGCGGCTGATTTCAGGCATGGATCCGAGCCTCCGGCCATGACGCTGCTCGAGGGCTCGTGTTCGGCCGAGATCCCGGCTTCGCTTGAGCGCTGCTGGGCGGTGGTGTCCGACCTCGAGCGTACCCCCGAGTGGCAGCGAACGCTGGCCGCGGTGGAGGTGGTGCAGCGCGACGGGCAAGGGCGCCCGCTGATCTGCGACACAGTCACCGACGCCAAGCTGATCAAGGTCCGCTGCCGCGTGCGCATCGACTACGAGCCGCTCCGGCGGCTGGCCTTTGAGCTCGTCGAGTCCGATGACCTGGACGCCATGAAGGGGGGCTGGGAGCTCGAGTCGCTGGGGCCGGAGCGAACCCGGGCGATCTACACCCTGGCCGTCGACCCGGGGCCAATCGGCTTCCTGGCCCGGCCGCTCGAGCGCGCGATCCGTCCGCTGGTCATGGGCCACCAGGCCGACGAGCTCGCCGCCGCTGTGGCCGGTGGACGGTAGGCACGAGCCGGGCCGCTCGCCGGTGGCGCCGGGTCAGGAGGTCGCGGAGGTGTCGGTGTAGCGGCGTGCGACGTCACGCAGGACGCCGATCATCGAGCGCGCGGCCGGCGCGACGCCGGGGCCGGAGATGGTGGCGACGGTGACCTTGCGGGTGGGACTCTGGGGAGCCAGCGCTCGGACCAGGATGCCGGAATGGACTCGGGTCAGGGCCAGGCGGGGGATCAGCGCCACGCCGACGCCGGCGGCGACGAGCCCCTGGACGGTCTCGTAGTCGTCGCTCTCGAAGGCGACGTAGGGCTCAAAGCCGGCGGCCAGACACGAGCGCACGACGTGGCGAGCGCACGGGCTCGCGGCCGAGGTCTGAACCCAGTGCTGGTCGCGCAGATCGGCGAGTGACAGGGCGGGCTCGGCCACCAGCGGGTGATCGACGGGCAGCGCGACGTGCATCGGGTCCTCGAGCAGCGTCACCGACCGCAACCCCGGGCCTGGCCGCTCGCGTACACCCGGGAACTCGAACAGGAGGGCGAGATCGAACTCACCGGCGCGCAGGCGCGGGCCGATCTGCTCGGGCTCCCCCTCGGCCAGGGTCAACTCCACGTCGGGATGGGCCTGGCGAAAGCGCGCCACCGCGAGCGGCATCAAAGTCGCTCCCGCCGAGGGGAACGAGGCCACGCGCAGGCGTCCCGAGCGCGCGCCGAGCACGGAGGCGAGCTCGACCTCGGCGGCCTCGACCGAGGCGAAGATCGTTTCCGCGTGGGCGACCAGCGTCGCCCCGGCCGCAGTTGCCCGCACCCCCCCACGGTCGCGGTGGACAAGCGTGGCGCCGGTCTCGGCCTCGAGGCGCGCGATCGCCTGCGACACCGCCGACTGGGAATAGGAAAGAGCCTCGGCGGCGGCGGAAAAAGAGCCCCGCGAGACGACCTCGCAGAGGACCTGGAGACGAGGCACGCTCAGCATTAGTAAATCTTATCCGAAGCATGATCAACTTCATTAGTACTGATAGAACGCGGGTTCGATAATCGCCTGAACTCGCATTGCGAGTCCGACCTTTCTTGGCCCAAATTTCCTGAGGAGCAGGCAGATGGCACTACACGCGATCATCTCCTACGACGATTCACTCAACGATCACGATGCGCTCATGCTGGGCCGCGTCCTGGGCGAGCTCGGGAGCGAGTTGACTCTCGCCTACGTGCGCCACTCGACGCGCGAGCGGCCCGATCACGAGCTGGTGGAGGGCACCGCCGCCGAGGCGCGGCTCGAGCGCGGCGCCCGGTGGCTCGACGACTCGACGGTGCAGCGCCACGTGGTGGTCAACGCCTCCACCGGGGAGGGCCTGGGCCGGCTCGCTGAGCAGGTCCAGGCCGACATCATCGTCTTCGGCTCTGAGTATCGGACCAGCAACGGGCACGTTTCGATCGGCCGCTCGGCTCAGAGCCTGCTTGAGCGCGGACCCGCCGCGGTGGCAATCGCACCGGCCGGTTATCAGTCCTCCCGGCACGGCGACATCGCCACCATCGGTGTCCTACCGAGCTCGGCCGACGAGGCTTCGATCGAGACCGCCTTCTCGCTCGCCGGCCGCCTCGACGCGACCGTGGTCGACCGTCAGCATGGCGTTGACCTGCTGGTCGTCGGCTCCCGGGCCGAGGCGCCCGCGGGCCGTGTGGTCCTCAGCTCACGCTCGCAGAACGCGATCGAGGAGGCCACCTCCCCGGTCCTGGTCGTCGCCCGCGGCGCCGCCCTGCATTTCGAAACGCTCGTCACGGCGTAGCCCGCGGCCAGCTCGAGTCTCACTCCCCGGCCGGGTCGCTCCGACCTGGCCGGTTATCGTGCGCCCGCCGTGCGCACGCTCGTCATCTCCGATCTACATCTCGGCAACCGTGGCCGCCGCGACGTTCTCCGCCGGCGGGAAGCGCTGGAGCGCCTGCTCGACGCACTGACAGACGTCGGGCGCCTCGTCCTGCTCGGCGATTGCGCGGAGCTGATGACCCGCCACCCGCGCCGGCCGCTCGCCGCCGCCGAACCGGTGCTGCGGGCGATCGGCGAGCGGATGGGCAACGGGGCCGGGCGCGAGATCGTGCTCGTGCCCGGCAACCACGACTCCCCGCTGATCCGGGCCTGGATTCGCGCCCAGGGCACGGCTCTGTCGGTGTCAACCCCAGTGGATCCTCACGCCACACGAGCCCTGGGCCGGGTGGTCTCGTGGCTGGGTCCGGCGACGGTGCGGGTCAACTACCCGGGCGCCTGGCTGAGCGAGCGCATCTACGCCACCCACGGTCACTACCTCGACCGCCACCTGATCCCCGATTCGGCCGTCGGGCTACCGCGGGGCCGGCTCCGGCGCGCTCCCGGTGATCGCGTCAGTCCCATTGCCTACGAGCTCGGCCGGCCTCGCCCACGCCGTCGCGATACCCGCTGGGAGCGGACTGTGAGCCGGCCGCTGGGCGCAGCCGTCGATGCCGCCGCGCACCGGGTACGGGCCGCGCTGCTGGCGCGCCTGGGACCGCTGCTGATGACCGCCGGCCTGACCTCGATCTCGGCCGTCGCGCTCGATGCCCAGATGCGCCACGCATCGCTTCCCGCCCTCGGCCGCGTGGTCAACCGGTTGGGGATCGACGCCGACTGGGTGATCTTCGGTCACGTTCACCGCCTCGGGCCGGTGGCCGGCGACCGAGCCGAGCTGTGGCAGGCCGGGGACGGTGGGGCACGCCTGCTCAATTGCGGATCCTGGCTATACGACTCCCTGCTGGTGGACCGTGTGACCCCGCCCCACCCCTACTGGCCGGGCGGCGCCGTGGTGATCGAACCCGGCCGCGAGCCGCGGGCGATCGGACTCCTCGACGACCTTTCCACCGGCGATCTCACCGGCTAGCTCCACGGCGAACACCAGCTCGAGCCAGGATCAGATGGCTGTCGCCGAACTCGTGCCAGAGATATCCACGCTCAAGCGCGGCCCGGTAGGAGCGCTCGAGCAGGGCGGGGCCGGCGATCGCGGCCAGCATGTTCAGGTGCGAGGCCTGGGGCTCGTGCCAGCCGGTGATCAGCCCGTCGACGCTGCGAACCCCGCGCGCGGGCCCGATGACCACGCTCGTCCAGCCCGAGCCCGGGTCGACTGTGCCGTCGTTGCGGGCGACCGTCTCCAGTACCCGCACGACCGTGGTGCCCACGGCGATAACGCGTCCGCCGCCCGTGCGGGTGGCGTTGACCTGCCGCGCGGTCGCCGCTGGAACCTCGTACTGCTCGGGGAACGGCGGCTCGTGGCGCTCGGGGGACGAAACGCCGGTGTGCAGGGTGACCGGGGCCACCGCGATCCCACGGGCGACCAGCGAGGCGATCAGAGGCGCAGTGAACGGGCGTCCGGCGCTGGGCATCTCGGCGCTGCCGGGGGTGATGGCGTAGACGTTCTGATACGCCGAGAGTGGCCACGGTGAAGCCGCGTAGCCATAGCGGATCGGCTCTCCGCAGCGGGCCAGGAGTTCGGAGACCTCGAGCTTGCCGCGGAGCCGGGCAAGCAGGAGCCGCGTTCCCGACGCATACGGCGCGACCAGCTCGAGCTCGGCGTCTGCGAAGCTGATCGTCTCCCCAGCGCGACCGCGCTCGGGCCGCGACCCATCCGGGCTTCGCAGCTCGACCACGCGCCAGCGCGCGTCAAGTTCCGGCGCCGCGGTGGCGAAGTGGACGCGGACCGGAGCGCCGCCCGAGCGGTGACCGGGGACAGCGGCCGGCAGCGTGGCCGAGACGTTGATCACCACCAGATCGCCGGGGACAAGGAGCTCCGGGAGGCGGTCAAAGCGCTCGTGGACGATCGAGCCGTCGCTCTGGTCGGCCACCAGGAGGGCGACCCCGCTGCGCGGAACGCCCCGGGTCTCGGGCGGGCTGGTCGCCTCCAGAGCCTCGGGCAGCTCGAAGGCCGGGACGCTCACCGTGGCGCGCCTGCGCTGACCGGGGCGGCGATCTCTCGAGCGCGGTAACGACCGCTGTCCAGGTTTCCCACGAGCAGTTCGAGCAGTCCGGGAACGCTCTCCTCGGGGGGCGGGCGATCGGAGATGTCCTGGTCGGGGAATGCCTCCTGATGCATCTGGGTGCGCATGTCACCGGGATCGACCGCGTACACCCGCAGACCTGGCTGCTCGGCGGCGAGGATCAAGGTCATCTGCTCCAGCGCGGCCTTGGCGGATCCATATCCGCCCCAGCCGGGGTAGGGCTCGGTGGCGGCGTCGGAGGTGATGTTGAGGATCCGGCCGCCGGACGGCATCAGGGGAAGGACGAGTTGCACCAGGGCCAATGGCGCATGGACGTTGACCCGGTAGACGCGCTCGAAGGCCGCCAGGGGGTAGGCGGCCAGCGAGGGTTGGGGGCTCATGCCAAGCGTGCTGGCGTTGTTGACCAGGGCGTCGATGCGCCCATCGGCGGCGGCGATCAGGCCGCCGCGGTGCCAGTCGTCGCTGACGTCGCCGGGAATTGCCACCACCTCGGTTTCTCGGCCGAGCTCGGTCGCGGCCCGGACGAGCTCGTGCTCGCCGCGGGCGTCGAGGACCAGCCGCCAGTGAAGGTGGGCGAGCTCCCGCGCGAGGGCCAGTCCGAGACCGCGCGAGGCGCCGGTGATGATCGCGGTGGGCATGGCCGCCACGCTAGATGCGCGGCGGTCCCGCTTTCCAGCGGCAATTGGTCCTAGGACCCTGGTCCGGAACCCTCGACGAGCCCGCTGCGTTCGGCGAGCAGGGCGGCCTGCGTGCGGTCGGCGACCCCGAGCTTGGCCAGCACGTGACCGACGTGGGTCTTGACCGTCTTCTCGGCGATCTCGAGCTCCCGGGCAATGCGCTTGTTTGAACGCCCGGCAACGATCAGGGCCAGGACCTGGCGCTCGCGCCGGGTGAGCTGCTCACCGCTCGCCGCCCGGGCCTGCGGGTCCGAGAGCGTCTGCAGCAGACGGGCGGCGACCGTGGGATCGATCATGGCTTCTCCGGCGTGGGCACCGCGCACCGCGCGGGCCAGCTCGGACGGCTCCACGTCCTTGAGCAGATAGCCGGCCGCCCCGGCCGCCAGAGCTGGCATCAAGCGCCCGTCGTCGAGGAAGCTGGTGAGGACGATCACCCGGGCACCCGGGGCGCGCTCGCGGAGCTCCCGCATCGCGCTCACCCCGTCGCGCCGGGGCATGACCAGGTCCATGAGGATCACGTCGGGTCCGAGGCGCTCGGCGGCGGTCACCGCCTCGTCGCCGTCGGCCGCCTCCCCCGCCACCTCGATCCCGTCCTGAAGCTCGAGGAACGTGCGCAGCCCCTCGCGGACCACGGCGTGGTCGTCGACGATGAGGACGCGGATGGCCTCGCCGGTCACGGACCCGGCGCCTCCCCGCGCGGCACCTCGAGGGTCACGGTGGTTCCGGCGCCCGGAGCCGAGCGCAACCGCAGCCGACCCCCGAGCTCCTCGGCGCGCTCCTCCATCGAGGTCAACCCGAGGTGGCGAGAGCGCAGCTCCGGGTCCTCGGGATCAAAGCCGATGCCGTCGTCGGCGACCTCGAGGCGGAGTTCGGGGCCGCGCCCGTCCAGGCGGATTGTCACGTGCTGGGCGGAGGCGTGGCGGACAGCGTTGTGCAACGCCTCGTGGGCGATCCGCAGCACCTCGGCGGCGCGCTGGGCGGCGTCGTCCCCGTCCCCGGTGGGCGACCCCGGGCAGTCGGCGCGAAGCCGGACGTCGATCCCATGCACGCGGCTGAGCATCGCCACCTCCTTGCTGAGTGCACCCTCGAGGCCGTCACTGGTGAGGTCGGCGGGCCGCAGACCGAAGATGAGTGACCGCAGCTCGGCCAGCGCCTCCCGCGAAAGCTCGCGGACCCGCGCCAGCTGCACGGCGGCGGCAGCCGGGTCGCGCTGCAGCAAGGTGGCCGCGGAGTCGGCGCTGAGGTTGAGGCTGAACAGCTTCTGGCTTACGACGTCGTGGAGTTCGAGCGCGAGCCGGTTGCGCTCGGAGAGAATCGAGAGCTCACGGCTGCGCTCGAACAGATGGGCGTTGGTGATGGCGATGGCGGCGTGAGCGGCGAGTAGCTCGATCAGCTCCTGATCGCGCCCGTCAAAGGCCGCGTCGCCCTGCTTCTCGGTCAGATAGAAGGCGCCGATCACCTCGGCGCGGGCGCGGATCGGCACCCCGAGGAACGATCGCATGTCAGGGTGCTCGCGCGGCCACCAGCCCCGGAAGCGAGGATCATCGTGGATGTCGGCCGTGCGATAGGCGTCGCTGGCCTCGAGCATCGCCCCCAGCATGCCGTGGGTGCGCGGCAGCGGGCCCATCGTGGCCACGAGCTCGTCGCTCATCCCGGAGACCAGGAAACGGCGAAAGCCGCCACTCCCATCGGGGATCCCGAGCGCGGCGTAGCGGGCGTCGACGAGCTCCCGCGCCGCCTCCACGAGTCGCTGGAGAACCTGGTCCACCGAGTGCTGCGATGCCACCGCGAGCACGGCGTCGCTGACTGCCCTCAGCGCCGGAGGAAGAGGCTCCGCCATAGCCGGGACGATAGCTTTGGCGTTTCATGCCGAGACTTTTCTTCTGGACCCAGGTGGCGATCGTGGTCTTCGTGTTGGCCGGAATCGTGATCGCCATCACACGCCTAGCCTGAGGCCGTCGTTAGATTGGCGGCATGGTGCAAGCGATCATCGTCGGGACCGATGGCTCAGACACCGCGGCCGTCGCCGTCGGTCAGGCGGTCGAGGTTGCCCAAGCCCTGAGAGCGCGACTGACGATCGTCAGCGCCTACGAGCCGGTGCCCGAGTCGCGCCTGCGGATCGAGCGCTCGGCCGCGCCGCAGGACGTCCAGTGGGCGGTCAATCCGCGCGAGGACGTGCTGGCCCTGCTCGACTCGGCGGCGCAGACCGCGCGAGACGCCGGGGTGGAGCAGGTCGAGACGGTGGCCCGAGTCGGCGATGCCGCCGATGCCATCCTTGACGTGGCCGAGGAGCAGCGCTCCGATCTGATCGTGGTCGGCAACAAGGGCATGACCGGCGCCACGCGCTTTCTGCTCGGCTCGGTACCGAACAAGATCTCGCACCACGCGCCCTGCTCCGTGCTCATCGTCCGGACCACCTAGTTTGGGGCCCACCGGGACCTCCCCACGGGCCGGGGGGTCGGGCGCGCCGCGGCATCCGGACCCGGTCAGCCGCCCGGCGGCGGAACGATGTGAGGCGCGGTGGCGGCACCCGCGTTGACCATCCCGTAGCCGTAGCCGGGGGTGTGCCCACGTGCACAGCCCGGCGGGGTCGTGGGCTGCGGGCAGCCGAGCGGCGTGGTCGTCTGCTCGAGGTGAGCCAGGATCTGGGCCGGCTTGGGACGAGGCCCGAGGACGCCGCTGGCGATGACCAGCGCCGCGGTTGCCGCCACCTCGGGGGCCGACATCGAGGTGCCGATGTAGTACCCCGGGTAGCCGAAGCGGCCCCAGTGGGGGGTGTCGGTCAGGGTCAGCTGGTAGATCGGGGGCAGGTTGCGGTCGGGGTGGCAGCGCGGATCGGAGGGCAGGATCGCGTCGCTGCCGCCACCGGGCGCCACGAGATCGAGCCCGGCGCCGCCATTGGAGTAGTCGGCGAGGCACAAATCGCTTGTCGTGGCGCCCACCGAGATCACGTTGGTGACCCGCGCCGGGTAGGCGATCTGGTTGCTCTGGTCGTTACCGGACGCGCCGACCACTGTCACCCCGCGCGCGTGCGCGAAGTTGAGCGCGCGGACGATCAGGGGGATGTCGGAAGCCGAAGAGACCTCGTTGGGCAGGAACTCGATGCTGAGGTTGATCACCTGGGCCCCGTGCGTCACCGCGTAACGGATTCCGCGAGCGATGGTGGCCTCATCACCGAGGCCGCTGGCATCCAGAATCCGGACCGGCATGATCGAGGCGCCGTAGGCCATCCCGGTCAACCCGACCTTGTTGTTGGTGCTCTCGGCGACGATGCCGGCGACGAACGTCCCGTGTCCGTTGCGGTCCAGCGGATACCGGTTGTCAGCCACAACGTCACGAGGCGCGACGAAGCGCGTGCGCTGGAAGTCCGGCGATCGACGGAATTGTTTCCAGTCGCGGTAGGCGACCCCGGTATCGAGAATCGCGACCACCACGCCGCGTCCGCCGGGGCGGTGATCGGCAAACAGGTTGCCCCACGCCAGGGGGGCATCGACGCCGGTGGCGGGCAGGAAGTTCCACTGCATCTTCTCCCACCCCTGGTACTGACCCGAGCGGCCGCGATCGTTCGGGTAGAAGGCTCCGGCTTGATGGGCGATGTAGTCGGGCTTGGCGTAGGCGACCCCAGGCTGGCGACGTAGGCGCCGGATCGCGGCCGTCACGCTTTCCCCCCGGGGCAGGCGGAGCAGCCGCGAGTGAAAACCAGGGGGGCCACCGGGGGCGGCCCGGATCCCCATCCGGGTCTCGATCTGAGTTGTCACGGCCGAGATTGGGCCAGGCGCGTAACCGACCAGCACCCGATGCGGTACGTAGGCGGCGCCCTGGGGCAGGCCGGCTCGGGCCGGCGCCGCTGCCACCGCGAAGCTGAGGGCGACGAGGCTCAGGGTGGCGAGCGCGACACGAGCCAGACCGGATGGGAGAGAGCGATTGGACATGTGCAGGGACTGCCTTGTGCTGTGGGATGAACTGCCGCGTCGCCCGCTGACGCTTAAGTCATCATCGGAGCATCCGAAGCTACCCCCCCTTTTACGGTATAGACATCTCTGAAGGGTTTCGCCCATGAGCTCGCGCTTCTTTCCTCGTGACGAGTACTTCATGCGCCTTGCCCTGCGGGAGGCCGCCCGCGCGCCCGAGCACGACGACATTCCCGTGGGGGCGGTGATCGTCCGCGACGGCGAGGTGATCGCCACCGGCCACAACGAGCGCGAGGTCCGGGCCGACCCCACCGCCCACGCCGAGATGATCGCCCTGCGCGAAGCCGCCCGCGCCCTGGGCAGCTGGCGTGTGCTCGACTCGGTGCTCTACGTCACGCTTGAGCCTTGCGCGATGTGCGCCGGGGCGATCGTGCTCTCGCGCGTGCCCCGAGTGGTGATCGGAACCAGCGATCCCAAGGCCGGGGCAGCCGGCAGCGTGCTCAACGTGCTCGCCGAGCCGCGGCTGAACCACCGCCCCCAAGTCCAATCGGGCCTCCTGGCTGAGGACTGCGCCGAGCTGCTGCGCTCCTTCTTCGCCTCGCGCCGCTGACCCGGCCTTCCGTCGGCTCTGGTCTCTACGCAGCCGGGGCCCTTCGTCTAACTTGTGGCCCTCCGCTTGGAGAGGTGGCAGAGCGGTTGAATGCGCCGGTCTCGAAAACCGGTATGGGCTTTCAGTCCATCGGGGGTTCGAATCCCCCCCTCTCCGCTGCACTTCAAGCACCGGCCCGGCGACGTATGCATGCATACACGCGCGCTCGCGGGCCATGCTACGCGCGGTACGCTTTGCGTGAAAGACGAGCGACGACCGAGAGCGTCGCAACGGACTTCTCTTTTGCTTGCCCGGCCTGGAAACAAGCGAGACCTCCTTTGCACATCGATGTTG
This sequence comes from Solirubrobacteraceae bacterium, assembly GCA_049697735.1. Lineage (GTDB taxonomy): Bacteria > Actinomycetota > Thermoleophilia > Solirubrobacterales > Solirubrobacteraceae > Palsa-465. The sequence goes on from JBAVWI010000256.1 coordinate 11,867, forward strand.
TCGAACGAGACGGCTCACTCACCCTGAGGGTTGAGGGTGATCTCGACCTTGCCACCGCTCCCTTGCTGGACAAGGAGATTGAGCGGGCGACAGCCTCGCAGGCGGCGATGATCGTGGTCGATCTCGACCAGGTTGGGTTCATCGATTCCAGTGGCCTGTACGTCCTCGTCCGGCATATCTCTCGTTCTCGCCAGGACGGGCGGCGCATCCGCCTCACCAAGGGCTCGGAGCAGACACAGCAGCTGTTCAAACTCACCGGGGTGCTCGACCACCTGTCGTTCGTCGACCACTGACTCGCGGTGGAGGCTGTACCTTTCCCACGGTCACGGCTTGAGCAGGATCTTGAAAGCGTTGTCCTCCTTCTTTTGGAAGATCTCGTAGGCGTGAGGCGCGTCGTCGAGCGGCACGTGGTGAGTCGCGAAGCTCTCAACCCCCAGGGGGTCGGCCTCGTCGGTGACAAGCGGCATGAGGTCATCGATCCAGCGCTTGACGTTGGCCTGTCCCATCCGAAGGGTGAGCTGCTTGTCGAACATCTGGAGCAACGGCATCGGGCTAGCCGCCCCGCCATAAACACCCGACAACGAAACCGTGCCGCCTCGCTTCACCAAGTCGATCGCCGCATGTAGCGCGCTCAGCCGATCAATGCCCGCCGTCTCCATCACCTTCTGCGCCGCGACGTCGGGCAGCAGCCCGGCGAGCCGGTGGGCAAGCTTGCCGATCGGCGCCCCGTGCGCCTCCATGCCCACCGCGTCGATGACCGAATCGGGCCCGCGGCCGTCAGTCTGGTCACGCACCAACGCGGCTAGGTCGTCGTCTCCCTCGAGATCGATCGCCTGCACGCCGTGAGCCCGCGCGCGCTCCAAGCGCTCGGGAACCAGGTCGACGGCGAGAACGTGCTCGCAGCCGCGATGCTGGGCGACCCGGCATGACATCTCGCCAATCGGGCCAAGCCCGAGCACGAGCAAGCTGCCGCCGTCGGGAATGTTCGCGTACTCCACCGCCTGCCACGCGGTTGGAAGTACGTCGGACAGGTAGACGAAGCGATCATCGGGTGGCCCCTCGGGCACCTTGATCGGCCCGAACTGCGCCTGGGGAACCCGCAGGAATTCGGCCTGCCCGCCAGGGACCTGGCCGTAGAGCTTGGTGTAACCGAGAAGCGCGGCGCCGGTGCCGTAGTCGTGGACCTGGGTGGTCTCGCATTGGGACATGAGGCCGTCCGCGCACATCAGGCAATGACCGCAGGCGACGTTGAACGGAATCACCACGCGATCACCGGCGACGACATGGGTGACCTCGGATCCCACCTCCTCGACTATCCCCATCGGTTCGTGGCCGAGGATGTCGCCGGCGTCGATGTAGGCGCCGAGAACTTCGTAGAGGTGAAGGTCAGACCCACAGATCCCCGACGATGTGACGCGGATGATCGCGTCTGTCGGATGCTCGATCGTCGGGTCCGGAACTGTGTCAACACGAACGTCGTGATTCCCGTGCCAAGCAACTGCCTTCATCGGTGATCCCTTCCGTTAGCCGAATTCAGTGCACCCGGGTCAGGCTGATGCCGGCTCTCAAAACGAGATCGCGCGAGGCCCTCGACGGTAACCGTGACCTACCCACTGCCAAAGCAGCTAACCGGGCCCGGCAACCGAGTAGGAAACTACGGCGCGGTGAACAATTCCCAGATCGCCGACCGTCTGGACGCGCTCGGCTCGCTGCTTGAGCTGGGCGACGCGAATCCCTACACGGCCCGCGCTTACCGCCGGGCCGCTGAGACGATCCGCGGCGCGGCACTTCCCGTGGCCGAGCTCGTACAGTCCGGGCGCATCCGCGAGCTGCGCGGGATCGGCCCGGGGATCGAGACGCGGTTGCGCGAACTCATCGAGACGGGTGAGATAGCTGAACTGGCATCACTCGAGCGTGAGCTCGCCCCCGATCTGGTCGGGTTGGGGCGCTATCTCGGACTGAGCGCTAAGCGCTCGCTCGGACTCGCGCGGTCGCTTGATGTTCACACCGCGCAGGAGCTTCGTGAGGCGGCAACCGAGGGCCGGCTACGGACGGTACCCGGCATCGGCCCGAAGACCGAGGCGCGGCTCCTTGATGCCCTCGCCCGCGAGGCTGAGCCGCGCGCTCAGCCGGGGCTTTTGCTGAGCCGGGCTCGAGAGCTGCTCGGAGCCATTGCCACAGCCATGGACGGCGAGGTGGCCGGCGACGTGCGCCGGTGGCGCGACTCCTGTGAGCAGTTGGCCGTCGTGTGCGCGGCGGGCCATGCCCAGCCGGTGCTGAGACGCTTCGCCTCGCTACCGCAGATCGTGGCCGTGGTCGAGCAGGGCGACCGGCGAGCCGTGGGGGTGACAGTCGAGGGAGTTCCGGTGGAGCTCGTGATCGCGCAGCCCCAGCGGTTCGGGACCGCGCTCATTCGCGCCACGGGTTCACGCGCCTACGTCGCTGGGCTTGAGCCACTGCCCGATGGGCGCGACGAGCCGGTGGTGTTTGCGAGGCTCGGGCTTCCCTGGTGTCCACCGGAGTTGCGCGAGGAGCCATTTCGTGGTCAGCCGCCAACCCTCGTCGAGCTCGAGCAAATCCGCGGCGACCTCCACTGCCATTCGACGTGGTCAGACGGCAAGGCGACGATCGAGGAAATGGCCCGCGCCGCCCAGCAGCGCGGCTATGACTATCTCGCCATCTGCGATCACACGCCTGCCGTGGGCGCCGTGCCGGGACTCACCGCAGACGACGTGCGCCGGCAGGCCGAGGAGATCAGGGTCGCGAACGAGCTGCTGGCCCCTTTCTGCGTGCTGCGCGGGATCGAGTGCGACATCCTCCCCGACGGACGGCTCGATCTTCCTGATGACGTCCTGGCCGAGCTCGATTGGGTACAGGCCAGCGTCCACGCGGGGCAGCGAACCCCGCGGCGGGAGCTGACCAAGCGCGTCGAGGACGCGCTGCACAACCCGTACGTGCGCTGCCTCAGTCATCCCAAGGGCCGCATCATCAACCGTCGCCCGGAGAACGCACTCGACCTCGAGCGAGTGTTCGACCTCGCCCTCCGCCAGCGGGTCGCGGTCGAGGTCAACGGCCTCCCACCCCGTCTCGACCTCAGTGGCGAGCACGTCCGTGACGCCCTGCGAGCCGGCGTGCAGATCGTCTGCTCGACCGATGCCCACTCCGTGCGCGGGCTGGAGAACATGGCCCTTTCGGTCGCCACGGCGCGCCGCGGCTGGGCCAGCGCCGCCGACGTTGTCAACACCCAACCGTTGCCCGCCATCCTCGACCGAGGTCGACCGATCCACTAAGCCAGGTTGGCCCCGCGCGCCCTGCCCCTGATGACGGCCAGCGTGGCGGCACACAAGCCCGCGGCGATGAGCATCGGGAGAGCGTCACTTGTCGCGCCGGCCAGCGAGCCCCCGGCGCCTGAGCCGACAGTCTGACCTGCGGCCCAGGCCAGGTTCATGAGCGCCCCGGCAAGTCCTGGGTCGAGTCCGTGTCGCTCAGCGGCATCGGAGAGCATGGCCATGGCCGGCGCCCAGAACGCGCCGAGCGCAGCTGCAGTCGCGACCACCACCGCGGCGAGAACGAGAACGGCGCTGGGAAGGCTGAAGCAGAGCAGCAGGCCAGCGGTGACGACCAGGCCGAGCCGGAGCGGCACCAGGCGGCCGCGCCGGTCAGACACGCTGCCGATCACCGGGGTGATCACGGCCTCGGCCCCGGCGGCGAGCAGGAAGGTTGCGCCGATCATCGCCGCCCCGGCGCCGAATCGATGCAGGCGCAGCGGGCCGAGGACGTTGAGCGCGCCCGAGGCGATCGCGGGGAGCATCACCAGCCACATTCCCGTCCGTATGCCGCCGCTCGCGAGCGCCGCCCGCAGCTCGCCCAGGCCCTGGGCGGAGCGGACATGGTGAGACGGGTGCCGGCGGGTCTCAGCGATCAGCAGCACAGCCACGATCACGACCCCGCTGAACGCCGCGCGTCGGCCCACCGCGTTGGCCAGGGTGCCGATCACCGGGCCGAACAGACTGCCACCAATCGCGGCTGCCAGCGCGCGGCCGATCAGCGCGCCGCGGCGCTCCGCCGCCGTCTCGGCGACGATCCACGCCAGCCCCCCCGCCCATGAGC
>JBAVWI010000257.1:0-5852 GCA_049697735.1 Solirubrobacteraceae bacterium
GGCCAGCCCCGACCACGGCGCGTAGGGAGCAAAGAAGCGCTCCACCTCCTCCTCGGTGGCCCGCGCGCGGGGATCGTCGCTTTGGAGCCGGCCCACGAGCTTGAGATAGGCGAGGTCGCCGGCGGGGAGCTGGTCAAGGCGGCGCTGTCCGAACAGCCCCAGGGTCTGGACCGTCCAGCTGCCGATCCCCCGGATCCGGCGCAGGCGCCGCCAGCCCCGCTCGTGGTCGGGGTCGTGAAGATCGACCCGGCCGCTGGCAACTTCCCGGGCCACGGCGATCAGCGCCAGCGCCCGCCCCGGTGAGAGGTCAAAGGAGGCCAGCAGCGCAGGGGCCTGGGCGGCCAGCGCCGCCGGCGAGGGTGAATCGCGCAGGCCCGTGACCGGACACCGGCGCCCGAGCCGGGCGACCAGGCGACGCTGGATCGCGGCGGCCCGCTCGTACTCGATGAGTTGTTCGCAGACCGCCCAGGCGAGGGCCTCGAAGGGCTCGGGACGGCCGGAGACCCTCAGGCCTGGGTTGGCGCGCAGCGCCCGACCGATCAGCGGGTCAAAGCGAAAGCGCTCGTAGAACGCGCCTAGGTCCTGGTCAATGCCGAGCGCGTCGCGCATCCGCTCGATCCCCCAGTCGGCGATCTCCCGGCGTTGGGCCCGGGCTCCGAATAGGACTCGCTGCGGCGTGACCTGGGCGATGCGGAGCGAAACCGGCTCGTCGCCGGCGTGAAGCAGCCGGTGCACGACGCCGCCCCGGATCTGTTGCAGGCCATCGAGCCCGGCTCGGCGCGAGAGGCGAAACGGCCAGCGCGGCCGGACCTCGATCCGGACCTCGATGGTGGGCTCGCTGCTCGGGCTCCCGGTGCCCGAGCCGCGGGGGGGTGCCGTCAATCGCCCGGCTTGGCGATCAGATGCACGTCGACCAGGAACGAGCGCGTGCCGACGATCGGCAGGCCGCCGGCGTTACGGCGGGAGGTGACCCGGGTCAGCTTGCGAGCGCTGTGGCGCCGGACCAGAGCCAGGGTCGCGGCACCGGCAACAAATCCGGTGGCGGCGGCAGCAGCGGCCTGGACAGCGGGCAGCGCCGCCGGGACGGCCCGCTCGAGCGCACGGACCTCGGCCAGCACGGGCAGGCCGTCGACGACCTCCTCCGCCTCGGGCAGGCCGGGGTCGACCGGGCTGGAATCGACGGGGCTGGGGTCGGCCGAGCCGAAGGAGTGGGCATCTCGGGACACGGGACTACACATGGTGACAGCGTCGGCGGTCGCCTTCAAAGGTGATTAGCATGGCAGTCCCATGCCGACCTCGACCGACGTCTTCGCCAAGGCCCGCGACTTCGAGCGCCTCGAGCTCCTCACAGCCGCGCGCGAGGCCGACATCCTGCCCTATTTCCGGGTCCTCGAAGGTCCGACGCTGCCCGCGGTGGAGATGGAGGGCAAGCGGCGGATCATGCTCGGCTCCAACAACTACCTGGGGCTGACCGGCGACGAGCGGGTGCGCCAGGCGGCGATCGACGCTGTCGGCAGGTACGGGACCGGGCTCACCGGTTCGCGCTTCTTGAACGGGACGACTGACCTGCACCTCGAGCTCGAGGACGAGCTGGCCGCCTGGCTGGGGACCGAAGCGGCGATCGTCTTCACCACTGGCCACCAGGCCAATCTCGGCGCCCTGGGGACGATCCTGGGTCCCGGCGACACGGTTATCGCCGATTCCGGCGATCACGCTTCGATCCTCGACGGGTGCATCCTCTCGCGCGCCAAGCTGCGGCCGTTTCGCCACAACCGCCTCGATCGCCTCGAGCATGCGCTCCAGCGAGCCGGTGGCGACGGCGGCGGCGTGCTGGTGGTGGTGGACGGGGTCTTCTCGATGGAGGGCGACGTGGCCCCCCTGCCCGAGATCGCCGACCTGGCCGCCCGCTACGGCGCCCGGCTGATGGTCGATGAAGCCCACGCCCTGGGCGTGCTCGGCGCCCGCGGGGCGGGGACGGCCGAACTGTTCGGGGTCGAGGAACGAGTCGACCTCCGCATGGCCACCTTCTCCAAGTCGCTTGCCTCGTGCGGCGGCGTGATCGCCGGCCCGGCCGACGTGATCGAGTTCCTGCGCATCCAGTCGCGACCCTTCATGTTCACCGCCGCCGGCGTACCGGCCGCGGTCGGCGCCGCCCTCGCCGCGGTCAAGATCTGCCGCTCGGAGGAGGGTCCAAGGCTGTTCGGGCAAGTGCTCGAGAGCGCCCGGTACCTGCACGCCGGGCTGGGCGAGATCGGTTTCCAGGTCGTCAAGCCGACGCGCCTGGCTGACGGCACCGAGGTAGTCACGCCGGTGGTCCCCGTCGTCGTCGGCGACGACTGGAAGGCAGGGCTACTGTGGAAAGCGCTCTACGAGGCGGGTGTGTTCGTCAACACGGCGCTGCATCCGGCGGTTCCCCCGGCCGGGGCGCTCCTGCGCACGAGCGTGATGGCCACCCATGAGCGCTCGATCCTCGACGAGGCGCTGGAGATCTTCGCCCGGGTCAAACGCGAGTTTGAGGCCGAGCACGGGCCGCTGCCCGGCGGCGGGTGAGTCGTTCCGCGCGGCGGAAAGGTGAGGGTTAGGGAGGGCCGAGCGCCGGATGTTCTTGTCCGCTCCTGCACAAGACCTCCAACGCACAAAAAAGTGCGCTCTAAGCGCATCAAGCGCCAGTTGTGACGTTGCTGTTACCCGAGCCGTGTTCTAGGTTCTTACGTGTCGCCCGGGGTTGGTCGCCCGGGCAAGCCAGAGGCCGGCGGGGGGTTATTTCCGCTCCAGGTCGATGGTAAATCGGGGGTTTCGCCAACCCCTAAATAGTGCGAGGGCCAGCCGGGCTCACCGATGCATGGCTGCATCGTTCCCGGACGCAAATCTCCACGCCGCGCCGCGTCGCGGCAAACACGAACTAACCAGGAAGTGAGTAGCTACATGACGGAACAGACCACAACGAGGTCCCCGGCGCCACAGCGACTGCGGGCGCTTGAGCGCGCTAACGAGGTTCGGCTGGCGCGGGCCTCGTTGAAGCGAAGTATCGCCCTAGGGCACATCCTGGCTGCCGAAGTCCTTCTCACCTGCCCGGGCGAGGCAGCCAGCTGGCCCATCGGCGAGCTGCTGATGAGCCAGCGCCGCTGGGGCGCGACGAGGTGCCGCAAGTTTCTGTCCCGCAATCAGATCGTCGAGACGAAGCCGATCGGGACGTTGACCGAGCGTCAGCGGCGGATCCTCGCCGCGGAGCTGCAGGCGGCATCCGAGGCTCCCCGGGTGGCCGAAGCGCTAGACGTCCGCGGCGCCGAAGCTCTCGACATCCGCCGCGTGGGGGAGCTGGCCCTCGCGGTGGCCTGAGTTTGACTCGGGACCGGTAGGTCCCCAACCCGCTCCCCCCGGTTGTGTCGGAGTGCTCTGGGCCGAATGGGGCCGCAGAGTGCTCCGGCACCGCGCCGGGGAGCCTCCCTGGTTAGAGGTGGATCCCGAGGGGCACGGGACTGGCGCCGGCCAGGAAGAAGAACCAGAACACGAACGCGACCAGGGTCAGTCCGGCGCTGACCACGAGCACCGCTTCGAGGACCACGTGACCGGGGTCACTCATCCCCCGCGCGAGGCAGTTGGCGCGATAGACGTCACTGAGCTTGGCCAGAACCGAGGCCAGCAGGGTGATGGTCAGGATCACCCCGACGAACATCGCGCCCAGGGCCGCACCCAGCGACTCGGTTGCGCCCTGGATCTGGGATCCGACCCACAGCCACAGCAGCGGAGTGCCCACCCAGAGGACAAGGCTGCCGATGAACATGATGAGGACGACGAGCACCGCGCCGGCCCCGTTTCTCAGCAATACGCGCACCGCTCGCGCTCCAGTTCGTACCGGCAGGTCAGCGGGTCGCGGACGCCGGTCCGCGACCCCAGGCTAACGGACAGCCGGAGGAGAGCTTGACCTGCCACCAGCCCATCAGCATCCCGATCAGGCCCAGCCTGGGCCTGACCTGCCAGACCCCGCAACCGGACTCGCCGAGCTCGCGGTTGGAGATCCGCACGAAGCGGTATGAGCCGGGATCGAGCAGCATCCGCTCGAGGGTGAGTCGCTTGGCTTCCTGTTCGTCGGCGCGCTCGGCGATGCTCACACGGGCCGCGTGCAGACGCTCGCTCAACCCGTCGCGGACCCGTTCGAGCTCGCCCAGGTCAAGCAGGCGCGGCGTCGCCGTCATCGCGACAGGCTGGGCGAGGCCCCCCATCGGGAAGGCGGTGACGAAGGCGTCGGCCAGCTCGCGCTCGAGGCGGGCGATCTGGCTGCGCAACGTGCGCCGCGCGGCGCGCTCATCGGGCTCGGTAACCCGGTCCAGCAGGCCTGCGGACCCGTCGAGCAGCGGAGTGGGGATAGCGATCTGCGCTTGCCTTCCTCCCATGCTTGGGCACCTTAGCAATTCTCCACCGCGCTCAAGCCAGTTTCCGTCGCCGCCTTCAAGCCGGTTTTCGCGACCCATTCAAGCCAAGAGCTCGAGGCAGATCCACAACGCCTCCTCGAGGTGGATGGCGGGCACGCCGTCCACCCCGACCGCGAACAGGGCCACGCGCTGTGTCCGTGCGCCGACGCCGCGGCCGGCTTCGGGCGCGGCGAACAGCAAACCGTGCACGGTGGCGGCGTCGACCACGGCGAGCGTGCCCGGCTCCAGGTAGCGACCGTCAACCCGGGCCTGCGCGGCGTCGGCCTCGGTGGTGGTGCGAATCCCGAGTCCGCCTGCGTCGACGTGGTCGGCATCCAGCGCCCAGACCGGAACCCCCGTCTCGATCAAGGCGATCAGGCAGGCGTCGGCGATCAGCTCGACCGAGCGGAAGCCGCCGTGGAGGAGGCGCTGCACGGCCGCCTCCTCGCTGGGAATGCGGTCAACGTCAGGGTCGAGGCCGATCTGGCGAAAGAACGTCCGGTAGGCCTGCGGAATCGGTTTGGTCCGCATGCTCACGACGCTCGCCCCGCGGTAGCGGTTGGACAGTTCCTTGAGCGTGCGCACAACCGAGCGTGGGCTATCGCACCGGCGGGCGGGGGTGGTGGCCCACTGCAGGCGCAGCCCCGGGAACTCGGCCTGCACCGACGGAGCGACGAAGCCCTCGGCGGGCCGCAGCGTGGAGGTCGGCTCGGTCACCAGTTCCTCCCCCCACCCCCGCCCGGCCGGGTCATGGCGACGTCACTCGCGAGCCCAGCAGGGCCTGCACACGCGGCGCGAGCGCCTCGCTGGTCTGCCAGCGATCGCCGATCAGTCTGTCCCTCACCACTCCGCCCCGGCGGGCCAGCTCAACCATCGGGCAAATGGCCACGGCGTACAGGCTGCCGATCGATCCGTCCCGGTCATAGGCGACCGGAATCGTCCAGCGGTGCGAGCGGATCAGGGCGGCAACCTCAAGTCGGCTGGCGTTGACCGCCACGGCCGCGAACTGGACGCGGTCGGCGGGGAAGCGGCTCGAGAGCTGCTGGAGCGCGTTGACCTGGTTCTCGCAATCGGTCGAGCCGATCACGAAGAAGGCCAGCACGAGGGCTCGGCGGCGCAGGATCAGGCACAGGTTGAGCGCGCGCGGGTCGTGGCGGGCCTGCGTGCAGGGCGGGTTGAGGTTGGCATCGCCGACCAGGTTCGTATTGGCCAGCGGCGCGGCGAACAGGTGCAACCGCTGCCCGGGCGGCACGCCGGTGGTGGCAACCCCGTTTTGGGCGAACTGGTAGATCGAGACCGCGATCACGATGGCCAGGCCGAAAATGCCGATCATCCAGCGGTAGCGCCGGGTGTCAATGGCGGGCGGCATGCCCGGGTCGCCGGCCTCGGGCGACACGCCCGGGTCGCCGGCCTCGGGCGACACGCCCTGGTCGCCGGCCC
>JBAVWI010000258.1:0-13310 GCA_049697735.1 Solirubrobacteraceae bacterium
CCCCCACCCACGCCAAACAGCAACGCGGTCACGGCCGGCAGTGACGTCGCTATCGGCGGCCCCGGGGCACCGGTGCTCGACGTCGACGGCGTGAGCAAGACCTATCCCGGCGAACCGCCTGTCCAGGCTCTGCGGGATGTGAACCTCACCATTGGGCGGGGGGAGCTGGTCGGGATCGTCGGCCCCTCAGGGTCGGGCAAGACCACTCTGCTGCAGCTGATGGGAACCCTCGACCGGCCCACCAGCGGCCGGGTGCGGATCACCGGCCTCGACGTGGCCACGATGGCCGACGAGGACGTGGCCTACCTGCGGGCGACCCGGATCGGGTTCGTCTTTCAGCAGTTCTTCCTGGCCGAGCACTCGACCGTGTTGGACAACGTGGCTGACGGGCTCCTCTACGCCGGCATCCCCCTCACGCAGCGTCGCGAGCGGGCCCTCGATGCCCTCGAGCTGGTCGGCCTGGCCCAGCGGCGCCATGCCCGTCCCACCCAGCTCTCGGGCGGGCAACGCCAACGCGTCGCGATCGCCCGAGCCCTGGTCGGTGAGCCCGCCATCGTGCTCGCGGACGAGCCGACCGGGAACCTCGACCAGGCGACCGGGCAGTCCATCCTGGCGCTGATCGGCCAGCTCCACGAGGCCGGCTCGACGATCGTGGTCATCACCCACGACCACGCCATCGCCGAGCGGATGTCCCGCAAGGTCGAGCTCCTCGACGGCCGCATCCTCGCCGACACCGGGCCGTCGTTACAGCCACCGCCACCCCGGCCCGGAGGCGACTACAGCTATCCGACCTGACCCGGCTCTCCACCGTCGGACTACGGACACGAAAGTTACGAGCCGGGTTGTCCGCTCTCGGTATCGCCATCGGCGTGGCCGCCATCGTCGCCGTGCTCGGCCTGTCGGCCTCCTCCCAAGCCGGCCTGCTGGCCGAGATCAACCAGCTCGGCACCAACCTACTCACTGCCACCAACGGCCAGAGCGTCACTGGCGGCACCGTCGAGCTGCCGACCATGGCGCCGGGCATGATCGGCCGGATCGGCGGTGTCCAGCAGGTGCAGAGCACGGCGACAGTCAAGGGCGTGGGCGCCTTCCGCAACCCTTTCATCCCCTCGGTTGACACCAACGGCCTCACCGTCGAAGCCACATCGCTGGACCTTCTCCCGGTCCTCGCCACCACCCTCGCCGACGGCCATTACCTCAACGCCGCCACCGCCCAAGAACCCGTCGCCGTAGTGGGCGCCACCAGCGCCCGGCTGCTCGGGATCGACCGCGTGTACCCCGGCGAACGCATCTGGGTCGGCGGCCAATGGTTCTACCTCGCCGGCATGCTCAGACCCGCAATGCTCGCCTCCGACCTCGACTCCGCTGTCCTGGTCGGCTACCCCGCGGCACAGAAATACCTAGGCTTCGACGGCCATCCCTCCACCATCTATCTCCGCGCCCACAACGAGCGAGTGAACGCCGTCGACAACCTCCTCGCCGCCACCGCCAACCCCGAGAACCCCAGCGGGGTCAACGTCAGCCAACCATCCGACGCCCTCGTCGCCCAAGCCGACGCCAAAAGCGCGCTCAACGGCCTCTTCCTCGGCCTCGGCGCCGTCGCCCTCTTAGTCGGGGCGGTCGGTGTGGCCAACATCATGGTCATCTCCGTCCTCGAACGCCGCTCCGAGATCGGCTTGCGCCGCGCCCTCGGCGCGACCAAAGGCCACATCCGCACCCAGTTTCTCTCCGAAGCCGTCCTGCTCGGGCTGCTCGGCGGCGTCGTCGGCGTCGCGCTCGGCGCCGCCGCCACCGTCGTCTACGCCCACACCAAGCACTGGGCCACCGTCATTCCCACCGAAGCCTGGGCCGGCGGCATCGCCGCGTCCCTCATCATCGGCGCCGTCGCCGGGCTCATCCCCGCCCTACGCGCGGCACGCCTCTCACCCACGCAAGCCCTTTGGTCCGTCTAGCCCGCTGTGGTCCGTGGAGAGAGGCCCGAAGGCAACCTGCTCGCGGTCGGCCAAGCCACCCGATGAAGGTGCTCCTGAGGCCGAGCGCGATCAGGCCGATCCTGGCACGCTGATCGCTTCCTACGTCGCTCTCTGATAGGCAAGGGTGGCGTGCCAGGGACCCGAGGCGATCGGCGACGGAGCAGCATGACGGAACGAATGATTGACACGAGCGGTGTGGAGCTTTGCACGGAGTCCTTCGGCGACCCGGCCGACCCGCCGATGCTCCTGATCATGCGGATCGGCGCGTCGATGCTCTGGTGGGAGGAGGGCTTTTGCCGGATGCTCGCCGCTGGTCGGCGCTTCGTGATCCGCTACGACCATCGCGATACCGGCCGCTCGGTCACCTACCCGCCTTTCCGGCGGTACAAAATCACAACTCGATCCCGGCCCACGAGCGAACGGGCGACCCACTCTCCTCGATCGTTGCGTCAACGCTGGTGATCCACGGGAGCGCAGATCGGCTGTTCCCGATCGAGCACGGCGAGGCAGGGGGAGAGCGGGCGGACGCGAAAGCCCGGTCCGACAGCTGGCCAGCCCGCGACAGCTGCCCGATCAGACGATGCGGGACTCAGCAACTCACCAGTGAGGAGCACAGATGACTGAACCGCCCACCCACACGCGCCAATATCTCCCGCGCGTCGTAATGCCCAAGCCGAGCGAGATCAAGAAGGCCATCGGCGAGGTCGAGGGCTTTAACGCCAAGGTCGCTGTGCTGATCACGCGCGGCGTAGGCACCATGGCGTGCGCCTACCTGTTTGGCATCATCGCCCTGATCAGCTTGCCGGATGCGATCAAAGCAGGCCGTCCAGCGCTCATCTCGTGGATCGCACAAACCTTCCTGCAGCTAGTTCTCCTGAGCATCATCATGGTCGGTCAGACCGTGCAAGCTGCAGCATCTGACGCTCGCGCCAACAAGGAGTTCGCAGACACCGAAATCGTCATGGACCGCTTGGATGAGCACACCGCCGGCGGCATCCGGACGGTGCTGGACCGCATCGATGCACTCGAGCAGAAGCTGGCCGGGCGGCCCGCACCGTGATCGGCGCCAGCATGCCTTGACAGGCAGCCGTATTCTGCCCGCCTGCTCAGCGGATAGTCTCCGCGCCGATGTCGTTGCCGTCTCTGCGCGCGCAATCGCCGTCTCTGGCTTGTGGACTCGTGCTCGTGGTCGTGGGTGCCGGGTCGTCCGCCGGCGCTATCGCCGGCCCATGACACCTAGTTGGCGCCGACCACCTTGAAGTTCTGGCTGACGAAGATGTGGTGGGGCCAGTTGACGCCGATGTTGTGGACCTCGTACTCGCCGTTGCTGAGTTTCACAACACGGTCGACGACGCCCCCGGGGTAGACGGCCAGCGCGGCTTTCGTCGCCTTGTTGGCTGCCGTTCCGCTGACGATCGTCCCGGAGCCCTGACTGTAGCCCGCCGGGATCTTGCCCGCCTGCTTGGACTTGCTGGTTGCACCCCGACGGAAGGGAACCACCTTTCCCGCCCACGACGGCGCCGATCCCGTGCCTGTCGGGCGCACGGTGACCTGTGTGGCAGTGATGGTCGTACCGTTGGTGATGCCCAGCACGAGGACCGGTTGGCCTGTGGTGACGGCACTCGCCGAGGTCGAACTCGTCCCCTTCTCGTATGCCGTGGCGGACGTCTCCTTGACGGCCACCTTCTGACCCGCCGAGGTAAGGAGTGTGAAACTCGACTTGGACACGCTGCTCACCTTGCCGGACGACCCCCCCGCCGCGGGTCCAGATCGAGCGTTGGATCCTCCGTGGCCGAATCCAGGACCCCGGGTGGAGCTGCTGGAGGACGCGCCGTGCGCTGCTGGCGCGGGGGACGCGGCGGTCGCCGGCGTGGATGTGCCCGCGCAGCCGGCCAGTCCGATCGCGGGAACGCTTAGCGCAGCGGCCACGATCCATCCCTTCCGTTTGTCCCGGTGCAGCCGCCGTGCCCTTGATCGACGTGTGGGTTGAGGGCTCGTCTCGTGGAAGGTCGTTCGGTCGTAGTCGTTCATTGATGGCTCCGCTCTCTTCAGGCAGCTAACTCGTGCTCTCCACGATGGACGGCGAGTGTGAGGGGAGGACAAGAGTTGGCTGGGGGAACCCTGAGAACCCCGGCGTCAGCACGAACTAGGAAGCGGCCACCCCCGGTGACCCCCGGCGGCGGGAAACATCTCTCGCGACGGTTAGGGGTGAAGCTCCGCCCAGACGGTCTTGCCTTCGGCGGTGACGTCGACGCCCCAGCTGGCGGAAAGCGCGGCGACGAGCTGCAGTCCACGGCCGGACTGCGCCGTGGGGTCGCCGTCGCGCAGCGTCGGCTCGACGGGGCTGGCGTCGTGGACCGAGACGCGTACCCCCGGCCCCCCGGTGCGGGCCACGACAGAGAACGTTGATCGGGCGTGTACAACCGCGTTGGTTGCCAACTCGGTCACCAGAAGTTTGGCGTCGTCGACCAGACCGTCGGCGTAGCCCCAGCGGCCGAGAGCGTCGGCGACAAAGTGACGGGCAGAGCGTGGCGCGTCCCGCTCGGCCGGGAACTGGGCCGAGACCTCGGTGCCGGCTGAACGCCACGCGTCGGAATCGTCGTGGGCTGGCGTGGGCAAAACAGCGGAGTGGAGATGACAGACCTGCCGCAACGCCTCCGCGTGCTCGTCCTCCTGGACAGACTGGCTGTGATAGCCGCACAGCAAAGAGAACTCAAGCTCACGCCCGAGCTCGTTCCACAACTTCTCAAGCTCGATCGTTGCCAGCACGTCGCCGGCGTCCCAGAGCAGCGCCACCATTTCGCCGTAGGCACGGACTGGCCTCCCCGTCTCACCGGCTTGGCGAATGACGGAACCGACCACTTGGCGGAACTGCTCGCGGTCGATCCGGCCTTCGGGCATGAAGCTGGCCAGCGTGGTGGCCGCGTCGAGCAAGATCAGCCTGCCGTCGCGGCGGGCCTTGGCCGAATCGACTCCAGCAGCCTCAAACTCGGCCACAAACGCGTGGCGATGAGCCTCGGTGGCGATCCCTATAGCCACCGCGCCAGCCTGAGCGGCGTCGCTCAGATACCTCCCAGCCGTCTGGGCGAGCTCGGACTCGTGCTCGTAGAACTGGACGACGTGGTTGCCGGTTTCAAGCGCGAGATCTTTTACCGCCATCCGTGCCTTTCGGTCATCCGGCATCCCTGCGAAGACCCATCGTAGCCCCTCACGTACCTGGGTGGCCGCCACCGCCTTGGCGTGCGGTCCCCTTCAGCCCAGCTCAGCGATCGCGACCTAGGGCAGGTTGACGATCAGGCGCAGGCCGACGTCGAGCGCTTGCTGGTCTCGGAGGTGCCCATGTCGCTGATCCCAGGCACCGCTTTGAAGGTCGGCTTGCACTGAGCTGACGACGCGATTGACGACTTCGGGCTGCATCCGGGCAAATCCAGAAGTGGCGGCCCGCGCTTGCGGGTCGAGGACCCGTTCGGGATGGGCCCAGAACGATCCCAGCATCCAGTCCTGCGTGGTACGAGAAACCTCCAGGACCTGGACTTCCGTGGCGCCCCCGAGCCAGTCGCCGATCCGCTGGCAACTGGGAAAGATCCTGCGATCCAGTTCTGCGACCTCGGGGAGGTAATCCTTCATGAGCCACATCTCGCCGCTGACACGGTGGTCGTAGGTCATGATCAGCACCGGGCCACGGCACACCCGGCGCAGCTCGCGGACGCCGCGCTCCTGCTCCTCGTCCCAGTGGTGGATCGTCAAGATCGCCATCGCGGCATCGACGCTCTTGTCGCGCAGCGGCAGATCGCCAGCGGTGCCACGAATCGCGGGCGGGAGCTGCTGGGGTCGCTGAGCGGACATGACGTCGCTGGGCTCGATCGCGATCACATAGCGATCGCGAGGCTCATAGGAGCCGCTGCCGGCTCCGACGTTGACCACCGTGCGCGCTTCTCCCAGGGCTAGGGCAATTAGTCGCGCATACGCCGGGTCCTCGCGGCGAGTGAGCGCGTACCCATCCCCGATCTGCTCATAGCGCGTTCTCGGCATTAGGCCAGAGGCTGTCGCAGCGTAGGCGAGCCTCCGGCAACGCTACCGACCAAGCGCCGGGTACCGCGACCGCCGGGTGATCAAGGCCGCGACGTCGGCGGTTGCACGGAGTCCGGGATGCGGGTCAGCGAGTAGAGCACCAGCGCTAGCAACACAAACAGCGGTCCCGCGTTGGGGTCGGTTGCCGACCCGGTGTAGAAGATTCCGCCGAATCCCTGGCCGACCACCCAGTAGACCAGGTTGAGTTCGATGGCAAGCCACAAAAACGGCTTTGGCTGCCAGTTCTTCCACACGGCCACGCCGATCGCGGCGGAGAGCAGCGCGAGCACAACCGCGATGACCAGGCCGTGGCCCCGCGCGGCGGTGGCGACGTTGCTCTGAAGGTTGTGCAGCCAGCCTGCGCCTGGCGCTGCCGTGATCGCCGTCGCTGTCGCGTTGGCGCTGCTGTTCGCGGCAAGCAGCCACGTCCACGCCATGACCAGCCACAGCGCGCCCCAGGCGGCTCTGGCGCCGCGAAGGCCAAGCAACCCGCCCGGACGCTCGCCGGGCCACACGAGGAAGCCGATGAGCGCGTAGAGCAGGACCGCCCCGGGCGCGCCCGTGATTGGGTTGGCTGAGCCGGCGAACAGCATGCCGCACCCCTCGCTGACTGACCAGACGACCAGAGCCCAGGCAAAGGACAGGGCCAGCGCTGGTTTGACCGTCCGCCGACACAGGAGTCCGAGCCCGATTGACACCTGGATGAGGGCGAACAGCGTGTTGAACACAGTCAGGTTGACCCGGGCGACATCTGTCCCCGCGTCAACGGTGCTCGCCAACCACTGCGGCTGTCCCGCCGCTACCCCTTTGACCAACTCCAAAAAGCCGCTGGAGTACATGAATGACTGGAACTGCAGCGCGCCGTCCAGCAGCCAGATCAGTCCCAACGCCGTCTGGAAAGCGCGGCGGCTGTCGGAGGCAAAGTAGACCCGCACCCGGGTCGCCACCCCCCATGTCGTATGTTGCCGTGCCGTCGCACGAGGCGGAGCCGTCGACGTGCTCATGATGTCAGATGGAAGTCGAGGAACAATCCGAAGCTTTTCATGCTGAAACTCTCTCTTGCTTGAGGGTGAGTTCGCCTCACCCGAGTCGGGCAATTGTCAATGGCACTCAGGCCGACGGATAGGCTCGGTGCCGGTTTCTGGCCGGGCGCCTTGAGTTGCGCGAAACAAGCGACCGGCGATGGAATGTCATTCCCACCGCCGGTCGCGGGCGTTTCTAATCAGCCGCTCTCGGCTAACTACCGGAGGGCTGGGTGCCGCTGTAAGTCCCGCCCGTGTTCTGCTTCCAGATGCGACGGTTACTCATCTCTGAGATGTAATCGACGTGCGCCTGGAGAGACCAGGTGAGCTGATTCCAGTTTCCGATCACGTACGTCATGTTGTACGGACCGTCGGCCGGCGTATTGGCATACGTCGGCGCAACGGAACTGAAGTACGCGTCCAGCTGTGTGGGAAGCGTGCTCGAGCTCGGGGTCATGAGCAGCGGGGCGTGGAAGCCCAGATGCGACAGCGGAGCCGAGGCCACCGCGGCCTGCCAGTCGTTCTCGTTGACCAGCGTGAACCCGTGGCCGGGCCCGGTGATCTTCCAGCCGACCATGCCGCCCGGATCCCACATCTTCGCGAACGCGATCGCCGTCTCGACCGGCGTGTCGACCGGATTGGTATTGAACGCGACGTTGTCGTTGTTGGATATCCGCACCACATTGCCGTACTGGGACAGCTGCTTGGCCACCGACGCCGAGATCTGCTGCGGACCACCGAACAGGTAAATGTTCGCGTGTCCACCGCGCCTCTGCAGCCCGGCGATCGTCGCCGCCGGCACCGAGTTCCGGTTCACCCAGAACAGGCCTGTGGCCATGTGGGCGACCCAGTGCGTCGCCGGCAGAATGTACTGGTAGTCACTGCCCTGCATGGACCCGATCATCACGTTCTCCGGGCCGCCGCCCATCGTCGCGCCGCCACCCATCCCGGGCACGCCGTTGTCCGGGTTCTGGATACTCCCGTAGAGCTTGTCCACGGTGTTGGCCAGCGCGGGGATGCTCGGAGCGGTGACGGCGGAGTACTTCAGCCCCATCGCCGTGAGCTGTTTCTCGACCGCGGGGTTGGCAGCGGCACCGACCAGGAACGCGTCCACGTTGTGGTAGCGCACGATGCCGGTGTCGCCCAGGCGCTTGATCTCATCCGCGGTGACCTTGGGGATCCCGTTGGGTGTCACGTACAGGACCGGCGCGTCATCCGGGAAGTGGATCAACGGCGTCGCGGTGATCGCGGTCAGCGGGTCATTTGTGGTCAACAGGGTCAGACCCCATGGCCGGTCAGGGACATTGTCGGTCTCGCCCGGTGCGTTGGAGGCGATCGCGGCCGGCCAGATGTGCTGCGTAACCGACACTGCCTCCTGATACGGGTCCGTTCCAAACAGCCGCTGGGTCGTCTTGGTGCCGATCGTCGGCACCAATGTGGACTCGCCGGGCGGCGACGGGACGCTGTAGTCAGTCTTGGTCCCGGGAGAGCCGAACGGGTCCTGCGCGGTAGCTCCAGCCGGGGTCGTATTGGCCGCCAGGTGCAGCTGAACCGTGCCGACCGTGGTCGGCGAGCCGTTGAACGCGCCGACCGCGGCCAGCACGATCACGGCAAGCACCGCCACACCAAGCGCGACTGCGCCGCCGGCCACGAACCTGTACCTGGCTCGCGGCGCGGTTTCGGTGGGAATCAATCCAAATAGCATTTTCCTTCTCCTTCACTGCATCGTGTTTAGGGTTCGCCGGCGGTTGCCGACGGGCTCTGCCGGCGGTCCGTCGCCAGGAACACAAACGAGTTTGTGCTCCGCGGTACCGCCGTCCGAGCGGTCCACGGTCTGCAGACGGCTGGAAGGTTCACGCGCCACGGGGTGAGTCGACATCACCCTCAGCGGGTAATTTCGCGGACCTCGCCCGCAACTGACAGCAACGATGAGTAGGTAAGAGACCCTGCGCCGATGATGCACACGCCGGGTCCGCCAGGCTAGGCCATGCCCATCACGCGCCTACCGGGCTTGGAGAGCTGCCGCCCGGGTCTGAGCTGGCGCAGGCTTGGAGACTTGCCGCCCGGGTCTGAGCTGGCGCCGGGCTATGCCTCGGCTGGCCGGTAGCGCAGACCGTCGAGCGCGATCAGGAGCATGTGCTTGGTCTGATCGGGCTCGGCGGCCGGGACCTTGGCGATCCCCCCGACGATCTGGATGATCTCCGAGAGGTTGGTGTCGGCCCGCACGGCGTGGGCCTGCTGGGCGCGATCGAGCAGTGGTTGGCCAGCGCTGAACAGCGCCGCTCGGCAGGTTGCGAAGAGCGGCGCATCACGGTCGAAGTACTCGAGCAGTTCCTGGGCCAGAGCTTGCTTGGTGACCAGATAGCCGACCAACCGGTCGACCCACGCCGCGAATGCCTCCCACGGTGCAAGGCCGTCGAGCTCGCCCGCCGAGCGGCAGAGATCGTCAACCTCGTCGACGTAGACGGCCTCGAGCAGGGCCTGGCGGCTGGGGAAGTTGCGATACAGAGTGCCGATCCCGACCTCGGCGCGCCGCGCGATCTCCTCCAGCGAGGTCGAGGTGCCGCGTTCGGCGAAGGCGTCCCGTGCGGCCGCGACGACCTTGTCGTAGTTGCGCCGCGCATCGGCACGCTTGGGGCGGTGCGGAAGGGACTTGGCGGCCGGGTCGGTCGTGGCCAGAGATGGATTTAGCATGATTCGCTTGACAAACCGGAGGGGGCCTCCGCTATAGTCTGTTCCGGAGGCAGCCTCCACTTAGTATCGGAGGGTTCCTCCAGTTTACCACCGATCTCCTCATCTGGGACTCATTTATGCACCGTCTTTCTCTGTCTTCCGTGTCCGGTGACCGTCGCCGCTGGCTGGCGCTGGGGGTCGTCTGCCTGGCCCAGTTGATGATCGTGCTCGACACGACGATCGTCAACGTCGCTCTCCCGGCCATCCAGCGTGACCTTCACTTCACCCAGGGCAACCTCACCTGGGTCATCGACGCCTTCCTTGTCACCTTCGGCAGCTTCCTGCTCCTCGCCGGCCGGCTCGGCGATCTGCTCGGCCGCAAGCGTGTCTTCCTCGCCGGTGTGATCCTCTTCACCGCTGCCTCCGCCGTGTGCGGGCTGGCGCCCGACCAGGGTGCGCTTATCGCGGCCCGGTTCGTCCAGGGCATCGGCGCTGCGGTTCAGGCCTCGGTGATCCTCGCGATCATCGTCACCGAGTTCCCCGAGCCGATTGACCGTGCTCGGGCGATGAGCGCCTATGTGTTCGTCGCTGTCGCCGGTGGGTCGCTCGGCCTGCTCGCCGGGGGCGCTCTGACACAGATCCTCAGCTGGCACTGGATCTTCTTCGTCAATCTGCCCATCGGGCTGGCCACCATCGCCCTCGCCCGGGTCCTGATCCCCAACGACGAGGTCCTCGGCGCCACGGGGCGCGTCGACTGGCTCGGTTCGCTGCTTGTCACCTCCTCCCTCATGACCGCCATCTACGCCATCGTGCATGCCAGCGCGAGCGGCTGGGGTTCGAGCTCGGTGCTCGGCTTCGGCGCCCTCGCCGTCGTGCTGATGGCCGCCTTCCTGATCCTCGAGGCCAGGGTCGCGAACCCGATCATGCCGCTGCGCGTCCTGCGCGTGCGCGGCCTGGTCAGTTCGAGCCTCGTACGCGGATTTCTCGTCACCGGGATGTACTCGACCTTCTTCCTCGGGACGCTCTACCTTGAGCACGTCCTGCACTACGGGGCGCTGCAGACCGGTCTGGCTTTCCTGCCCTGGACGATCACCGTCGGCGCTCTGTCGCTCGGGATCACCGCTCGTCTGGTCAACCGGTTTGGCGCCATGTCGGTGCTGATCGCCGGCATGCTCACGGTGATCGTCGGTCTCGGCCTGCTCACCACCGTGGGCGCTGAGACGAGCTTCTTCCCGACGATCTTCTTCGCCTACTTCACCATCGGACTGGGCATCGGAAGCGCGTTCATGCCTCTCCTCTCGATCGCGATGGCCGACGTCCCGGCTGCCGACGCCGGACTCGGCTCAGGGATCGTCAACGTTTCCCAACAGGTCGCCGGAGCGCTCGGCCTGGCCGTGCTCGGCACGATCGCCACCAATCACACCCACGCCCTGGAGGCGACCCACCACGCGCTCGTCGGATCGTTGCTCGGCGGCTATCACCTCGCCTTCGCCATCGGCGCAGGGAGCGTGGCCATCGGCGTCGTCGGTGCGCTCACCCTGTTGCGGCCGCCCCGGCGCAGCGACCTGGACCTCGCCTTTGAGCCAGATCCGCTGGCCGCCCCCGAGCTCGAGTCGGCGCTCGAGCGACAGGCCGCCTGACCCGTAAGCCCCCAACTCCCTCATCGAAACGCCCACTCCACTGGGCTGCCATTACCCAAGGAGCCTTATGTCCAGCCTGATCACCAAGCCCGCCAGTTCCACCGCCAGTCACCGCGCCCGGATCTTGGCTGAAGCCGTCGTCTCGGCCTACATCCATGAGATCACCCCACCCCGGCGAGCGCGAGCGGACGCCCGTGACATCCGGCCGCCCTCGCTGAGGTCGGTCGGGTGCACCCCTCAGTCAACCCCGGGCCTGGCTACGGCATTGCCTTACCAGCCGCCATGGCCGGGTGCCCGCCGCCCGGGACGACGAGCCCGGGGACCGCACGGGGTGCGGCAAGGACCGCAATCGCGAGGCCCAGCAGCACGGCTGCTGTACCCCAGGTCACCCCACGTCGCCACGGCACGATCTTCTCAAGCGCGATGAGTGCTGCCACCAGTGCCATCCATGTAAGGCTCATCACCCCGAGAGCGAACAGCGCGGCCATCAGGGCCCAGCAGCAGCCCAAACACCAACCGGCATGCCGCGAACCCATCTCCAGGGCGCCGCGGCGCCCGTCGCGCCAGGTTCCGACCAAGAAGCCCAGAGGGCTGCGGCACTTTGCCAGGCACACGTTCTTGAGCGGCGTCAGCTCATAGAGCGCGGCGAGAGCCAGTACGCCGGCCGCGAACCAACGCCCCCCGCTGCTCCAGGCCAGGTCGCCTCCGATCAGGCTTCGGCCGAGGCGAAACACGCCGTACGCTCCCAGGCCGGCGGCACCCCACACGAGCAGATACCCGCCCGCGAACAGCAGCGGGCGGACCGGCCCGCGCCGTTGCGTCATCCCCGCGTAGAGCGCCACGGTAGGGGCGAGCGACGGGAACATCATCGCCGCCATCATCACCACCCAGATGCCCAGGAACCAGCCGAGCGCGCCCAGGTCGGTGCCGGGGCCGGCGTCCATCCCGGCCATCCGGTCGGCCGTCGACCACCACGCGAGTGCGGCCAGGGCCAGCAACAGGACGACGAGACCGAGTCGTGAGCGGACGGCAGCGAAAGCCGCCGCAAGTTCGGATCTGTCCGAGCGCTGCCCACCGAGCGCGGGGGATGCCGTCGCGCTCACGCCGCCCACGAGAACTGCGATGTCGAGAAGGCCGAGTTTCCCTCGTACTGAATCCCGAACGCGTCGATCTTTGACCGCGTTGCCCGCGACACCGTCAGCTCAGAGCCAGCAGGATGGAAGATGCCCGTGACCCTGACCGGCTCGCCGGTCTGCACCCCGAAAGGCACGACGTCCTCGATCTCGAAGTCCACCGCGTCCCCGATCCGGACCGAATGCCGCAGGCCCGTCTCCTGAACCTCGATCGAAGCGCGCTGCACTCCGAGGTTCTCTCCCACCAGCGGCCCGAGCGCCTCCATCGGGCCGCCCACCGCTCCTGAGAACACGGCACCGAGCTTCTCGGCTTGTTCGTCAGAGGCCGCCGCATCGATGAACACGCCCAGTCGCCAGTCGCCGTCGCTCATCACCTTCGGGGTATCCGCGACAGCAGCGACCGTCAGGCCGCTCACGTCGGTCCCCTCTACGTCGCCATCCTTCACGTTGAACACCAACGTGACCTTGCACCGATCGTGTGTCGCGCCAAGTGCGAGCGATGCCGTGCACGGACACACTACGTCGCACGAGCACGTCTCAAAATATGACCCCTTGAGCTTCCAAGACATGAGGCCTCCTAGGACGAACCAGAGATATGTAGCCCGATTCTCTTCCGGCAAGCACCGCCCGTCAAGCGAGGGAGACAGGTCGCCCTAGTAGGACAGAGCGAGAACCTCGGATGCGCACCCGGCGCCCGGCGCTGGTTGGCAGGTGCTGTTCCTACGTAGGCTGAGGTGCGGCCGATCGGCGAGTCGCCAGCGACCAGCCATGAGCCGAAAATGGACCCGCCTTTGGGGG
>JBAVWI010000259.1:0-14893 GCA_049697735.1 Solirubrobacteraceae bacterium
GCCTCAGCCGGGGCCCCTCCCACCGCGGCCGCGACGGCCGAGCTCGTGGCGGCCGTGGCCAGGGCGTCGGCGAGCCCCGGCGCGCTCAGCGCGGCCGTCCGGATGGTTTCGCGACTCGGGGCGGAGAAGGCCAGGCGGCCGAGCAGCTGATCGAGGTCAGCCGGGTCCATACCGAGTGCCGCGGCGGCGATAACCAGCGCGGCTCGGTCGCCGTCACCCGGGAGCAGCTCCAGCCCACGCCGGGCGGGCTCGGGCTCGGACAGGCCGAACCCCGGGGCCAGGGCGGCGTCGAGCCCCAGCGGGCCCAGCGCGGCGAGCGCGGCCACCGGGTCGGCTTCGGCAGCGGCCAGGCGCAACTCGGCGCCGAGACGATTGCCGCTCACGGTCTGCAGAGCGCCGGACGCGACCGCGGCCTGCGCGAGGCCGAGCGTGGCCGACTCGACCTGAAATCCGAGCCGGCTGGCGTAGCGGGCCAGGCGCAGCAATCGCGTCGGGTCATCGAGAAAGCTCGCCGGGTGCAGAACCCGGAGCTGCCCCGCGTCCAGGTCCTCGAAGGCGTGCTCGGCGGCCATCAGTCCGCCCCGGGCCGCGCCGTACACCCCCAGCGCGATCGCGTTGACCGTGAAGTCGCGGCGACGCAGATCGCTGGCCAGATCGGCGGGGGCCACGGTCGGCAGGGCGCCGGGGCGCTCGTAGGTCTCGCGGCGCGCCCGGGCCACGTCATAGATGAAGCCGTCTCGCCTGATGGTTGCCGTTCCGAACCTGGCGAACTGACGCTCCTCGCCGTCCAGGGCGCGGACCACCGGCTCGAGCTCGTTCTCGACCACGAGATCGAGTTCGCGGGGCTCGTGTCCCAGGATCAGGTCCCGGACCGCGCCCCCCACCAGGTGAAGGTCGGCCGACCCTGGCTGCAGCCGGGCGTCGAGCGGCTGGGCGGCGGGGAGCGCGTGAAAGCGCTCGAGGAGGCGGGCGGGATCCGGGGTCGGCACTCAAGCCATGATCGCGCTCGGCGCCTTTGAATGCTCGCCACTACCATGCTCGCCATGCCGAGTCCCGTTCCGCGGCGACGGCTGCGGCGCGGGCTCCTCGCAGCAGCGGTCGTCCTGCTCGTGGCCGGGGGCGTGGTGGCCTTTGTGCTCACCCACGCCCCGGGCAACGTCTCACACCCAAATCTCCAGTTCACCTCGCCCGCCAGCACGGCGACGACGACGACGGCACCCAAGAAGCGCCAGGTGCTCAACAACTTCCAGTGGCCTTGGTATGGCTACGACGCCGGGCGGACCCGCGATTTCAAAGCCCCGGCGCGCCTGCACCCGCCCCTGCACGTCGGCTGGACGTTTCAGAACGGGGCGCTGCTCGAGTTCTCGCCCGTCATCTACCACGGCACCATGTTCGTCCTTGGTGATGATGGCCTCGCCCGTGCCCTCAACACCACTACGGGCCGCGTGCGGTGGTTCAGGAGGGTCGGGACGCTGGCCGCCGCATCGCCGGCTGTGGCCGGCAAGGCCGGGCTGGTCGTCATGCCGGTGCTCTCGGTCAGCCACCACAGCCAGGTGCCGGGTGACGGCGCCTTCGTCGCCCTCTCGATGAAGACCGGCCGGGTGGTCTGGAAGCACCCGATCGCCGCCGGCAGCGAGTCCTCGCCGATCGTGCACGGCCAGACCGTCTACTTCGGCGATCAGAGCGGCACCCTGTCTGCCCTGCGTCTGCGTGACGGACACGTCGACTGGACATACCACGCCGGTGGCGCGATCAAGGGCGGCCCCGCGCTCGTCAACGGTGTCCTGTACTTCGGCGACTACTCGGGTCACGCCTACGCTGTGCGGGCCGCCAACGGGCACCCGGTGTGGGTGGTGGGAACCAGCGGAGCCCGCTTCGGCTTCGGTTCAGGCCAGTTCTATGCCACCCCCGCAGTCGCCTTCGGCCGGGTCTACATGGGCAACACCGATGGTCGCGTGTACTCGTTCGGGGCCCGCGACGGTGCCCTGGCCTGGGCCACGGGCACCGGCGCCTACGTGTACGCCTCGGCGGCCGTCGCCGACCCGCCTGGTCTTGGGCCGACCGTATACGTCGGCTCCTATGACGGCAACCTCTACGCCTTCAACGCCCGCTCCGGGGCGGTGCGCTGGAGCCACCCCGCGGGAGGGCGGATTTCCGGCGCGGCGACGGTTATCGGCAACGTCGTCTACCTCTCCGCCCTGACCATCCGCAAGACGCTCGGCCTCGACGTTGCCACGGGACGTCCGGTGTTCTCCTTCCCGGACGGCGATTTCACCCCCGTAGTGGCCGATTACCACGCGTTGTATCTCGACGGCTACAGCATGATCTACCAGTTGCTGCCGGGTGCTGCCAGGCACGCACCGGTCCGCCACCGACAGGCTCGCCGGCCCCGCCGACGGCCCCACGCGAGCGCGACCAAGCACCGCTCCGTGGCGCGACATCGACGACAGCCGGGCAAGAAGTAGCCCGTAAAACGGCCGCGACTGACCGCTCCTGCCCCGGGCACGCCAGGCGTCTTGCTATCATTATAGGTCTATGCGTTGTCGTAGTGGAAGCCATTGTCAGAGTCCGGCCGAAAAGGGCCGCCGTTTCTGTGCGGATCACGCGGCTGAGCTTGATCGCATGCGCGAGGAGCTCAAGGATGCCGCTGCCGCCCGTATCGGCCGTGGTCGACCCAAGCGGTCGTCCACGTGCTGTCGCCCGGGCTGTTACGAGCCTCGGGTCCCTCCGGCCGCGTACTGCGATACGTGCGCGGCAGCCGGCTACGTCGAAGAAGCCGCCTAACCGCGGCTGCTGACAAGCGCGACTCAACATAACCGCATGATTGGCCAATGTGGCCCGAGCAGCTGCTCGTGCTCTGTCGTTCCCTGTCAGAGGCGTTCACACGCCCGCCAGGCTGCCACCGATTTGTGAATCGGGGCACCGACTGCAAGGATCACCCTTCCAGGGTCAAGTCCATCCGCCGAATTCATGCCCAAGTTGACGTCAGCCGTACTTAGCATCATCGCCCTCGGCTCGATCCTGGGAGCGAGTTCGGTGCTCGCCGCGCCCCGAGCCTCGGCGACCTACCGCGGCAGCGGTCTGGACGTCTTCAACAACGGTCCCCGCTGGCGCGCCGCCCCGGGCGCGGCCCAGAAGATCTCCTTCCGGATCTCACAAAACCGCTCGCGCGTCCTCGACTTTCGCGGGCGCTACCTCTACTACTGCGGAGCCGGCAGCTCCACGATCACCGCCGCTTCGCTGAAGATCAGGCACGGTAGGTTCGGTGGGACCGGTAAGCGGGTCAACTCGGCCGGCACCAACTACTTCGCCCTCAGCGGTCAGTTCTCAGCCGACGGCCTGCACGCCAAGGTGACCTACCTCGACGATTTCGTCTCCAAGGGCAAGTCGGTCAAGAGCCCGTACTCGTTCGCCTACCACTCGCCCGCCCAGGCCTGCGAGAGCCGGGTGACCGGGACCGCGACGGCTGGCTGAGCCGCGCCGGCGAAACGCCCCCGGACGCCTCAGCCGGGGCTGACCGGGCGCACGGCCACGCCGGCATCGGCCAGGTACGCCTTGACCTCGGCCACCGTGTGATGGCCGTAATGGAAAATTGAGGCGCACAGCACCGCGTCGGCGCCCACCCGTAGGGCGTCGCTCAGGTGAGCCAGGTTTCCCGCCCCTCCCGAGGCAATCACCGGGACGCTGGTCGCGGCGGACACGGCCTCGGTCAGCTCCAGGTCGTAGCCAGAGTTGGTGCCATCGCGATCCATGCTGGTGAGCAGGATCTCTCCGGCCCCGCGCTGCACCCCCTCCCGCGCCCAGGCCACGGCGTCGCGCCCCGTCGGGGTGCGGCCGCCGGCCACGTAGGCCTCCCAGCCGGCCGCCGGCCGCCGCTTGGCATCGATGGCCAGCACCACACACTGAGCACCGAAGGTCGCCGCCAACTCGTCGAGGAGCCCAGGGCGGGCGAGGGCGGCTGAGTTGACCGAAACCTTGTCAGCTCCGGCGTCCAGCACCGCCTGGGCGTCGGCAACCGAGCGAATCCCACCGCCGATCGTGAACGGGATGAACACCTCGTCAGCTGCGCGACGCGCCAGCTCGACCACCGTCTCACGCCGATCGGAGGTGGCGGTGATGTCCAGCAGCACCAGCTCGTCGGCCCCCGCGGCGTCGTAGCGCGCGGCCAGCTCGACGGGATCACCGGCGTCGCGCAGATCCACGAAGCCGATGCCCTTGACCACCCGTCCACCGTTGACGTCGAGGCACGGGATCACGCGTTTGTAGTGCATCAACCGCCCAATGCCATCTGACCGGCCCGCACGTCGAAGCGGCCCTCGTAGAGGGCCTTGCCGACGATCACCCCGGTCAGGTTGACCTGGCGCAGCGCCGCCAGCGCGCCGAGATCCTCGGCGCTGGAGATGCCTCCGGAGTACAGGAACGTCCCCCGCACGACCGCCGCCACCTGGCGGATGTCGTCCAGGTCGGGTCCAATCAGGGTTCCATCGCGCTCGATGCTCGAGTAGACGAACTTCGTCACTCCGCGGCGCCCGAGCGTCTCGAACACGGCCGCCACCGGGATCTCGGTCTGCTCGGTCCAGCCAGCGGCGGCCAGCCGCCCCGCGCGGGCGTCGACCGACACCACCACGCGGTCTCGATGTCGAGCCACGGTCTCGTCAAGGAAGTCCTGGTCGCGGAAGGCCGCCGTACCCAGCACCACCCGCGTCGCCCCGGCCTCCAGGGCCGCGTCGACGGCTTCGGCGCTGCGCAGTCCGCCCCCCACCTGGACCGGGACACCGACCTCGGTGGCGATCCGCCGGACATGCTCGAGATTGGCGGGCTCGCCGTCGCGCGCCCCGTCGAGGTCGACGACGTGTAGCCACCGCGCGCCTGCCTGCACCCAACGCCGGGCGGCGTCGAGCGGATCAGCGTCGTAGACCGTCTTGTTATCGAACTCCCCCCGCCGCAGCCGTACCGCCTTGCCCTCGAGGATGTCGATCGCCGGCAGCAGGATCATGCGCGCACAGTGCTGGCCCGCTGAGCCGGGACCGTTGCGCTGCGGCACAGCCCGACGAAGCCCGCGAGCATGCGCAGGCCGGGTCGGGATGACTTCTCGGGATGGAACTGGACTCCGAGCACCGAGCCGCGAGCCACGATGGTCGCGAAGCGTTCGCCGTATTCGGTGCTGGCGACTACGTCACCGGCTTCGCTCGGGCGCGCGGCCAGGGAGTGCACGTGGTAGAAGGCGCAGCCCGCCTCGGGCAGGCCGGCGGTGAGCGGCGAGGGCTGCTCGAACCGGACCTCGTTCCAGCCGATATGCGGAATTCTCAAGCCCGGGGCGCTCAGCGGGGTCACCGAGCCGGGAATCAGGCCCAGGCCCGGGGTGGTCCCGAACTCCTCAGAGCCCTCGAAGAGAACCTGCATCCCCAGGCAGATCCCCAAGAGCGGCCGCCCGGCCGCCGCCACCGCGTGCAGCACCGTGTCCAGGCCGAGCGCCGCGAGGTTGCGCATGGCCAGGGGAAAGGCCCCGACCCCGGGCACCACGACCCCGTCGGCGGCCTCGATCTGGCCGGGGTCGCGGGTGATCTGCGCCTGAGCGCCGACGTGCTCGAGCGCCTTCTGGACAGATCGGCGGTTCCCCATCCCGTAGTCGACGATCGCGATCTGCGGCGGCGTGCTCATGACAGCGTCCCCTTGGTGCTGGGCACACCGGGCTCGCTCGGATCGATCGTCACCGCCGTGCGCAGGGCGCGAGCCACCGCCTTGAAGGCGGCCTCGATCATGTGGTGGGCGTTGCTCCCCGCCTCCACGGTCACGTGCAGCGTCAGCTTGGCATTGGCGGCCAGGGCGCGAAAGAACTCCTCGCTCAGCTCATGGTCGAAGTTCCCGATCGCCCCCGGGGGGAGCACGGCCGTGAAGGCACACAGCCCGCGTCCCGAGATGTCGATCGCGCACGAGGCCCGCGACTCGTCCATGGGCACCGTGGCCTGTCCGTAGCGGGTGATCCCCGCCCGATCACCGAGAGCCCGGTCCAGCGCCTGACCGAGGCAGATGCCCACGTCCTCGACGGTGTGGTGCGCCCCGGTCTCGAGGTCGCCCGACGCGCGCAGCTCGAGGTCCATGCGCCCGTGGCGAGCGAGCAGATCGAGCATGTGATCGAAGAAGCCGACCCCGGTGGCGCGCTCGCCCCGCCCCTGTCCGTCGAGCTCGAGGCTGAGCTCGATCTCGGTCTCGCCGGTCTTACGTTCGATCTGCGCGCTGCGCGTCATCGCGAGTCATTGTCGCGAATGCGCGCCTCCAGCGATTGAGCGTGGAGCTCAAAGCCCTCGGCGCGCGCGATCGGGGCCGCGGCCCGCGCCAGTGCGGCCGCGCCGCCGCCGATCCGGACCTCCGTGAAGCGGCGCCGGAAATGCATCGGCAGCAGCGCGGAGGCATACCGAGCGGCGCCGTTGGTGGGCAGCACATGGTTGGAGCCGGCGACATAGTCCCCGAAGGCGGTCCCGCTGTCCGTGCCGACCAGAACCGTTCCGGCCATGGTGATCCCTTGCGCGAGCTGCTCGGCCTGCGGTCCGGACAGCTGCAGGTGTTCGGGGGCGAAGGCCTCGGCGATGGCCGCCGCATGGTCTAGCTCTGAGACCCGCACCAGGCGGACCACGGCCCCCGTCTCCTCACCCGCGGCGAGACGCCCGGCCAGTTTCTCCAGGAGCTCGACGGAAGTCGAGATCCCCACCACCAACGACCCGGCTCCGTGCTCGGCCTGGGCCAGGAGATCCAGGGCCAGCGCCTCGCAGTCGCCGCTGCCGTCGGCGATCAGGACGAGGTCGCTGGGGCCCGCGAAACCGTCGATCCCCACGTGGCCGAACACCTGGCGCTTGGCCTCCTGGACGTAGAGGTTGCCGGGGCCGACGATCACGTCAACCGCGGTCACTGTCTCGGTGCCGTAGGCCAGGGCCGCGATCGCCTGAGCCCCGCCCATGCGATAGACGACCGAGGCGCCGGCCAGGCGGCAGGCGCCCAGGACCACGGCGTTGACCTCCCCGTCGGGCCCGGGGGGCGCGCAGACGGCGATCTCGGCCACGCCGGCTACCCGGGCACAGACCGTGCCCATCACCACCGTGCTCGGATATGGCGCCCGTCCGCCGGGGACATAGACCCCACCCCGGCCAACCGGGACCTCGCGCACAGCCACCGTGTGACCGTCGAACTCGACCGTGCGGTCCTGGGTCAAGGAGGCCTGCGCGACGCGAGTCACGTTCTCGATCGCCACCCGCAGGCCGGCCCGGACGTCGTCGCTGAGGCGGTCGGCGGCGGTGTCAAGCTCGGCCTCCGGCACCTGGAGAGCCGACGGCGTGGAGCCGCCGGTGTCGAACTGGCGGGTGTAGTAGCGCAGCGCGTCGTCGCCGTTGGCCCGGACGCGGGCGATGATCTCGGCCACTGCTTCCGAGACCGACTCCGGAGCGGGGATGAGTCCGCGCAGCTCCTCGGCGAGCCCCGCCGGGTCGCCGCTCAGGGTCATGAGCTCATACTGCATGCAGGCGCTCCAGCAGTCCGTCAATTGTCTGCGCGCGCAGTTTGTGGGCGACCGGATTGGCGATCAGCCGCGCGGTGCAGACGGCGATCTCCTCCCGCACGACGAGTCCGTTCTCGCGCAGGGTGGTACCTGTCGCGGTCAGGTCGACGATCGCCTCGGCCAGCCCGGTCAGCGGGGCGAGCTCGACCGAACCCTTGACCTCGACGATCTCGGCCTGACGGCCGGTGTCGAGGAAGTGGCGGGCGGCGATCCGCGGGTACTTGGTGGCGATCCGGACAACCCCCAAGCGCCTCAGCGCCTCCTGCGCCCGATCCTCTCCCGCGACGCCGGCCAGCACCATCAGGCAGCGGCCGTAGCCGAGGTCCATCAGCTCGTAGACCTCGCGCTCGGCCTGCTCCATGAGCACGTCCTTGCCGGTGATGCCCAGGTCGGCGGCGCCCGCTTCCACGTAGGTGGGGACGTCGGAGGGGCGCATGGTGACGATCCCCGCGCCCTCGAAGAGCAGCTTGCGGTCGTTGTCGCGCACCTCGCGAGTGTCGATCTGCAGGCGCTCCAGAAGGTCGAGCGTGTCTTTGAACAGCGCCCCCCGCGGGACGGCGATGCGCAGGCCGGTCACCGTCCCCCCCGTCCTCTCTCCTCACCGGTCAGCGCGATGTGAAGCCGTTCGACGTTGAGCGCGAAGCCGACGGCCGGCAGCGGCCGCCCGAAGGCGCCCAGGAGCTCGTCGTAGCGCCCGCCACTGCCCAGCGGGACCCCGTAGGCAGGGTCATAGACCTGAAACACGGCGCCCGTGTAGTAGCCGATCGACCGGACCAGGCCGAGGTCGAAGATGATCCGGCTCGCCACCTCGGGGGCGAGCCGGGCCTGGACTTCGAGCATGCCGGCCGTCGCCCCCCGCAGCGGCTCCTCCAGATCCTCCAGGACCTCAGCCCCGCCTCGCCTGCGCGGTACGCGCAGCAGCAGCTCGGCGTGCTCGGGGGCGAGCCCGAGCTCGTGCACCTCGCGCTCGACGCCGACGAAGTCGCCGCGCACCAGCTCGGCCAGGATGCGCTCGCTGGGCTCGGGCGCGACGCCCAGCGCGTCGAGCAGGAACGGGTACAGCGAAGCGTCCCCCAGCCCGACGCGGTAGGTCTCGAGCCCGGCCGCGTCAAGGGCGGCGCACAGGACGGCGAGCGCCTCGGCGGTGCCCTCGGCCCCGGGGGCCCCGATCAGCTCGACCCCGGCCTGCAGGAACTCTCGGGACTGCCCGCGCTGGGGACGTACACCGCGGTAGGCGTGGGCGAAGTAGCAGAAGCGCAGCGGCGGCTCGGCCCCGGCGTAGCGGGTGGCGACCAGGCGCGCGATCGGAATCGTCATATCGGGCCGCAGGATGAGCACGTTGCCCTGCTCGTCGAAGACCCGGTAGGCGGGGCGACCGCCGGCCATGTCCGAGCGGGCGAAGGTGCCCTCGTACTCGAGCGCCGGGGTCGCCACCTCGCCGTAGCCGGCCGCCTCGAACACGGCTCGGATCCGATCGGTCATGGCTCGCAGCTCGCGCATCTCGTCGGGCAGCACGTCGCGTGTGCCGCTGGGGATGCGATCGATCATCGCGACCAGATTAGGGATCAAGGGCGGGGCGAGCGGGTCCGGTCGTGCTCGGCGCCGGGCGAGCAGTGCGGACAGCTCAGGCCGGGACCGGCGCGTCTTCCAGCCGGGTGATACGAGCCCCGAGGGCCCGGAGGCGCTCGTCGATCCGCTCGTAACCCCGGTCGATCTGGCGCACGTTGCCGATCTCGGTGACGCCATCGGCGCACAGGGCCGCGATCAACATGGCCATTCCCGCCCGGATGTCGGGCGACTCGACCCGGCCGCCGGACAGGGGCCGCGGGCCCAGCACGATCGCCCGGTGCGGATCGCAGATCGTGATCGCC
This sequence comes from Solirubrobacteraceae bacterium, assembly GCA_049697735.1. Lineage (GTDB taxonomy): Bacteria > Actinomycetota > Thermoleophilia > Solirubrobacterales > Solirubrobacteraceae > Palsa-465. Next base: position 9,421 of record JBAVWI010000259.1, read on the forward strand.
GCCCCCATCATCACCAGCTTGTCGGTGAAGAACAGGCGGTTCTCGAACATCTTCTCGTGGATCATCACCGAGCCCTCGGCCTGCGTGGCCAAAGCCAGCGCGATACTGGTCAGGTCAGCCGGGAAGGCGGGCCAGGGACCGTCCTCGACCTTGGACATGTGGCCACCGTCGTCGTTGCGGATTTTGAGCCGCTGGTTGCCGGGCACGATCACGTCGTGGCCGTGAACCTCGCTGCGCAGTCCCAAGCGCTCGAACACGAGCCGGATCATTCGCAGGTCCTGGGGCACCGTGTCCTTGACGATCAGCTCTCCCCCGGTCACCCCGGCCAGGGCCATGAAGGAGCCGATCTCGATGTGGTCGGGGGCAATGTCGTGGGTACAGCCGCGCAGGCTGCCCTGGCCATGGACGGTCATCACGTTGGATCCGATGCCGTCGATCGGCGCGCCCATGTCGGTCAGCATTCGAGCCAGGTCCTGTACGTGCGGCTCGGAGGCGGCATTGCGGATCACGGTCGGACCGCGGGTGAGGGCGGCGGCCATGAGGGCGTTCTCGGTCGCCATCACCGACGGTTCGTCCATCAGGAAGTCGCAGGGTGTGAGCCCCAGTGGAGGGGCGGTGAGCTTGAGGTTGTCGCGCTTTGACTCGACCACAGCGCCCAGCGCCCGAAACGCGTCGAGGTGGGGGTCCAGGCGGCGCCGACCGATGACGTCCCCGCCCGGGGGTGGCATGCAGGCGCTCCCGAACCGGCTCAGCAGGGGGCCGGCAAGCAGAAAGGAGGCGCGGATCCGCTCGGAGAGCTCGGGATCGACCTCGGTGCTGTGGACGGATGCGGTGTCAACCAATACTTCGCTCGGGCCGCGCCATTCGACGCGCGCGCCCAGCGTACGCAGCAACAGGAGCATCGCCTCCACGTCCGCGATGCGCGGCACATTGCGCAGGATGACCTCGTCGTCGGTGAGCAGGCACGCGGCCAGGATCGGCAGCGCGCCGTTCTTGTTACCAGCGGGAACGATCGTGCCCGACAGCGGCACCCCGCCTTCGATGACGAATTTCTCCAGGGGAATCGACCTCGAATCGGTGAGACCGGACGCGAAGGCACCCGGTAGTGAGCCGCTCAGCCTAGCTGGTGAGCCCGGATCGGGAAGCTGGGCAGCTCCCGAGCGCTGAGCTAGGGTAACGGCCATGCCAGTGCCTATTTCGCGCGAGGATGCCTGGACCCTTCTCTGCTCGTGGACAGAGTCAGATTCCCTACGCCGTCACATGCTCGCCGTCGAGGCGGCGATGCGCGCTTATGCCCCGCGCTTTGACGGCGACGTCGAGCTGTGGGGCCTGACCGGACTGCTCCATGACCTCGATTACGAGCGCTACCCCGACCTCGCCGACGGACATCCCCGCTACGCGCTGCGCGAGCTCGAGGCTCAAGGCTTTGCACCCGAGCTGGTCCGGGCTGTCGCCTCACACGCCGACTTCATGGGCGTAGCCCGCGAGACCCCGATGGAGAAGGCCCTGTTCGCCGTCGACGAGCTCTCGGGCTTCATCCTCGCCTGCGCCTATGTCCGCCCCGAGGGACTGGTCGGGATGAGCCCGAAATCGGTCAAGAAGAAGATGAAGGCCCCCAGCTTCGCTGCCGCTGTCAGCCGAGACGACCTGCGAAAGGGCGCCGAGGAGCTCGGTGTGGACTTCGACGAGCATCTCGCGACGGTCATCGCCGCCCTCGCCGAGCAGCGCGATGTGCTGCTGCCGGCGCCCGCCTCGTCAGAAACCGCCTAGCCGAACTCAGATGGGCGCGGTGCCTGAGACCAAGGTCACTGTCGTCGTCCTCGAGGGCGACCAGACCGGCCAGGAGCTGCTTGAACAGTCCCTCCGCGTCCTAAGCGCCGAACTGCTCGGCCTGGAGCTCGAGATCGTCCGTTTCGACCTTTCTCTTACCAACCGGCGGGCGACGTCCAATCAGGTGGTGATCGAGGCCGCCGAGGCGATGCGCGCGGCCGGCCTCGGGCTCAAGGCCGCCACCGTCACCCCGGAAGGCGCCGACGACGTCGGCTCTCCCAACCGCATCCTGCGCGAGGAGGTGAACGGCAAGGTGATCATTCGCACCGGGCGCCGGTTACCCGGCGTGACTCCAATCGCCGGCATCCATCACCCGATCTCGGTCGTGCGGATGGCCGTTGAGGACGCCTACGGGGCCAAGCAATGGCGGGAGGGCGAGCCGGGGGCGCCCGACGAGATCGCCCTACGCACTGAGCGCATCACCCGCTCCACCTGTCGTGCCGTGGCCGAGTACGCCTTCCGCACCGCGGCCGGGAGCGGCGCGCGCGTCTACGGGGGGCCCAAATGGACGGTCTCGCCCGTCTACGAGGGCATGCTCAAGGAGGAGATGGACGCCGCCGCGGCGCGTCACGACGACATCGAGTACCGCCCGGTGCTGATCGACGCCACATACGCCGGCCTGCTCTCCGGAGCCACCGACGCTCCGCTCGTCATCCCGGCGCTCAACCGCGACGGTGATTGCCTCTCGGACCTGATCCTGCCCATGTTCGGCTCCATCGCCGGCGCCGAATCGGTCCTGCTGGCCTTCGGCGAGGACTACGAGACGACCGTGGCCATGGCCGAGGCCCCGCACGGAACCGCCCCCGCCCTGGAGGGCAAGGATCTCGCCAACCCACTGGCCATGATCCTGGCCTGCGGAGCCTTGCTGCGTCACGCCGCTGACCGCCACGGGGCCGCCGTCGAGCGCGCCGCCCGGGCCGTCTACGAGGGAACTCTGGAGACCGTGGCCGCGGGCGTGAAGACCCCGGACCTCGGCGGCCACGCAGGCACGACCGAGTTCACCGGCGCCGTCGTCGAGCGCGTCCGCGCCAAGCTCGAAGCCTGGTCCTCGCTGGGATCCTGACGGCGCTGACGGGCGTGCACGGGACTTCGGCCGGGGCGCGCCGACGTGTGCGTGCCGTTACCTGCCTATATGGCTGGTCTTGCGTCTCACGTCAGCGAGCGCTCAGGGAGCGCCGGAGCCCGCGCTTGCAAGATTTCGCCCAGGCTCACAACTACCGCCGAAGGGTCTCTCGCCCACGTAATCTCGTGCAGTTGCAGGCATCCCGGGGGCTCGGGGTGACGATCACGAAGTCCTGTGCGACCGTGATGCCGTCGCGAAAGCACCGCTGCCGAAGTTCCGTCCGCCCGGCTACCTACCTTTACGAACGTATGTTCCAGTCTTCAGCCAAACGCTTGCGCGCCCTGCTCAGCCTCGCCGACGACATTCTCGGCGATCCCGAGCCCGAGGCGCCGCACCCCCACCGCCGTCCGGTACGGGTCCGCTACGAGCGCCGTCCCGGTGCCGTGGCCGCTCCCCCAGCCCACTGCCTCTGCCCCGTACGGCCGGACCCCCGGCACGCTCGGCGCGAGACGGTTCGCTAGCCCGGATCACCCACGGCGTCAGGCGCCGCGCCGCGTCAGGCGCCGCGCCGCGTCAGACTCCCGTCGTGCCCGGGGGGCAATCACCCATCCTCACCGACCGGCTCGTTCTCGAACCGCTCAGACTCGAGCACGCCGACGAGATGGTCTCCCTGCTCAGCGATCTGAGTCTGTTTGGGTTCACCGGCGGCACGCCGCCGACGCTTGACGCCCTGAGAGCGACCTATGGGCGCTGGGCCACCGAGCGCTGTGGCCCCAGCGGTGAGCGGTGGCTCAACTGGGTTGCGCGCGAGCGCCGCATCGGTGCTCCGGTTGGCTGGTTGCAGGCGACGCTGACCGGCGGCCGTGCCGAGCTGGCCTGGACGATCGGCAATGACTACCAGGGCCGCGGCTTGGCGCGCGAAGCAGCCGCGGCCGTGGTGGACCAGTTGCGGGGCGCGGGCATCCGCCAGTTCGTGGCCCACATCCACCCCCAGCACAACGCTTCGATCGCTGTCGCGACGGCGATCGGGATGCTGCCGACAGACCGGTCGGTGGATGGCGAGGTCGTCTGGGCGACGTGCGGCTGATCCCTCCTTCTCTCAGCCGAGTAGCAACCTGACCCCCAGGATCGCGTCTGACGGGTACCCGTTGGTCGTCGTCGTGCCGGAGCTGACAATGCCGAACACGACGGCCAAAAAGGTGCCCAAGCCAAGGACGATGCAGATGATGGCCAGGATCAGGACCTGCGGGTTGGCGCGAAAGAACGCGTTCAGGCTCTTCATCCTCGGGATGGTGCCACGGTCGCAGCCCGGCCGACCAACGACCGGAGAGCGCCTTTGCCAAACTGCACAGATGTCAACTTCAGATCCCAACGGCGAACCAATTACCGAAGCCGGCCTGACCGCGCTCAAAGCCGAGCTCGGCGAACTCGAAACGGTGGCCCGGCGAGAGATCGCCGCGCGGATCCTCACCGCTCGGGGCCACGGTGACCTCAAGGAGAACGGCGAGTATCACGCCGCCAAGGAGGACCAGGCCCTGCTCGAGACCCGGATCCTGCGCCTCCGACAGCGCCTACGCGGAGCGACGGTTGTCGAAGTAACCACGGGTGGCGATGTGTTCTCGTTCGCGCGATCGGCCGAGATCCGCGACGAGGGTACCGGCGAGACCCACATCTGGACGGTCGTCGGGGCCACCGAGGCCGACCGGGCCCAGGGCAAGCTGTCCGCCGAATCACCGATCGCCAGAGCGCTCCTCGACCACCCGGTCGGCGAGACCGTAGAGGTGCCGACCCCCAAGGGCTCGCGCCGGCTCACCATCGTCCGCCTCGTCTGAGCGGCCGGCGCGCCCGCACCGCTCGTCCTTACGTCTCGCGTTGTGCGCCCGGTGCGGGCCCCGAAGCGAGGCCAGCGCTCCCGCGCTCGGGACAGGTTGCCGACGCGCGGAAGGTGATCCAGAGTGCAGCGACCGAGCGCGGGAGCGCAACCTCGCCCCGGACCCGCCGTGTGCGTGTCGGAGTTGCGCTCACGCCGCGTGCGCCGCCGGCTCTTGTCTCCCCGCGCCCTATGCGGCCAGGGCCCGTGCCGACTTCGCAGCACGCCGGCGGTCGGGGGGCGAGGGTTCACCGTCGGCGGCGGTCGCGATCACCATCTACGGCCACGCACGTGACACACGATCCAGTAGCGCCCCGCCGCCCGACGGGGAATACCTCGTCCCCCGGGCCGGCAGACGGACAGCGAACGACCGCACGACGACAAAACCCCGCCCACAGAGTGGACGGGGTTTTGAGATAAGAACCGGCGGCGACCTACTCTCCCAGGCCCTTGCGGGCCAAGTACCATCGGCGCTGAGGGGCTTAACGGCTCTGTTCGGAAAGGGAAGAGGTGTTTCCCCCTCGCCATAGCCACCGGAAACCGGTGGAGACCGCTCCTCAGCGGGCCTTCAAAACTACACAGTGCCAATGCACGGTTATCAAAATAACCGTCAAGCCCTCGACTCATTAGTACCAGTCTCCTACAGGTGTTACCACCCTTCCAGATCTGGCCTATCAACCTGGTGGTCTACCAGGAGTCTTACTCCCTCA
>JBAVWI010000260.1:0-1660 GCA_049697735.1 Solirubrobacteraceae bacterium
TGTTCCTCGACGAGCCGACGATCGGGCTCGATCCTCAGACCCGCCGCTCGATCTGGGGCTACATCCGTGAGCTCAAGGAGCGCGAGGAGATCACCATCTTCATGACCACGCATTACATGGACGAGGCCGAGTGGTGTGACCGGATCGCGATCATGGACCACGGTCAGATCGTCGCCCTTGACGACCCCGAGACGCTCAAGGCGGGCGTCGGGCGCGACCGGATCACGATCCACACCGACGATGATGAGGCGGCGATCGCCGCCCTGCGCGAGCGCTTTGACATCGAGGCCGGGATCTCGGAGGGCGCTGTGACCTTCGGCGTCCTCTCCGGCGAGCAGTTCGTCCCGCGCCTGTTCGCCGAGTCCGGCATCCCGATCCACTCGGTGAGCGTCTCGCGCCCCACGCTCGATGACGTGTTCATGTCCTACACCGGGACCACGATCCGCGACGCCGAGGAGGACTCTTCCAAGCATCGCAATCGGGTCATGATGCAGATGATGGGCGGCGGGGGCCGGCGATGAGCACCACCGTCCGCCCGCAGAGCGCTGAGCCGAGTCCCGACGCCCCCGAGATCGTCCGGGTCAGCGTCCCACAGCGCAGCTGGCGCTCGGAGCTGCGGGCGATCCGGATCGTCTGGCGGCGGGAGCTGATCCGCTTCCGCGCCGACAAGCTGCGCATGCTCACCTCGCTGGTGCAGCCGCTGCTCTTCCTGTTCGTGCTCGGCGCCGGCCTGCAGCAACTCTCGCGCGCCGGCACCCACGGCGTCAGCCTGAAGACCTTCATCTACCCGGGGATCCTGTGCATCACGGTGATGTTCACGGCCATGTTCTCGGCCGCCTCGATCGTCTGGGACCGGGAGTTCGGGTTCCTGCGCGAGATGATGGTCGCGCCGATCCGCCGCAGCTCGATCGTGATCGGCAAGTGCCTGGGCGGGGCCACCGTGGCCGGCCTGCAGGGCGTGATCGTGATCTGCCTGGCCGGCCTGGTCAGTGTCCCCTATGACCCCCTGCTGATCCTCGGGGTGTTCGGGCTGCAGCTGCTGCTGGCCTTCTCGATCACCGCCTTCGGGGTCATGATCGCCGTGCGCATCAAGCAGATGCAGTCCTTCATGGGCGTGATGCAGATGATCGTGATGCCGATGTTCTTCATCTCCGGCGCGCTGTTCCCGGCCTCGGGGCTGCCCGGCTGGCTGACCGTGCTCAACCGCCTGGACCCCCTGACCTATGCGGTGGACCCGATGCGGCGCCTGGTCTTCAACCACCTGACGATCTCCCCCGCCGCCCGCCAGGCGCTCGATCCCGGCGTGACCTGGTGGGGCTGGCACGTGCCCGGGCTGCTCGAGGCCGGCGTAATCCTCCTGTTGGGGCTGGTCATGCTGAGCATCGCCATCTGGGAGTTCAGCGCCACCGAGTAGGCGCTGGAGAGCGCGGCCTATTGGCTGCGGCGCAGGAGTAAGCCCCCGCCACCACCGATGAGCAGCACGAGCACGCCGCCCCCGAGGAGCGGTAGCCAGCTCGTGGAGCCGATCGCCGCCGCGCGATGTGACCGTTGGGCGTCAGATGTGGCCGCGGGGCGAGAACCCACCCGGGCTTTCGACGCCCGGGACGACCGCAAGAGCGACCGGATTCGAGCCTTCTCTGTGAGCCGTGACCCCTTGCGG
>JBAVWI010000261.1:0-34003 GCA_049697735.1 Solirubrobacteraceae bacterium
CCCCTAGCTCCACTTTCGGATTCCTTGTGGTTGCGCGCGGCCTTCCTGCGATAGGCCCCCACCCCGAGCGTCCCCATGTCGGGGCGAAAGCACTACCCGTTGAGCTCTTGCTCCTCTAGGTGGGCGAGCCAGCTTTCGATGTACGCGGCTGTGTCGGCGCCAAGGCGCCGGAAATCGCTTGCCGTCGTTCTCGAGGGTCTCTGCTGCGGCGATGATCTCGCGCCGCATGACATGCTCGGCGTTGCGTGCGCGCTCGCGCAGCTTGCGGATCAAGGCGAGCTGGTCTTCGACCTTCAGGGCATCGGCAAAGAACAGGCGCAACGCGCCTTCATCGCGGAACTGCAGTGGCGTCTCGTCTGGCGTATAGGAACGTAGCCAGGCGACCAGAGCGGCTTCGCCCTGGGGAGTGATTTCGTAGGCGTCTCTCGGCCGCGCCCCGTGCGGATCTTCACGGCGACCCAGCAGACCGCCTCCATGCAACCTGGCCAGCTCCGGGTAGACCTGGGCTAGCGAGGTCGTCCAAAAGAACCGCGTCGAGATGTCCGCGGCTTTCTTGATCGCGTATCCGGAGCGCATGCCGAGGCCAACCATGCCGAGCATCAGATAGCTGGGAGCCGAGAGCTTCACGTCGATGGATCGGACTCTCGCTTGCCGATCGGTCTGGGGACGATCGTGGGGACGCGGCTCGCGTAATCGAGATACGGCGTCCCCAGAGCTCGACGGAGACCTCGCTCCTCGAACTATGGCGTCCGGAAGCCCGAGCAGACGAGGCGCATCCAGTTGATCTGGCCGTCGCATTGGGTGAAGTAGACCTGCTGTTCGATCACAAACGGGCCAGCGGGCCGACGCCCTCGGAATCGGTAGGCGACTCGACGGCAGTCCGAAAAGGTGTCGGAGTCCAGCCGGGCTTCTTCGACGGTGCAGTCGCCAAACCAGCTGCGCAGGATCTTGATCGCTGCGTCGCGGCTTTCCGCTTCCCAGCTGCGTCGAGGGGTAAGCGCGCGGAACTCGATCTCGGAGTGCAACAGGGTGGTCAGCTCGCTGTAGTCGTTGCGAGCAAGCGCGCCGGCGAAGGCTGGGCCTAGCATCGAGGCGCGAGCCGGGCTGGGAGCTGGGCCAACGGCTCGGGATGCGCAGCTCTGGCCGTCAGCAGTTGGCGGCATGTCAGTAGCTGAAGATATTGACGTCATCGTCGCCGATCCATTCGAGCATCGGGGTGGCACCCGCTGCTCTCGCGTTCATGGCCAGGGTCTCTGTGTCGATCTGGCGGGCGTTGAGACAGATCGGGCAGGCGAGCAACTCGCCGCCCCCTTCGGCGAACTGTTCAAACAACCGGTGCAGGGGCGGGCAGCCGTCGCACGCGACAGCTTGAGCGTGGCCGGCCATGGCAAGGCGAACTGCCTCTTTGGTGAGGAACATCGCCACCTTCTTGCCCTGCGTTACGCCGGCGCCGCCGACGAGAAAAGCGACCGTGACCCGCTCGGGGTCTTCGAGCCCGGTCGCCAAGTTGATGAGCACCTTGTTAGCCATTTCAACCTCCTGGTGTCTGCGTATACGCGCAGAGCGCTACGCGTCGGGCCGCCCCGGGTCGGCACGGACGCTCACGGTGTCGAGGATCGGGATCCATCGCGTCCCTCCTGGCTTGACTCATGCGGCGAACTTACGCACTTGGTGTCGTGGCAAAATCGGGAAGACTCCCTATTCGGTCGCGCGAGCTCGGGGGCCGGGTACGGTTGGCCTTATGGAGGGCGCAGCTCGGACCGTGGGGCCAGCGGAACTTCGACCCCGGCTCGTCGAGCTGGTCGCTGCACAGTCCCTGGCCGCCGATCTCGGCCTCGGCCAGGCGATGGAGCACGGCCTACGCGCGTGCCTGATCGCAACCCGACTCGCCGACCGTCTAGGGCTCGACGAGCAGACGCGCGACGACGTGTATTGGGTGAGCTTGCTTGCGATGGTCGGCTGCGCCGCCGATTCCTTTGAACTCCGCCAGATATGGGGCGACGACGTGGTCCTACGAGCGGGGATGTTCCAAGCGGGACCGTCTGAATTCGCAATCGGCCGCTACTTCCTCTCCCGAGCTGGCTCAGACGGGGGGACTGCTCGCCGGGTCAGCAATAGGGCGAAACTGCTGGCGACCGGGCTCCGCGCCGTAACCGAGTCGTTGACCGCGCACTGCCAGGTAACGGGACAGCTGGCTGGGCAGCTCCAGTTCGGTCCGGGCGTCCGAGACCCTCTGCAGCACACCTTCGCGCGCTGGGACGGGAAAGGGGTGCCGCGTGGGCTGTCGGGCGAAGCAATCACCCTCGCCTCCCGGGTCCAGGTTGTCGCCAACTACGTCGAGGTGGAACACCGGCTGCACGGCGTCGCTTCGGCTATCGCGTTCGTGCGCAAGTTCGCCGGATCTGTGATGGATCCAACCATCGTGGAGAGCCTGGTCGGGGGTGCGGACGAAATCCTCGGCAACCTAATGGAGCAAAGCTGGGACGACGTAGTCGCCGCCGAGCCGGGCGCCCGCGCGCGGCTCACCGGGACGCGACTCGACGCGGCACTCGCAGCGCTCGGTGATTTTTCGGATCTCAAGTCACCCTGGTTCAGCGGCCATTCGGCGCGTGTCTCCGCACTCGCCGCGGCGGCCGCAACGCTCGCCGGGATTCCGGAGCCGGAGGTAGTTCGGCTGCGACGGGCAGCGCTCGTCCACGGCCTCGGGCGCGCCGGGATCCCCAACACGATCTGGGACAAGCCCGGGGCGCTGACGATGGCCGAGCGCGAGCGAATGCAACTCTACGCGTACTACACCGACAGGATCCTCCGGCGCGGAAGCCTGACCGTACTTGCCGATCTCGCGTCCGCCAGTCACGAGCGGATGGATGGCAGCGGCTATCCGCGCGGCCTCAGCGGCGCCGCGATCTCTCACGCGGCTCGAGTACTGGCCGCAGCTGACGTCTACGACGCGCTCACCAGCGTACGGCCCCACCGGGCACCGCTGTCAGCGGACGATGCGGCACGCCACCTCCGGGAGTGCGCGAAGACAGGTCAGCTGGACGGCTCATCCGTCGACGCCGTGTTGACCGCGGTGGGACACGGTCCTCCCAAGCGGCCGAGCGCACCTGGGGATCTCACCTCGCGCGAGGTCGACGTCCTGAGGCTGATCGCGACCGGGCACACCACCGCCAGCGTGGCCAGAACCCTCACCATCTCGCCCAAGACAGCCGATCACCACATTCAGCACATCTACGCGAAGATCGGCGCCTCAAACCGGTCCGCGGCGACGCTGTTCGCGATGAGCCGGGGGCTGATCTGAAGATCCTCGGTGCGTCCTGGCTACGGCACTCTCAACGCCCGGCATGCGTCAGCTGCTCGGACGGAGCGGCTCCCCGAGTGTCGCTGTCACAAGTCGGCTCTGGCCCGCGGCGCAATCGGACCCGTTGCGACCGAGCTCCCCCCGATGGGTTCTTCGATGTCATCCATGGAGGGCATGCGACAGCCGGTGTCGCCATCGAGCGCGACAAGCTCGCGCTCGCACCGGGTCCACGGTTCTGCCTGGCTGAGCTCAGGCCGATCACCGATCGCGGGAGGGTCGAACCTATGGCTCGCTGGCCCCGGGGCCCAGCAGCTTGTCAGTCAGCGGTGTGGCGCTGAGGCCATGCACCACGATCGAAGTGATCACGCAGGCGATGGTCGTCCATACCACGATGCGCTGCTCCTTGGCGGCCAGGGCGTGGGCGTCGACGACGGTGGCGGCATAGAAGATCGCGGCGACCCCGCGGACGCCGAAGAACCCGAGGAAGATCCGCGATCGCAGGCTCATCAGCCTCGGGTTTGTGGTGGCGAGCACCAGGGCGGGGCGGATGACCAGCAGCAGTAGCGGGGCCAGCAGCCAGCCGCCGAGGCCGGGGGCGCGCAGTCCGTTGATCGTGAGCATCGAGCCGAGCATCAGCAGGACGAGCAGCTCGAGGATCTTCCCTGCCGCGTCGGTTCCCCGATGCACGGCCGGGTGGATCTCGTGTTCGTACTCATAGCGGCGAAACGTGAACCCGGCGGCGAACACGGCAAGCAGACCGTACGCGCCGAGAGCCTGAGTGATGCCGTAGAGCAGCAGTGCGAAGCCAATTGCGACAAACCCATCAAGATCACGGGAGATCAGCCCCCGGCGGCGGGCTCGAGTGAACGTGAACGCGGCGCCTGCGCCCGCCGCCGCTCCGAGCAAGAGCGCGAAGCCAGCGCCGTACAAGAGATCGGCCAGTGCCCAGTGTCCCAGCCAGCCGCTGCCGCCACGCTCAGCGACGAACAGGGCCAGCACCACGAACGGCGAGGCGAGCCCATCGTTAAAGCCCGCTTCGGTGTGCAACGACAATCGCGGCTCGCCGTATACCTCGCCGCCCGGCGGGGAGAGGCCAACGTCACCGGCCAGCACCGGGTCGGTCGGCGCCAGGATTGCGCCGAGCAGCAGCGCGGCGCCGAACGGCAGCCCCATCGCCAACCCCCCGAACGCCGCGATCGCCAGGATGCTCAACGGCATCACCACCACCAACAGCGTCGCGATCGAAACCCACGACCGCCTCCCGACGCGCTCTTCGATCGTCAGCCCGGCGGAGAACACCGCCACCACCAGCGCCAGCTCGGTCAACCGCTGCAACAGGACATGGTTACCTTCCGGGCTCAACGGGCGCACACCTAAGGCCGATAGGCCCACCGCGCCCAGCGCGCCACACGCCAGGTAGATCACCGACGCCGAGAACGCCCGCTCGCGCTGATGCGACATCGCGACCGCACCCACCAGCACCACCGCTCCCACACCGATCAAGCCCAGCTCATACGTGCCGCCCAGCCCCCACCCCAAGGCGAGCGCCGGCGTCAACGATCTCAACACGCGAGCTCCCGCCGGCCAACTTCGGTCAGCGGCCACTCAGCGCAATCGGCGTTGAGTAACTCAGCCACTGCAGGCGAGACGGGCAAAGACCCGGAAATGACCAAGATGCTCCTGAAAAGAGGGTCGGCAACTAGCGCCGACCAGTCTTCCCGGCTCACCCGCCCACACTGTACTGAAGCGAACGATCGGAACCGCGTACGCGATTCGACACCCTACGCGGACGAGCGAGCGACCTCGCTCGAGGCTCGATTCGAGTCCTCCACGTGGGTGATCGGTAGTCCCAGGTCGCGGCTCTTGCTGACCAGGTCGAGCTTGAGCCAGCGCGAGAGACGGGGCGGCAGCGTGGAGATGATGATCTCGTCGTAGTCCCCGAGGTGGATCGCGTCCTGAATCGCCATCAGCGGTTCGGAGTCCCCGACACTGCCGGTGACCTCCTGACCGGCGGCCGCGGTCAGCTTGGGCAGGGCCTCGACCAGGACCTGCCTGGCTTCGTCGTCACCCGTGTCCTGAGGGTCGACCAGCTTGTGCATGCCGTGCTGGCGCCGGGGCACGACCAGATGGAAGGTTGCTGGGCTCCGCTGGGCACGCTCGCCCACCGCGGCGAGCAGAGCCGGCGTGGCCGCCGTTTGGTGGGCGACAACGAGGACGTGGGCCGGCTCGGACACGTGACTCACCTCCGGCGCAGGACGCAGGGCCTTCGCTACCAGTATCCCACCCCACGAGAGCGCTGACAACCTACAGCGGAGGGGTGTCGCTGGGTCAAGCTGGTGGGAACGGGCCCCAGCTCGCAGCTCAGCGGACGGCGGCGCCCGACCGGCGTCTGACCACCGAATCGAGTGTCACGGCGGCAATCAGCACGATCGCGGTGGCGATGAACTGAACCGCATCGCTGACTCCCATCAGGCCCAGGCCGTTGAAGACCGTGGCGATGATGATCCCGCCGAGCAGGGCGTGCAGCGGCTTGCCACGGCCTCCGAACAGGCTCGTTCCGCCGATCACCGCCGCGGCCACGGCGTAGAGCACCAGATTCCCGCCCTGGACGGAGGTCGACATCGAACCCAGGCGCGCCTCGTAGGCCAGACCGGCGAGGCCCGCGGTCATGGCGCAGAGGGCGAAGCCCGCCGTGCGGACGCGGGCCACGTTGATCCCGGCCCGCCGCGCGCCCTCGGGGTTGGCGCCGATCGCATAGATGTAGCGTCCCAGCCGGGTCCGGCTGAGCAGCCACGTCCAGGCGATGAGGATGAGGACAACGAAGGGCACGACCCAGGGAACGCCACGCAGCGGCGTGAGCGCGCCGCGGTTGAGGTTGCAGATGAAGACGACGGCAGCGCCGCCCAGCGCGGTCACGGCGATGGTGAGCAGCGTGATCCCGACCGGCGGAGCGCTCAGGCCCTGCGACCGCCGACGGGCGGCGCGGGACAGCGAGAGAGCGGCGAAGAGCGCCAAGCCGAGGACGAGCACGATCCAGCTCACGGCCGGGCTCATGTTGCTGTTGACGAGCTTGGCGACCGGGCTGTTGGGATCGATCGGAATCACCCCGCCGACGGCTGAGGAATCGATATTGGCGAGCTCGAGCATCACACCGTTCATGAACAGCAGGCCGCCCAGGGTGACCACGAAGGAGGGCAGACCGAGCCTGGTGATGAGCGTTCCCTGCAGCGCCCCGAACGCCCCCGTTGCCGCCAACCCGGCCAGAATGGCGATCCACCACGGGAGATTGACCGGAGGCGCGATCAGCTCGGCGATGATGAAGGCACCGACGGCGGCCGTATAGCCGACCGAGAGGTCGATCTCGGAGAGCAGCAGGGCAAAGATCTCCGCGACACCGAAGAGGATGTACTCGGCCGCCTGCACGAGCAGATTGACGATGTTGGCCGAGGTCAGAAACGATGACTGCTCGATCTGAAAGAAGACCACGATCACGATGAGACCGCCGACGATCGGCAGCGCGCCGCTTCCCCCGCTGCGGATGCGCACCATCCAGGCCCGGATGTACTCCTGCAGCGAGCCGGCCAGGACCGCCGGCGCGGCTAGAGTCAGCGCGGCGTCGTCGGGCGTGCTCGGTTCCTCGGATGCGGCGCCGACAGAGTCCGCGGCAGCGGGCTCGGTCGGGACATCGGGACTGTCTACAGGATCAGGCAAGTCTCTCTCCTCCTAGGACACCGTCTGGGCCGCATCGCGGCCTCCGGCCGGGGCGGCCGCGGTTCCTGTGGTCATGTATTCGACCACGCTCTGTCGATCAAACTTGGACGCCGGCTCGGTCACCACGAGCCGACCAAGGTAGAGAACGGCGATCCGATCGGCCACCTCGAAGACATCATTGAGGTTGTGGGAGATCAGCAGCACGGCCACCCCGCGATCGGAGAGCCGCTTGATCAGCTCCAGCACCATCGTCGTCTGGGCCACCCCGAGCGCGGCGGTGGGCTCGTCCATGATCACCAGCTTGGCCTCGGACATGACTGCCTTGGCCACGGCCACTGACTGGCGCTGACCTCCGGACAGCGAGGCGACCGGCTGACGGATCGACCGGACCGTGGTGACGGAAAGGTCCTTGAGCGTCTTACGCGCGGCCAGCTCCATGGTCGCCTCGTCCAGCATGTGATGGCGAAGCGGTTCGTGGCCGAGGAACATGTTCTGGACGATGTCCAGGTTGTCGCAGAGTGCGAGGTCCTGGTAAATGGTGGTGATGCCGAGGGCCTCGGCGTCCTTGGGTCCGTGCAGGTGAACCGGCTCGCCTTCCCAGATGATCTCGCCTCCGTCCGGTGCCCACAGGCCCGACACGGTCTTGATCAGCGAGGACTTGCCGGCGCCGTTGTCACCGACCAGCGCCATGACCTGACCCGGCGGTACGTCGAGGTCAACGGCGGTCAGCGCCTTCACGGGCCCAAACGTCTTGGTGATCCCTTTCAGGGTCAGCAGGGTCCCCGCACCGCCTGCCGGGGTCGCGGCCGGGGCCGGGTCTGAAACTGGTTGGTCTGAAGTGCTCATTGGTTTGGCGGCCAAGGCCATTGTGCCCGTCCGCCGAGGCGGACGGGCACAGGGCTGTTACGCCCTTTGGCTCAGGCGCTTGGGCTCAGGCGATCCCCGCCTTCTTGCAGGCGGCGGCGGAGGCGCCGGCGCAGAGCTGGGTGGTGGGCACGAAGTTGTCCTTGACAATCGTGTCCTTCATGTTGGCCGGCGTGACCCACACCGGGGCCAGCAGGACCGAGGGCACCGCCGTGTGTGACTTGGTGTCCATCGTGCTGCCGTTAGCCAGCGCGGCGGGCGGGGCCTTGGAAGCCCGCAGGTAGATGGCCAGGGCCACCGCGGCCTGGGCCTCCTTGTAGACGGCCTTGTAGACCGTCCCGCACTGGTAGCCCGAGAGCACGTTCTGCAGACCAGTCAGCGTCGCGTCCTGGCCGGTGGTCGGGAAGGTGTTCGGCTTGATGCCGTGCGCCTTCAGGTACGTGATGATTGGCGCCCCGTTCTCGTCGTTGGGGATCAGGGCGGCGTTGATGTTCGGATGGGCCGTGTAGGCCTGCTGGAAACTGGTCAGCGCGGTCGGCGGGTCCCAGGTTCCAGCGGGGTTGACGACGTCCTTCCACTTGCCAGAGGTGAACAGCGGCTTGAGCACCTGGTCGTAGTACCCCTGGTAGAAGAGCGTCGCGTTGTTGTCGGTGGGATCACCGTGCATCACGACGACGTTCGGCTTGCTGACGTGCCAGGCGGCCGCACAGCTGACAAGTCCCTGACCCATCGTTTTGCCGACCTGGACGTTGTTGAAGCTCACGTAGTAAGACCGGCTTCCACCGAGCGTCAACCGGTCGTAATCGATGACCTTGACGCCGTGGGACTTGGCGTAGTTCTCGATCTGCGTACCCACGCCGGAGTCGATCGGATCGATCAGCAGGACCGTGGCCCCGTTGGTGATGTCGCTCTGAGCGTCAGTCAGCATCGTCGAGTCGCTGCCCCCGGCGTTCTGGACGATGACGTCCGAGCTGGGTACGCCCGCGGCGGCCAGGGCCTTCTTGATGTCGGGCTGATCGAACTCGACGTACCGCGTCGAACTCGTCGTGTCCGGCAGGATCGCCGCGACCTTCCCCTTGCCGGACGCCGCCAGCGACTTCAGCGCTGACATGGCCGAGAAGTCGTTGGTGAACGCCGAGGCCGAGACGCTCGGGGCCGCGGACGCCGAACTGCTGGCGCTGGTCGAACCCGAGCTGGAACTCGATGACGAACTCGAGCTCGAAGATGAACTGCCGCAGGCAGAAACGGCCACGCTTGCGGTGATGGCAAACGCAGCGAACATGGTCTTGCTTCTCAGCAAGGACACAATTAACTCCTCCTTCTCCGTACGCGACACCACCCCCGGCCGGCATCGACGCGCGGACCAGCCAGCACTGTCGCATTGAGTAAATCTGACGCGACGGTACGGCTGTAAGCGTGAACGAGGCGTTAACATCCGCCCTCTAGACGTAAACATGCGGTAAACGCGAGCCGGCGGCGGCTCACTCGGCGACGAAGCGATAGCCCGCTCGCGGTGCCGTCAGGATCAGCGGTTCGGCGCCTTCGACCTCCAGCTTGGCCCGCAGCCTGCGGACGTAGACCCGCACGTATTCGGTCTCGGTCTGGTAGCCATGGCCCCATACCCGGCGGAGCAGGTGGGCGTGACTGAGGAGCTTTCCCCGGTGGGTGACGAGCTCGCGCAGAAGGGCGAACTCGGTCGGAGTCAGATGCACGGCCGTGCCGCCCCGCGTCACCTGCTGGCAGGAGAGATCGATGACGAGGTCGGCGACGGTGATGATCGGCGGCCCCGGCTCCGCCGCGCCGGCGGCACGGGTACGACGCAGCGTCGCGGCGATGCGCGCCAGCAGCTCCTCCACGCTGAACGGCTTGGTCATGTAGTCATCCGCCCCCATGTTGAGAGCCGTCACCTTGTCCCGTTCTCCGCCTCGGGCCGAGACCACGATGACCGCCACCGAGGAGCGCTCCCGGATCTGACGGCAGAGGTCAAAGCCGTCCGCTTCGGGCAGCGTGAGGTCGAGCAGGACGATGTCCGGTTCCTCGGTCTCCAGCAGCTGGAGAGCCCGCTCTCCATCGGTGGAGACGACGGTGTCGAACCCGCGCACGGCGAGGTTGGAGCGGATCAGATCCACGATGTTGGGATCGTCTTCGACCAGGAGGGCACGGGTTTTGATGGTCGGCTCAGACATGGCTTGCCGCCGAGTCGTGCGGCTCGCCGCCCGGCGCCGGGCTTCCCGCGGCCTCGACGGGAAGACGAATGCGAAAGGTCGTGCCCGCGGGCACGCGAGCCAGCTCGATGCGACCGTTGTGCGCCTCGACGATTCCCCGGGCGATGGACAGCCCGAGGCCAGCCCCCGAGGTGTGCGACCGGTGACGCCGGGCGGAATCAAACGGGGAAAGCGCGAGCGCGTCGGGAAACCCGGGCCCGTCGTCGATCACGCTGATCTCAACCTCGCCCGCTGAGTCCTCGTTTCCGGCCATCGCCGACGCTGCCGGCCTGCGCTCGTGGGCGACCACGCTGACGTTGGTGCCCGGCGGGTTGTGGCGAAACGCGTTGCTCAACAAGTTGACGAAGACCTGTTCGAGCCGGTCGTGGTCGGCCCAGATCGCGGGCAGCTCGTCGTCACAGGTGACCAGGACCGTGCCGGCGCGTTCGTCGGGCAGACAGGAGATCGCCGCCTCGACGACCAGGCGCAGCTCACACCAGTCCGGCTGGAGCCGCATCACGCCTGACTCGATGGCGGAGAAATCCAGCAGGTCGTCGACCAGGCGTCCGAGCCGCGCCGACTCGGCCGCGATTCGATCCAGGAATCGCTGCTGAGAATCGCCGTCCCAGGTCACGTCTGACTGCATGAGGCTCGATGCGTATCCCCTGATCGCCGTCAGCGGGGTGCGCAGCTCGTGGCTGAGTCTGGATAGGAACCCCCGTTGCAGCTCCCGCGAGCGGCGCAGGGCGAGCGCCTCCTGATGGGCCAGCCCGGCTTCCTCACGCTCCAGCGCCAAGCGCAGGGAGTGAGCGGCGTTCTCGATGAGAGCGGTTTCCTCTTCGGTCACGCGCTGTCCCTTCCAGCTCGCGAGCAGGACCGTGGGGCCGGCCGGCGCCATGAAGGGAACGGCCAGGATCCGTCGCCGCGGATCGTCGCCGAAGCCGCGAGCCGAGCCGTCACGCCGAGCGTCGGCGAGCGCCTGCTGCGAGGCGGCGTGCAAGGGTCCGGACATCGCCGCCGGATCGGTGCCGGTGGGCCCGGCGTAGGCCCGCGAGGCGATCTCTGGCCCATCGATCCGACTGCGCAGAGCTACCTCGTCGGCGCGCAACCCTCGACGCAGTGATTGCAGCGCGATCACGAGGCCATCGGCGACGGTGACCGGACCGGCCAGCGTCTCGAGCATCTCGCGGATCGTCTCCAGCACGCGATTGCGGGCCGTCGCCTGTTCCAGGAGCCGGTCACGCTCGACCGCGCTGGCGGCGTAGCCGGCATACAGCGTCAGCAGATCGAGCTCGTCGCGCTGCGGCTCTCCCGGCTCGGGCCTGAAGACTGTGATGACCGCGCTGACGCCTGTCGGCCCCATGACCGGGACCGACCACGAGCTCGCTATCGGCGCCGAACTACCCATCTCGCCGAACTGCTGCCAGGGGTTGCTGCGCCGCAGGTCCTCCTCGATGACGCGGTGTTCGTGGGCAGCGGCCCGGCCCGCCGGACCCCCGGCAACCCCAAACTGCAGCCGCGACCAGCTCGCGATCTGCCCGGGAGCAAAGCCCAGCGCCGCCGCGCAGACCAGCGATCCACCGCTGACGATGTGGATGCACACCCTCTCGGTGCCGAGCGCTGCCCCCAGCGCAGACAGGATCAAGGCCAGGCTGGACGACGGATCGGCAGATACCAAACGATCCGCGAGCCCATGCAGCCGGGTGAGCTGGCCGCGCGCCGACGAGTCGATCTCCTGTCCGGAAAGCAGCGCGGCGACATCGTCGGGATGGGTGCCCTGGGGATCGAGGTCGGCCACGCTGCGCCCGTGGCGGAGCACGATGATTCGGTCGGCGAGCCTGAACATCTGGTCGATGTCCCGGCTGGCCAGCAGGATCGTGGTGCCCTGGGCCCGCAAGCTCGTGATCAGCTCCTCGACCTGGCCGGCCTCGAGCACACCCAACGACGCCGTGGGCTCGTCGAGGACCAGCAACCGGGGGGCGTGGATCATCGCCCTGGCGATGGCGACCAGCTGGCGCTGTCCAGCTGAGAGCGTACCGATCAGCCGCGTCGTGTCCCGGATGGGAATCTGCAGCCGCTGCAGCTGACTCGCCGCCGTGGCATGCAAGCGGGACTCCGAGAACATCAGGGCCCGCGTCTCCTGCCCGAGCAACAGGTTTCCGGCGACGTCGAGGTTGTCGCAGAGGGCCAGGTCCTGCCAGACGACCCCGACCGCCAGGCGCCTCCCGACCCCCGGGGCGGTCGAAATGGGCCGGCCGGCCAGCGAGATATGACCGCTGTCAGGCACGAGATCGCCGGCGATGCACCGGACGAGAGTGGTCTTCCCGGCACCGGGCTCGCCCGCGAGCGCGACAAGTTCGCCCTCGCCAACCGTTACATCCACGTCCGCGAGGGCCCGGACCGAACCGAAGTTGAGGCTCAGCTTGGCTACGTCAAGCAGGTTTGATCGGACCGCGCGGTCGGCCCGCGGACGAGTGCGATTGACAACCACAGCGGGACCGAGCGCCGCGTGTCCGCTCATTGAGCGCGCCCCAGTGGCAAGCCCTCCGTCGGACGTCGATGGTAGGAGCGCATCGAGAGATCTTCGCACGGGGAGCCCCGAACGCTGCGGTCGCGCTTGTAGCCTGCCCCGCGATGGGCTCAGAGCACGACAGGGAATCGGCATGGGAGCGGCTCGCCCAGCGGGATGCGCCGTACTACGTCGACCCGACGCTGAGCCCGGGGGTGAGCGCCAGAGAGTTCCTGGCCGGCGGCCGCGGCATCGTGGAGTGGACCCTGAGTTGGGCCGGCGATGCCTTGAGCCTTGAGCGAGCCCTCGAGATCGGCTGCGGACTGGGTCGTGACACGGTTCACCTCGCGCAGCACTTCGAGCACGTGGACGGAGTCGACGTCTCGCCGACCATGGTCGGCCACGCCCAAGCGCTTGACCCCCCTGAGAACGTGACCTTCAGCGTTCTCTCGGGTCGCGACCTCACGCCACTCGCCGATGACACCTACACGTATGCGTTCTCGCATCTGGTCTTTCAGCACATCGCCGAGACCGAGGTGATCGCGAGCTATCTGGCCGAGATCAGCCGCGTCCTCAAGCCGGGAGGCGTGGCCCAGCTCCACTTCGACACCCGTCGGCTACCCCCGGCCATCGGCCTGGTCCGGCGGCTGCCCGATCGGCTGCTGCCCCGGCTGCAGCGGCGCGGCATTCGCCGTTATGGGCGCGATTCGGAATGGATCCGCGGGCTTGGCTTCCAAGCTGGTCTCGTCCTGGAAGCCGAACGGGCTCCCGACAGCGACCAACACTGGTTTCGCTGGCGGGCCTGAGGGCGGGTTGGCCTATCCGCGTCGCGCGGTGATGGCGACACCCTCGAGCGCCACCGTGCCCCGTACGACGGTGATGGTGAGGCGATGGCGGCGGGTCTTGGCCGCGGCCCGGTAGATGACCTGACGGGTCCTCAGGCGCGCGGCATGCAGATGAATGATGCGGGGACGACCGTCCAAGGTGACCCGGGCGACGCCGCCGCGCGCCGTACGCTCCCCGATCACCGCGACCGACCCGCCGACGTAGCGCAGCGTGAAGGTCGCTCTCGGGACCGCACTCGAGATCTCCCTGCCCTGCCAGGCTGATTTGCGGCGGTGCACGCGCCAGCCGGGGCTGTAGCGGCCGTGGCCAGGCCGGATGCCACTGGGGACGAGCGACGTGGAGGTCGCGGCCGGGCTGGTCTGACCGGCGAGGTTGGTGGCCTGGACGGAGAACAGATAGGTGTGCCCAAGCCGGCCGGGGTAGGTCAGGGCCGTGCGCCGGGTACCGGTCACGAGCGTCCGGGACAGGGGCTTGGCGGCGCTGAGGTCGGTGACGGCAACGGTGTAGGAGGCGAGACCGGTACCGCCGGTGGTCGACGAGGTCCAGGTCACCGGGACCCGGGAGCGGGTGCCGACGCTGGAGAGCAGCGGGGGGGCGTGAGCCGAGGCGGTCGGCGGGGCCGCTCCGCACGATCGGTTGTAGATGTCAGATCCGAAGGTCGTCTCGCCGGGCAGGCCCGCGTAACCGATATGGGGAACGCCGAACAGGTCCTCGACGCTGCCGAGCATCGAATAGTGGTTGTAGGCGACGTTGGTCACCGTGCCGGGCGCGATGCACGGCGAGAGCAGCACGGCGCCCGTCTGTCCGCCGCCGGGACCGTTGATGCCGGGCATCGGACTGCCGGGGCCGGGGATGGCGCCGCAGCATGAGCTCGTGTCACTGCTGCTGGCTTCATCGAAGATCACCATGAGCAGCCCGTCTTGACGAAAGGCTTGGGAGCTCGTGATCCGCGGAACCCAGGTGTGAAGGAACTGGTCGGCCGAGGTGAGGCCCCCGGGCTGACCGTTCTTGCACGGGGCGTCGTGCCCGTCAGAGCAGAGGTCGGGCGTGATGAAGCTGTAGTTGGCGATCGACGAGGGCGAACCCAGATCCTGACCCAGGGCGTCGAGTCCGACCACGTGGGTGTCGCACAGCGTCGTGTCGTCGATGATGCCGTGGAAGTACACGAACGGGTTGTGGCGGGTGGCGTACTCGTCGCTGGCCGTCGCGCTCTGCGTGTTGTCAAGCGAGCCGACCGCGGGATGGGCGCAAACCGTCGGCTCACGGGTGGGATCGGAGCCCATGCTCTGGTTGTAGTCGCGCCAGGTGAAGCCGGCACCGGCGAGCTGGGAGGCGATCGTCGGGACCGAAGCCGGATATACGCAGCCCGTGCCGGTGGCCTGTCCATTGGCGCCGGTCGTGCCCGGGGTCATGTCGGAGAAGGTCTGACAGTCGGCCTGGCTGGAAGGGTTGGGCGCTTGGCCGCTGATCATGGCGAGGTAGTTGTCATTGCTGTTGTGCCCGACGCCGTAGTAGTTGGGGACGTAGGCGCCGTCCGCCTTGAGCGTCTGAGAGAGATACGGGGCGGGTGAATTGGGACCGAAGGTGGTGGCCTGGTTCTCGTTCTCGAGCACGATCACGAACACGTGGCGGATCGGGGGCGCGGCCGAGGCCAACCCGGGCACGGTCAGGGCCAGCAGTCCCAGCGCCGCCAAGACCAAGCTCGAGCGTCTCACAGCGGCACCCCGGGCCCACACGCGGCGACCCCCCGCCGGCGGTCGCCAGCCAGGGTTCGCTTGCGGCGGATGACCACCTGAGTCGCCCGGCGCCGGGCCTTCTTGCCGTGGGCGCGGCGGTACTGACGGCGCGCCCGAGTCAGTGCCTGGGCGGCCGAGTCATAGCTCCGGCCGGCAGCGGTGCAGGCCGGCGAGACGTTGACCGTGATCGACTGGTCGCTGGCGTATACGCGTCCCGCGGTCGAGTCCTCGAGATACGCGCATACGGTCTGCACACCGTAGGCAGATGGCCGGCCGCTGTCGGTCACGGTTCCGCTGTAGGGCTTGCCCGTGGTGGGCGGGGGATTGAGCTCGAGGTTGAGCAGGGTCGCCCCGGCGGTGTGCTGGAAGTCGCCGCCGCATTCGGGGGCGAGCTTGACCTCGACGCGCAGCGGGCCCTCGCCGGTGTCGAGCACTCCGGGATCGGCCTTTACAGCCACGGTCACCTTGAGCGGCGCCGCCAAGCGCGCGACCGGCGTAACCGCGATCGACATCGTCACCGGGTTGAAGCTGTCCGCGGCGACCGGCGACGCCGGGGTCAGTCCAGCCGCCAGGGCCACGGGCAGCCCGAGCATCCATGGCCGGCGCCTCACGGCCGCAGGCCGAGGCTCGACGGGTGGCGGAACATTGTCGCCGGGGTAGCGGGCCGGTAGTCGAAATGCAGTCGCTCGAGCCACCCGCTGGTGACGAGGTTCTGGAGATCATGGGGCTTGGCGCGCTGCGGTGTCCGGCGGCTGTGGTGAGCGCGCGCCAGACCGCCGGGGAGCGGAGGAGCGCCGGGCAGCGGGGAGCCGAGCAGGGTGCCGGCGTCGACGCCGGCGCCGCCGGTGCCGACCGGACTCGAGCCGCTGCATGCCGCCGAGATCACGGCCGGCGGCGTGGGTAGCGCAGGCGGCGTGAAGTTCGGAGACGCGAAGTCAAAGGCAGCGGCGATGTTGTTGGCGTAGAGATCGCGGGGCGTCAGCGGGGGCAGCCCGTAGCGGTAGCGGATCATTTTCAGGATCGACTCGAAGCCGTAGATCGAGTGGTCGACGTGGCCGCGGCGGGCGTAGGGCGAGACCATCACGGCGGGAATGCGAAAGCCCATCTGTCCGTAGTCCTGCATCAGGTTGGTGCTCGTACGCAGGTCGGGAACGCGCGGAGGGACAACGTGATCGAAGAAACCGCCCCACTCGTCGTAGATGACGAACAGCGCGCCGCGTTTGAACTGCGGCGAGGCCATGAAGGCGTGCACGACGTCGGCCACGAAGGCCTGGCCGACGCGGACATCGCCGTGCGGGTGCTCGTCGCCCGAAGTGCCCTGGTCCTCGCCGTTGAAGGATGGATCCACGAAGGAGAGGGCGGGCAGCGTGCCGGCGGCGGCCTGCTCGTAGAAGTTCTGCACCTGGCTCGAACGCGAGAGCCCGACCGAGCCCCACAGCGCCGAGACCGGGATGTCGGTGTAGTAGTAGTGGTTGGAGACACCGGCTTTGCTGAGCGCCGCGAAGATCGTCGAGTCGGGAAAGCCGTTGCCCGAAGGCAGCGAGTTGTCGGTCTTGCCGTAGGACTGACCGGCGTGCATGTACTCGCGGTTGGGGTAGGTCGAAGACAGGATCGAGCAGAAGAAGCGATCGAAGGCGGTAAACGCCTGGGCCATATGGGGCGTGAAGGGCAGGTCGTCGGCCGTGTAGTAGCCGATCGCGAAGGTGTCTGAGTCGGCTCTGAGGAAGCCGTCCATCTTGCCGCCGTCGAGCTCGGCGCGACCGCCGGCCCAGGAGTGGTCGGGATCCAGGAAGGCGCAGCCCTGGAAGTCGGTCTGGAGCCGATGGGTGGGGAAGGTGCGGCCCTGGTTGTCGGTGAACTGAAGCCCGGCCTGGCGACCGTCGGCCCCCGGCAGCCAGCCGAGGTAGTGGTCAAACGAGCGGTTCTCCATCATCAGCACGACGAAGGTGTCGATGGGGAGGTTGCGCGGCGACGGAAGCGCGACCTGGCGCTGGCGGCGGGCGGCTTCGGCGACGAGCGTGTCCGGGTCGAGCACCAGGCCCATGGACGCGGCCAGGCCCGCCGTGACGGCGGTGCGCTTGAGGAAATCGCGACGGGTGTGGAACTCGTCCGGCGCGAGCGTCAGCAGCCGCTCGGCCTCGAGCGGATCGCGCAGGTCGCTCACGCGCTCTTACCCCCGTCGCTCGTGTGCTCGCGCTCTAAATCCATTGTCGGCCCGTGAGTCATCCGGCGCACCGGATCATAGGGTCTTGAGCGAGAGCGAGATGCGGCCCGGGTGTGAACGCCGGGACGGTCTAACCTCGCTCGCCGTATGGCGCAACGCTCCGACATCCGCAATCTGGCCATCATCGCCCACGTCGACCACGGCAAGACGACCCTGGTCGACGCGCTGCTGTGGCAGTCCGGAGCCTTCCGGACCGGCCAGTCGGTGAACGAACGCGTGCTCGACTCGATGGATCTCGAGCGCGAGAAGGGGATCACGATCCTGGCCAAGAACACCGCCGTGCGCTACGGCGATGTCAAGCTCAACATCGTCGACACGCCCGGCCACGCGGACTTCGGGGGAGAAGTGGAGCGGGGCTTGACGATGGTGGACGGCGTGCTGCTGCTGGTCGATGCCAGCGAGGGGCCGCTCCCCCAAACGCGCTTCGTTCTGCGCAAGGCGCTCGAGCTGCGCCTGCCGGTGATCCTGGTGATCAACAAGGTCGACCGTCCCGACGCGCGCATCGACCAGGTGGTCGACGAGGTCTACGAGCTGTTCCTCGATCTCGACGCCGACGAGTCTCAGATCGATTTTCCGATCGTCTACACGAACGCCAAGGCGGGACGCGCGTCGCTCGATCCGGCAATGGATCCCACCCAGCCCGCCAGCCTGCAGCCGCTGCTCGACCTGCTGGTCACGCAGGTTCCGGCGCCCGAATACGAACCCGGCCACCCGCTGCAGGCCCACGTTACGAATCTCGATGCCTCGCCGTACGTAGGCCGTCTGGCCATCTGCCGGGTACGCAACGGTGTCATCCGGCGCGGAGAGACGGTGGCGTGGTGCCGGACCGACGGCACCGTGCAGCAGGTCCGGGTGACCGAGCTGTACGTGACCGAGTCATTGGATCGGATCGACGCCGAGGAGGCCGGGCCGGGCGAAATCATCTCGGTCGCGGGGATTCCCGAGATCACGATCGGCGAGACGCTGGCCGACGCCGGGGATCCCCGCCCGCTACCGGTGATCACCGTCGACGAGCCGTCGCTATCGGTGACGATCGGGATCAACTCATCGCCGCTGGCCGGGCAGGACGGCACCTTCCTGACCGCCAGCCAGGTCAAGGCGCGCCTCGAGCGCGAGCTGGTCGGCAACGTCTCGCTGCGGATCACCGAAACCGAACGCCCCGAGGTGTGGGAGGTCCAGGGCCGCGGCGAGCTGGCGCTGGCGATTCTGGTCGAGCTGATGCGCCGCGAGGGCTTTGAGCTCACGGTGGGCAAGCCACAGGTGGTCACCCGGGAGATCGACGGCCGCGCCCACGAGCCAGTGGAGCGGATGAGTGTCGATGCGCCCGACGAATACGTCGGGGTGATCACGCAGCTGATGGCGCTGCGCAAGGGGCGGATGGAGCAGATGGTCAACCACGGCACCGGCTGGGTGCGGATGGAGTACCTGGTCCCGGCGCGGGGTCTGATCGGCTTTCGGACCGAGTTTCTGACCGAGACCCGCGGCACCGGCCTGGTCCACCACGTGTTCGATCGCTGGGAACCATGGCACGGGGAGCTGCGCACCCGACCGACGGGCTCGCTGGTCGCTGACCGGCGCGGCACCGTGGCGGCGTTCGCGCTCTTCAACCTCCAGGAGCGAGGCACGCTGTTCGTGGAGCCCGGCGACGAGGTCTACGAAGGCATGATCGTGGGCGAGAACTCACGCGCTGAGGACCTCGACGTCAACGCCACCAAGGAGAAGCATCTGACCAATATGCGCCAATCGACCTCCGACGAGCTGATCCGCCTGGTGCCCAAGCGGGAGCTCTCGCTCGACCAGGCGCTCGAGTTCCTGCGCGCCGATGAGTGCGTAGAGGTCACCCCCAAGGTGGTCAGGCTGCGCAAGGTGGCGCTCGACAAGAACGCGCGCGTCAAGCTGGCTCGGGCCGGCGCGCGGACCGGATAGCGCCACCCCTCACTGACCGCGCGGACCGGATAGCGCCACCCTCACTGACCGGTCAGGCCAGGACGGTCGCGAGCGTGCTCCACACCTCGCGGGCCATGCCCATGCCGACGTGGCTGGTGTGCACCTCGATCGGCTCGGCACCTGGATCCAGGCACGCGCGCCACCTGACCACCTCGTCACTACGCGAGTAGAGCGAGAAGAACCGGGGACCGACGGGGAAGGGCGCGGCGACGGCCTCGCGAGTCCGCGCACAGCAGTCGCCGCGCAGACAGGAGAGAGCGAACATGCCGGGCACGCCGAGGGTGCCCAGCGTGCCGACGGTCACGATCGACGGCCACACCCGCGGCTTGACGGCCAGCTGGTCAAGGAGCGGCGAACCGAGGGTGACGAGGGTGTCGACGAGGTCCGGGCGCAGGGCCGACAGGGCTCGGCCGATAGCGCCGCCCCGGCTCTGGCCGACGATCAACGCGGATTGCCCCGCGCTCTGCACCGCCCGCTCCAGCCGTTCCTCGAGCCGCGTGACTGTCTCCTCCATGCAGCCGGTGTTCCAGGTGATCCCGCTGCGGGCGAGCACGTAGCCACCGGTGCGCAGCCAGACCGCCATCCGGGTCAGGCTGGTGTCACCGGCCAGAAAACCCGGAATCAGCATCACCGGTCGACCGTCCCCGTGGGGAGGTTGCGGCCACTCGTTCCGGTCGCGGGTCGACAGCCATTCGGTCACGATCCTCGGCCGCGGGGCAGTCAGCGGCAGCCCGAACCGGGGAGGAGAGAACTCGTCCGTGGTCATCTCTACCTAAAGCGTACCGGAACGAACGTTCCCGCTCGCCACCCACCTGCCGGAGTGTCCCTAAAGCGCTTTCGCCCCGCTATGGGCGTCGCGCCAGTGGCGCTGCGCGTACCACCAGATCCCGGTCACGACCAGGATGTACTGAGCGAACTGGGCGAAGTCATCGACCAGGATCGGCTCCGTGACCGCCGTGGCTTTGGCGGCGAAGAGGCTCGAGATGCCCCCCCAGAGCGATCCGTACGGAGCCCACATCAACGACGCCAGCGCGAAGCCGACGATCAGTCCCCCCCACGAGCCCAGCCCGGCTCCCTCGGTGACAAAGCGGACCCAGAGCAGCAGCAGCAAAGGAGCGAGCATCAGCTGGTAGTGGCTCCAGGCCAGTGGGCTGACCATCACCGACAGAGCGCAGGTGAACGCGAACAGCTCCCAGCTGCCCGCCCGCCGGCCCTTGAGCGCCGTCGCCACCCAGGCCCCCAGCAGCCCCACCATGATCAGCACAACTACCCGCTGAAGCGTCGCGTGGCTGTAGACGCCCGGGAGCGAGGAGAGACGTTCGACGGCCGACAGGCTGGCCGGCCAGTACCCGATCAACCGGCAGAGTGTCGCCGCCGGCGAATAGTTGTAGGGAACGCAGGTGAACGGGCTCAGAACCGACCGGTGATTGAAGTTGGTCAACGCGGTGATCGGATTGAGGACGCCGAAGTCGTGGGCGCGCAGGGCGAGCAGGCCCAGCGAAGCCAGGCTCAGCCCCGCGGTCCAGGCGATCGCCAGCGCACCGGCCTTCCGCGTCTCGCGCCGGGCCAACATCACCAGTCCGAGCAGGATGAGCAGGGGCTTGAAGGCAACCGAGAAACCGATCGCCGCAGCCCCGAGGCCGGGGCGGCCCTTGCGGACAAGCTCAAACCCGCCGATCGCAGCCACCAGTGAAATGGCGTTGAACTGCTTCGTCCACACGGTCGACATGAGCGGCCCGAAGGTCAACAGGGCGGCGGCCGCGATCCACAGCCACTGCCGCCTGAGGCGGCTGCGCAGACGCCCGAGGGCAATGACGACCACCCCGACCCAGAGCGTGGCGCTGAGCACGACGACGCCGTCAGCGGTGAGGCGCGGGCTGAGGACGCGGCTGAGCACGGCCATGACTGCCGCCAGGAGGGGCGTACCGTCCCATGACCCCACGTGCTCCGGGTGCCCGCTGCTCCACGCCGCCTGACCCGCGTGGTACGCGAGTCCCGTGTCGTAGGGGGCGGGATCGTGCAGCGCCCGCACGACCCACCAGGCGATGACGAGCGCCAGGCCGAGACAGCCGACGGCGGCGGCCGGCCCCAGCTCCGAGCCGATCCGCCGGCTCATGCCGGTGAGCGACGTCACCGGCAATCCAGAGAGCCGCTCATGCTGGCCCCCGATCGGCATGCCGCGAGCGATGGCCGCCGGCTCGGGGCCCGCGAATCGGCCGGTGCGGAACCGCGGCGGCGACATCGATTCGCGCGCTGGCGCGCAGCCGACGTCGCTCTCGCAGCGCGGAGGGGAGCATCGGCAGCGCCGCGGCGACCCCGCCGAGGTGGGCGCAAAGACGTCGGTTGCGGTGCGCGTGCCAGGCCCAGCCCAGCTGCCGGTAGGCGACCAACGGGAGCCAGCGCAGGGGAAACGCCTTGGCCACCAGAACCAGGGTGTTCCGCGCCACCAGCGGCAGGTGCCCCCCAGGCAGCTGATGAGAGGATCCCTCGCCGGCGTGCCGGGCGACCACGGGCTCGTAGCGACAGTCCCAACCGCGCAGCCGCAGCCGCAGGGCAAGGTCGACGTCTTCGAGATACGCGAAATACCGCTCATCGAAGCCCCCCACCTCGATCAGGGCCGCGCGGCGGTAGAGCGCTGCCCCCGCGCAGGCGCCAAAGATGACACCCGGATCGTCCCAGCGGCCGTCATCGGGCTCGAAACGACCCCGCTGCTCGCAGGCACCGTCACGCCGGAGGATGTCCCCGGCGTCATAGATCCGGTCAGGACGGCTCAACTCGACCATCTTGCAGGCCACCGACGCTGCCCGGGGATGGTTGGCGAGCGCCTGCGACGTGTGCTGGAGCCAGCCGGGGGCCAGCTCGACATCGGTATTGACGAAGGCCACATATTCCCCGTCGGTGCAATGCAGTCCGACGTTGGCGGCGTGGGCAAAGCCGGTGTTGGCAGCCAGCGCGACGACCCGGACCTGCGGATGGGCCTGTCGCAGGTGGGCCACCGAGCCATCAGTCGAACCGTTGTCGATGACCACGACCTCGCGTGGCGGTGACGTCTGCGCGGCCAGGCTGCGCAGACAGACATCCAGCCATACGCGGCCGTTCCAGTTGGGAACCACCACCGAGCAGCCAGACTCCGACGATCCCGGCGGCGTGCGGCTCACGCCGAGCGGGATGGTGATGGTGTTGGCCATAATCGCCCTGTGCGCGCCGTCCGTCTACTGGTTCTCGGCCTTGGCGTGGTGATCGTAGCCTGGTTTGTGCTCGGTGCTCGGCAGGCTCGCGAGATCGCCCAGGCCACGAGCATCGTGACCCAGTCGGGACCCATCGGGCCGGCTGATGCTCGCCGTGCCTCAGACCTGCTGGACGCCGCCGCGACGCTGAATCCCGACCGCCAGGTTGATCTTCTGCGCGCCGCGCTGGCCCAGGCCGGCAACCGACCCGCCCAGGCCCGCCGGATCCTGGTGGCGCTGACCACGGCCGAGCCGGACAACCTCGATGCCTGGTTCCTACTTGCCCAGGTAGGGGGAAAGGACACTCGCCTGATCCAGGAGGCCTATGCGCACATCGGCGCGCTGCACCCGCCGGTCCCCGATCACCGCTGAGGATTGCGCCCCGGGTAAGGTGAACTCGAGCCGCTCAGCCATCGAGCAGGGCGAGCACCCGGGCCATGAGCTGATCGGAGAACGACAGGTCCCAGTCACGGCTCCAATCGACCCTCGCACCGTCGGCTCGGCCCTGGTAGTCGCCGACCTCCGTGGCGGCGCGGACGAGTCCCTGGGCGACGGCGGAGATGGTCGGCGCGGGCGCCAGCAGATTGCTGGAGATGGCGCTCATCGCCGCCTGCGTCTTGTTCTCAAAGCTGTTGGTCACGGTACGCATCCCCGCCGAGGCCATCTCGATCGGCACCAGGCTGGGGTGAGGCGTGCACATCAGCGCCAGCCCCACATCGTGCTCGCGCAAGAGCTCCCCGTAGGAGCCCTGTTGCACTCGCGGAGCCATGGTCAGGTGGACGCCGGGGCCGAGGGTGAGGGTGCCCGCGGCCCCGATCGTTCCGATCCCGTGCAGCTCCCAGCCGGTGAAGGCTCCCAGGCGCAGCGCCCGGGTCAGGGCGAGCACCCCGAGCTCGAACATGTTGCGGCTGGCGTGGGCTTCGGGGCGGCCGTAGAAGAGCAGGCGCCGGGTGCCTCGCCCGGCCAGCTCGGCCGCCGACGGCGCCACCACGGGTGTGATCGCGTTCTGAAACGACGCCGAGGCGGAATCGCCCGCGGCCGCGCCCGACGCGTAGACACCGATCCCGCGGCGGCGGAAGTAGTCACGCAACAGCTCGGTCGAGAACAGCGCGGCGTGCGGGAACGTGTATGACTCGCTGGCCAGGGCCGCGTAGGTGCCCATCGGGAAGGTGAACGGCTCGTACTCCTGGATCAGGTACAGGAATCGCTCTCGAGACAGCGTGGCCAGGGCCTGGTGTGCGATGTGGGCCGTCCACCAGGTGGTGGCGATGAAGGCATCCGACCGATTGACCTCCAACTCATGGCCTTCGCGTCCGAAGGCCAGCTCGAGCCGGTCGAAGGTTCCGCTCAGCCCGCTGTAGCGCTCAATTCGCTCCCGCCAATCCGCCGGCAGGGGTCCGACCGGATCGACTGTCACCAGCCGTACGCGGCGGCCGCTCTCGGCCAGACGCCGGGCCAGGTTGAACTTCCCGATGTAGCCGCCGAAGAAATGAGCCAGGTCGACGGTCGGGATCAGCAGGTTGATCCGCACCGGCGCTTCCTCGCTGACCGCCAGGCGCAGCGGGGCGATCTTCTCGTCGATCTCGCGTACGGCCGGATGCTCGGAGATCTGCCGACCCGGAGCCATGATCAGATCGGGCGGCGGCGCGGCGTCAAGGCGCAAGCCCTTGACCGGCCGCGGACGTGCGCTGGCGGCGAGCAGGCGCCGCCACGTGAAGGCATAGGCGAGCATCCACTCGGCGCCGAGCGTCTCGGGTCGGCCCACCAGCTCGCGGGCGCCCCGGCGCCAGAGGCCGAGCAAGGCCCAGAGCGAACGGTCCGCGCGGGTGAAGCGACCGAGCTGGCGCCGCTTGCCGGCGGGCATGCGATCGCCCACGCGCAAGCGCAGGATCGCTGCCAGCTGCTGCAGGCGCGCCACGTCGACGAAATAGTGCAGGCGCCACATGCGCACCCGTTCGCGGGGATCGCCACGCAGTCCCCCCAGCCGGTCACGCAGGGCCGTCATCCGATTGGCGGCCGCGTGGCCGAGGGTGGCGTCCCCGTGCTGCACGTAGTCGTACAGCGGCCGATCGACGAACACGATCTCCCCCTGCGAGAGCGCGACCAGACCGAGCCAGTGATCGTGGAAATGGGCAAACTGAGCCGGCGGAAACGGCAGCACGTCATCGAGCAGATCCCGCCGTATCAGTGACGCCGCGCCGGTGATGGAGTTGGCCACCAGCAGCGAGAGCAGATCGGAGTGATTGTTGCGCCGGCGCACCCAGTACGAGTCCGAGATCAGCTCACCGCTCTCGCGGATCACCCTCGCGTCTGAGTAGGCCAGCGGCGCTGAGCCGATCGCGTGCAGGAGCACGGTCAGCTTGTCGGCAAACCAGGCGTCGTCCTGATCGGCCAGGGCGACGAAGGCCGCGTTGGCGGGGGCCCGGGCCAGCGCCCGCTGGAAGTTGAGGTAAAAGCCCAGGCGCCGGGGCGAGCGCGATACGACGAACCGCGGGTCTTGACCGACTTCGGCCTCGAGCTCAGCGACGCGGTCGGGGCTCGAGCAGTCGTCGCTGATGACACAGATCCAGTTGCGGTGAGTCTGCGCCCGGATGGTTTCGATCTGGCGGCGAAAGAGCTCCCGCGGCGGCTCGTGGGTCGCCATGCAGATGGCCACCAGCGGCCCGTCCTCGGGATAGGGAGCGGCGACGCCCTCGGCGGGTGCGAGCTCGGACACCCTGTAGCGAGCCAGCGGGACCGAGACCTCCTCGCCGGTGACAAGTCCGGCGCGCAGCGCCAGCTCGCAGTCCGGGCCGGCACCGGCCGGAATCTCCACAATCCCCCAGAAGCCGCTCAAATAGCTATGCAGCCGGGGGTCCTCGGAGGCGGCCGGATCGAGCGCGGTTCCCTGGGTCCGGAAGGGATCCAGCCCTGGGTGCAGAGAGCGGAACAGATCCAGGCGGGGCATGCTGTGACGGGCGACCGGCTGCTCTACGCCGTCCAGCACAAAGCGCAAGCTCGTAATCCGGGCCTGTGGGTGAAAGCAGCTGCCGCACACGAACAGGGCCGAACCTCGTCCCACGGCGAGTTCGCGCGGAAGCGGTGCATCGAGCCGCGCCCGCAGGACGGGTTGGGATCCGGCCGGCAAGGTGGCGGGAAGGCTAGTGACCGGCCCGATTACCAGGCGCCCCCCGGCCAGTACGCTTGCCGCGGCTTTGATGTCTGTACCCGGGCAAGCTCTCCGTTCCCGTTCACCGCGGGCCGAAATCTGGCTGGTCGCTGCGATCACGATCGCCGGGCTGGCGCTGCGCCTGCCCTCGCTGCACGACTCCCTGTTTGGAGACGAGCTGTCGGCCTATTTCGTCGTGGCCGGGCGCAGCCTGGGTGGTGTCATGCACCTGCTCGACAACCACTCGTCGGAGCTCAACCCGCCGCTGTTCTTCATCTTGGCCTGGACGAGCACAAAGCTGTTCGGGGTCTCGGTGGTGGCGATGCGACTCGTGTCCCTGCTCGCCGGGACGGCGATCATCCCGCTCAGCTTCGTCCTCGGGCGCTGGACGGTGGGTGCGCGGGCCGGACTGGTGGCGGCGGCGTTGGTCGCCCTGAGCCCGTTCATGATCTATTACTCGACCGAGGCGCGGCCATACGCGCTGCTGATCCTTTTGGTGCTCCTCTCGACGCTTTCGCTGTTGCGCGCGCTGAGCTCAGGCGGATCCAAGTGGTGGGTTGCCTACGCGGTATTTGCCTGTGCCGCGGCCTACACGCACTTCACGTCGGTGTTCGTGCTCGCCGCCCAGTTCGTGTGGGCCTTGGTGGCGCAGCGGGACGCGCGGCGAGCGCTCGTCCTGGCCAGCTCCGGGGCAGCGATCGGCTTTCTACCCTGGCTGCCGGCCTTGATCAAGACCACCCACTCGCCGGGCACGGCCCTGTATCAGGCTCTGGATCCGTTTTCCCTGCACTCGGTCAGGATCGACCTGGGCCGCTGGGCGATCGGGCATGCGTATCTGCAGGTCTCACAGGTTCCGGGAGACCCGGCGGTCGCTCTGGCCGCGCTCGCGGTGGCTACGGCTCTGCTCGGCGCAGCGCTTGCGCTGGGCCCGCGGCTGGCGCGGCGCGAGCTGCCGCGCCCATCGTCTCGGCTCGTGCTGGTGATCCTGCTCGCCGCGGGGGCGCCCGTCGGGGTCGCGCTGTACAGCGCCCTGCGCGAGAGCGTTTGGGGCGCGCGCAACATCATCTCCTCGTGGCCCGGCTACAGCGTCATGCTGGGAGCTCTGGTCAGCTACCCGCCGCGCGTCTGGCGCGGGATCGCCACGGTGATGTTGGTTATCGCCTTCGGCATCGGCGGGGTGGAGATGATCCCCGCCACCTATCACCGTCCCGACTACGGGGACGCGATCGCCTACATCGACCGCCTCGCCCCTCGCGGGGGGCCGATCGCTGACTTGGCCGCCCCCACTCCAGGCCCGCCGACCGAGACCGAGGTGGCGCTCGCGCTGGCGGCCTCAAGCCGGTTTCACCCCGTATTCCGGATCGGCCTGCCGCCCCTGAAAGCTGTCCTCGCCGCCCCGCCCTACACATCGCTCCCGGACCAACCGGGCGAACTTGTCGCTCGCGAGGTCTCCGCGGCCGCGGGCCACGGACTTCTGTTCATCGTGGCGCCTTCCTCAGCGTCGATAGCCAGCTTTGAGGCCGCTCGCGCGCAGCACGTTCACGAGGGCGGCAGCGAGCTGGCGCTGTTCGCGAGCTTCCTCGGAGCGCTTCCGTCGCGTTGGCAACCCGTGACGTCTCGGACCTTCGCGGGCCTGGCCCCGGTCACCGTCTACGTGTACAGATCCCGGTAGCCATCGCCTCGAGCCGGCTCACATCGAGGCACGGGCGGCTCGCCTACACTCGCCGCTCATGGAGTCAGTGCAACTGAATCTCGGCACCGAGGACACGATTCGGGCCCTCCGGAGCGGGCGTCTTCCCTGGACGCTTCATCCGGCCTGCGACTTCGGAAGCGATCCGGGGCAGTGGGGCGCCTCCCTGATCAACAACGCCGAGGTGATGATCGACTGTCTTGAGGCCGCCGAGGCCCGGTCGGTGGTTGAGGTGGGCGCCTATGCCGGTGACCTGACGCGCTTCCTGCTCGACTGGGCGCAATCCTCAGGCGCACTGGTCTGGGCGATCGATCCCTCACCCCAGGAAGAGCTGGTAGCTCTCGACCAGGCCCGCGACGCCCTCCGGCTGCACCGGGCGACAAGCCTCGAGGCGCTGAAGACGATGGAGCGCGCCGACGCCTACGTGATCGACGGCGACCACAACTACTACACCGTCACCCGGGAGCTCGAGCTGATCGTGGCCGGCAGCAGCGGCCACGCCCTACCGCTGTTGATGTTCCACGACGTCGGCTGGCCCCACGCGCGTCGAGACGACTACTTTGCCCCCGCGCAGATCCCCGACGAGTACCGGCAGCCCACGATCGAGGGAGGCGGTTTGTTCCCGGGCTTGTCCGCGCCCCAGCCCGGTGGCCTGCCCTACAAATGGCCGGCGGCCGAGGAGGGCGGACCCCGCAACGGGGTGCTCACCGCCGTGGAGGATTTTGTCTCCGGCGACGAGAATCTGCGCCTGGCGATCGTGCCCTCCTTCTTCGGGCTGGGAGTCGTCTGGGACTCGCGCGCCGGCTACTCCAAGAACCTGGCCAACCTGCTGACTCCACTGGATCGCAATCCGATCATCGCCCGCCTGGAAGCCAACCGGACCTTTCATCTGGCTGCCGTGCACCATCAGCTGATGGAGGTAACCGCGGCGCGGCAGAAGATCTATCGCCAGGAGACGGTGCTGCGCCGGCTGCTGAGCTCGAGCGCCTTCGCGTTGGCCGAGCGGCTGTCGCGCCTGCGCCAGCGGGCCGGTATCGCCCCCGGCGACGACGCGGTCTCCCGCCAAGCAGTCCTCGAGGCCCTCGACAGCTAGCACCGTTTCCGGGGGCCGGCACCGTCGCGACGGTGCTGGCCGGGCTCAGCGCAACCCGAGGCTCTCCAGCCGTCGCCGCGCCATCCTGACCAGGGCATTGCCGCGACGCAGTGACTCGGTCATTCGCCAACTCCGTGTGTTGCGGACGAAGCCCAGCTGGCTGGCATGGTGCTGCGCCGAGGCATCCGCCTGAAGCAGCTTGGAGGCGGCCAGCAGGCGGGCCGCCGCGGCGCTGGCCTCGGCTCGTCGCGCCCGGGGCCGCCAGGCCTCGTCCCCCGCGTCCGGGTCCGGCGCGTCCTGCACCCAGAGCTCGGCTGCGCGCATGTGAGCCGCCACCCAGATCTCGATCTGGGAGACGAGATCCAGCGAGTGATGATGGGCCACGCTGAGGTCGGCGGTGATCACCTTGCGCCCCGCGGCTCGCGCCTGGCGGCAGAGGTCGAAGTCATAGCCGTGCAGCAAGCCGATCGATTCATCGCAGCGCAGGTTGGCCACTGCCCACGGTGAGAGCACGAGCAGGACCCCGTAGAGCGTTTGCACCTCGCCGGGACGCTGACCGGGTGGCCGGGCAAAGGCGAGGTCGCCACCGCCGGCCTCGCCGTAGCGGTAGGGAGCGGAGTTCCAGGTCACGTCGCCGTCCCACCAGGCGATGTCCTTGACTCCGTTCGCCCCCACGCAGCCGACCATCGCCACCAGGGGATCAGTCAGGCAAGCCCTGACGTTGGCGCAGAAATCCGGGGCCAGGATCTCGGCGTCCTGGTGCACGAGCACGAGCGCTTCGAGACCCTCCAGCCTCGCCGCGCGGTCGAGCATGAGGTTCACGCTTCTGGCCACAGAGCCGGCGGCGGCGTGAGCAAGAACCACCGAGTCGGGCTCGCGCGCGCGCTCGATTCCAGGACGCGCGTGGCGCTCGTAGAGGTCGGGCATGATGATTGAACAGCCGAAGGCGAGCATCGGGGCGCAGCGATGTTAGCTGCGGTGCGTCGCCCTCCCTCCGTCACTAGGATTGGGCCGCCTTGAGCCGTCGAGCAGCGGAACTGGACCGAGTCCTCCTCGGCGCGGAGCCTCAGCGTGCCTCGCGTGAGGGCTTCCCCAACGGCCTGCGGGTGTGGGTCGCGCAACGGCCGAGCTGGTGGGCGTGGCCGGCGCTCGCGGCGCTGTTGCTGATCGCCGGCGGCGTACTGCTCTACGAGACCCGCTCGACGTTCTTCTGGGCCGACGAATGGCAGTGGATCCTCGCCCGTCGCGGCGGTGGCATTGACACCTTTCTGCAACCGCACAACGAGCACCTCTCGCTCGTTCCGGTGATTCTCTACAAGCTCCTCTTCGCGCTCGCCGGGCTCAGTCACTACTGGCCGTACCGAGGCCTTCTGATCGCGACCGAGATGGTGGCGGCGGTCCTCATCTTTGCCTACGCGCGCCCCCGGGTAGGCGGCTATTACGCACTGCTGGGCACCGGTCTGATTCTGTTCTTCGGCCCCGGATGGCAAGACCTGCTGTGGCCGTTTCAGACCGCCTGGTTTCTGACCGTTGTCGGGGGCGTGGGGGCGCTCCTGGCGCTGGATCGCCGCGACCGGGTCGGCGACGTCGCCGCCTGTGTGCTGACCGGAGTTGCCGTGGCCAGTGCCAGCGCCGGGGTTGCCATCGCCGTGGGCCTGCTCGTCGATGTGCTGCTCAGCCGCCGGCGGCGAGACCTCTGGATCGTCCTGATTCCGCTGGCCTTGTACGGACTGTGGTGGGTCGTCTACCAGCAGTCGAACTTCAATGCCCATTCGCTGCTCCTGCTGCCGCGCTTTGTCTTTGCCTCGGCAGCCGGAACCTTGAGTTCGCTGGCCGGCCTGGCCACCGTCAACGCCAGCGCGGACTCTGGGGACTATCTGTCCTGGGGAGCCCCCCTTTTGACCGTCGCTATCGGCGTGCTCGTCTGGCGCCTGCGGGCCCTGGGCCGGATTCCGGCGCGGGTGGCGTCTCTGAGCGCCGTCCTGCTCGCCTTCTGGATCCTGACCGGAGCCGGCCGCGCCTACCTCACGTTCGGCTCATTGACACTCACTGCAACCGGCGACGAGAGCCGCTACCTCTATATCGGAGCCGTTTTTCTCGTCCTCCTCGCGGTCGAGCTGACCCGCACACGCGGTGGCGTAAATCCGCGGGCGGCGTCACTCGCGGGGCTGCTGACGGTCGCCGCGATCGTCTCAAACCTCGGACCCATGCAGGACGGGGGCGCCTTCCTGCGCAATCAGGCCCAGTACACCGAGGCCGGCCTCGAGACGATGGACATAAGTCGCAACCTGATCGCTCCGAGCTTCGTCTCCAGCGGCTTCCTGTTTCAGATCGTCACCCCCACGGCCTGGTTCGCGGCCGCCCGGAACCTGGGCGCGCCACCGCTCTCGGGCCCGCAGCTGGTAACGGCGCCGGACTACGCGCGGTCGGCGGCCGATCAGCAGCTGATCAAGATCCAGAATCTTGCCCTCTCGCCGACCGACGCGACCGGCACTTCCAGTGCTGAGCGGGCTCCCGCGCTCGAGACTGCCGGCGGCGGAACCGCCGTCGCATCCGGTGCCTGTCTCCGCTTCACTCCGGCTGCCGCCACGATCGCCGGCGCCGTCAACGAGCTGGCGGTGACGGTGCCATCGGGCGGACTGCTCGTGCGCGCCGGGTCGAGCTTCGCGACCGTGAGCCTGCGGCGCTTTTCGTCTCGGTACGCGGCCCTCGGCACGGTGGCGTCCGGCGCCGGGGCCAGCTTGGTCATCAAGCCCGACCTCGCGCCGGAGCCCTGGCATGTTCAAGTGGCCGCGACGAGTGCCTTCTCGGTCTGCGGCCGCGGTTGAGGGGCGGGGGTTGATTTCGGCCGGCAGCTCTAAAGTTGGCCAGCGTGATCGACCCCGACCGCATGCGCTTGGCCGCTCTAAGGCAAGCTGACCGATGATTGTCTTTGGCTCCGCCGTGACCAGGCCCGAAGTGTTTCGCGACTGTGCGGAGAAGGGCATCGAGCTCGCCGCTGAGCCCGATACCGTCGTCCTGACTCCGACCGCACCGGGCTCGATCTTCAGCAATTACAACGCGATCATGGACCAGGCGGCAGCCATGCCAGAGCTCGAGGCGCTCGTCCTTGTCCACCAGGACGCCGAGATCCAGGATCCCGACTTCTGCGTCAAGCTGCGGACAGCACTGGCTGATCCGGAGGTCGGTGTCGTCGGGTGCGTCGGCTCCCTGGGCGTGCGATCGATCGCGTGGTGGGAGGGGTCGGTGACCTGGGCGTCGTTCATCCACCGCTACACCGAGCTGGGCGGCGGGGATTTCCCCTCCCTGACCTGGAACGAGACCGACAAGCCCCCCTACGCTCAGCTCGGCGAGGTCGACACCGTGGACGGATTCGTGCTCGCGCTGTCTCCCTGGGTGGTGCGCAACGTGCGCTTCGACGAGAACTTGGGCCAGCTCCTGCACGGGTACGACTTCGACTTCTGCCTCCAGGTCCGCGAACGTGGACGCAAGGTCGTCACGGCCGACTTCAAGGTAATCCACAACCACTCGCTCGAACTGGCTAGTGACCTTGATCATTGGTCTGAGGCGCACGTCGCCGTGGCCGAGAAATGGGACGGGCGGATGCCGGGCGTCGGGGTCTCGGGCGGAAGCTGGAAGCGGCGGGCGCTGCGCAGCGAGGCGGAGGCGGCGGTGACCCGAGCGGTGGCCTATTCGACCCAGATGAAGATCGACGCCCAGGCCGCCGAATACCGGCGCGAGCTCGCGCTCATGACCGACAGCCTGGCCTGGAAGCTGACCGCGCCGCTGCGGTCAGTGACGGCATTTCAGCGCCGGCGAGCTGCCCCCACCCGCTCCTTTGACACCGGCGGACGCCGGGTACGCCGCGTCCCCACCGTCCTGGGCCGCCGCCTCTCCAGCGGCGATCGGTCCCGGCGTCGTTCGCGCTAGGCGCCTTGCCGGGCCCAGCCTCACCCCCCGGCGTTGTGACCGAGGGCACGGACAGCTCGGCGCCCGATCCCGCGGCCACCCCGCCCCCGTCACCTGCCTTCGCTCCCCCGCCCGGCAACCCCCGGTTTCCGCTCCTTGACGGCCTCCGAGGCTTCGCGGTCCTCGGAATCCTTTCCTACCACACCGCCCAGCTCACGGGCCGGATCGGCTTCGGACCGCTCGGGAGGGCCTCCGAGGTGGCCGGCAACGACGCGGTGGTCATCTTCTTCGTGATCTCGAGCTTTCTCCTCTACCGGCCCTACGCCCTGGCTCGCGCCACCGGCCGCCGGGCACCCACGGTGCGGCGCTACGCGCGGCGAAGGGTGATGCGAATCCTCCCGGCCTACTGGAGTGCGCTCACCTTGCTGGCCATCTTTCCCGGGATCGCCGGCGTGTTCAGCGGCGACTGGTGGCGCTACTACGGCTACCTCCAGATCTATTCGCACAGCACCTATATCAAGGGGATCCCGCAGGCCTGGACACTCTGCGTCGAGCTGCCGTTCTACGCCGCCGTGCCGCTGTGGGCAGCGTCGGTCCGGCGGCTCGGTAAGGCCCGCGGCGCTGCCGGGCACCTGCGCGCCGAGCTGTGGCCGGTGACGATCCTCGGCGTGGGCGGCCTGGCCGTCCAGTTGATCGCGGCGCACGGGGACATCACGACCCTGCTGGCCA
This sequence comes from Solirubrobacteraceae bacterium, assembly GCA_049697735.1. GTDB lineage: Bacteria > Actinomycetota > Thermoleophilia > Solirubrobacterales > Solirubrobacteraceae > Palsa-465. Next base: position 33,139 of record JBAVWI010000261.1, read on the forward strand.
CGGCGGTCACCGGGCAGTGCAGCTGGCTGGCGCTGGGGATGGCCCTCGCCGCGGCCAGTGTCGCCGTGCAGGTGGACGGCGCGTCCCTCTCCCGGGTGCGGGCGCTGGCCGACCGGCCCGGGCTCTGCTGGCTGGTGAGCGCGGCGGCGTTTGTGGCCCTGATGTTCCTCGTCCCCAGCGGCGGCCTGTTCGGAATCGTCGCCCAGAAGGCCCAGCCCCAGTCTGTCGCGCGCACGCTGTTGACGCTCGTGCTCGAGGGGGTCCAGGCGGTCACGCTGGTGGCGCCCGCCGTGTTCGGCGATCAGAGGACCGGTTTCCCGAGGCGTTTCTTGTCCACGCGACCACTGCTGAGACTCGGTGTCCTCTCCTACTCCTTTTACCTATGGCATTTCACGATCGCGATGTTCATCGGCCTGCCGCGCGCTACACCGTTCTTCTCCGCGGATGGCCTGGGATTGCTCGACCACGTTCACCGCGCCCGCACCGCCGTACTCTTCATCGCCACGCTGGGGGTTACCTGGGCCGTCGCCTCGATCAGCTACCGGTTCATCGAACTACCGTTCTTGACCCTCAAGGAACGCCGGAAGGCCTGAGCAGACCATGGCCAGCAACGTCAACCGCCGGGCGCGGCTAGAGCACGCGCCAGTCCTCGTCGAAGTGCGTGATCTGCACAAGTCCTTCCGGATCCCCGATCAACGAGTCGACACGCTCAAGGAGCGCGTTCTGCATCCCGCACGCCAGATTCAGTATCGGGAGTTGCGGGCCCTGCGCGACATCAACTTTGAGGTGCACCAGGGGGAGTTCTTTGGGATCGTGGGTCGTAACGGCTCGGGCAAGAGCACGCTGCTCAAGGTGCTGGCCTCGA
>JBAVWI010000262.1:0-3232 GCA_049697735.1 Solirubrobacteraceae bacterium
ACAACTGGGAGAGCGCCCGGGCCCGGTTCAGCACCGCGCGGCGGCCGTGGTCGCGCAGGCGGTGGGCTGAGCGGGACACCTCGGCGCGGGCCGCCTGGCAGTCGATCGGCACGGCGGCCTCTGCGGCATGGGTGGGTGTCGAGCAGGCCACGGCGGCAACGTCATCGATCAGAGTGCGATCGGTGTGGTGACCGACCGACGAGATGACCGGCACGCGCAGCAGCGCGACAGTGCGACACAGCCCCTCGTCGCAGAAGGCGAACAGGTCGGCCAGCGAGCCACCGCCCCGGGCCACGATCACCACCTCGACGTCCGGTGTCGCAGCGAGCTCGCGCAGCGCGGCGGCGATCCGCGGGGCCGCCTGGCGGTCCTGAACGGGTACGAACGCCCACACCAGCCGGCCGGCCCAGCCGCGGCGGCGCAGCGCTGCCAGGACGTCGTCGCGCGCCTTGCCCTGCTCGCCGGTGACCACGCCGATCGTCCGGGGCAGACCCGGGCGAGGGAGCCGCTTCTGGTGCTCGAACAGCCCCTCGCCGTGCAGCCGCCGCCGTAGGCGCTCCAGCTGGGCGAGGAGATCGCCCTCGCCGGCCAGACGCAGCTCGGTGACCGCGAAGCTGAAGGACGGCGAGGAATGCGCGCTGCCCGGGTAGTAGTCACAGCCGCCTCCGGCCACCACCTGCATGCCGTCGGCCAGGGGCAGCGCGAGCGTGTCGAAGTCGGTGCGCCACATCGAGCAGGGGAGGGCTCCGCGAGGGTCGCGCAGCTCGAAGTAGACCCGCACCCGGGACAGCCGGACTCCCCACACCTCGCCGGTCAGCTGGACGCGAGAGAACTCCTGGAGGCGGCGCTTGAGCTGGGCGGCGTAGGTGCCGACCGGGTAGGGCCCGGGCAGATCGGACTCCGCGCCGGCGGCCGGCCGCGGCCCTGGAGAAGCCGGCTCGGCGGCCCGCTCGTCGCTCACGGTGATCCGGCCATCGCCTGGCGCAGATCGGCGACAAGATCGCCGGGCTCTTCGATCCCGCAGCTGAGCCGGACCAGGTCAGCGGGAACCGCGGCCGTCGAGCCCTCGACGGACTGGTGGGTCATGGCCTGGGGGACCTCGATCAGCGATTCGACGCCTCCCAGCGATTCCGCCAGTGTGAACAGCCGGGTGCGTGAGGCGATCGCCGTGGCCTCGGGATGGCGGAAACTGACCATGCCGCTGAACCCCGGCCAGCGCACGTCCTGGGCCGCGGGGGTCGCGCGTAGCAGCGCCACCACGGCGGCCGCGCTGCGGGCGTGAGCTTCCATCCGCAGGGGCAGGGTCCGCAATCCACGGTGCACGAGAAAGCAGTCAAACGGACCCGGCACCGCCCCGACCGCGTTCTGGACGAAGCGCAGTCGCTCGTAGAGGTCGCGGTGGCGGGTGATCACCACTCCGCCGACCACATCGGAGTGTCCGCCCAGGTACTTGGTGGTGGAGTGCACGACGACGTCGGCGCCGGTCTCCAGCGGCCGCTGATTGAACGGGGTGGCGAAGGTGTTGTCGACCGCGACCAGGGCCTCGCCGCGCCGGGCGACCACGCCCTCGATGTCGACCACGTTGAGGGCCGGGTTGGTGGGGGTCTCGACCCAGATCAGCTTCGTCTCGGCTCTCACCGCGCTCGCCACGGCAGCCAGGTCGGTCTCGTCGACAAGGTCGTAGCGCAGCCCCCAGGGGGCGAGCACCTTGTCGACCAGGCGGTAGGTGCCGCCATAGAGGTCGGCGGGCAGGATCATGTGCGAGCCGGCTGAGCAGAGCACGGTGATCAGAGCGTGCTCAGCGGCCAGGCCAGAGGCAAAGGCGACCGCCAGGCCGCCCTCGAGCTCGCCCAGCGCGCTCTCCAGCGCCGCCCGGGTGGGGTTGGCCGAGCGCGAGTAGTCGTAGTCCTCGACGAACTGCCCGGGCGCCCGTTGCGCGTACGTGGAGGTCTGGTGGATGGCCGGGATCACCGACCCGAAGGAGGGGTCGGGGGCCAGCCCGGCATGGACGGCGCGGGTCGCGAAGGCGTCGCGCGGGGGCTCGGGACTCACGTGGCCAGCGCTTCGAGCAGGTCCGTGCGGGTTACCAGCCCGGCCGCACGGCCGTCGTCGGTGACCAGCAGCGCCTGCTGCTCCCCGGCCAGCAGCTCGACCGCCTCGCGCACCGGGTCCTGGCTGGACACGGCGAGGAAGGGGGGTTCCATCACGTCCACGATCTCGGCGTCGAGCAGGGCGGGGTCCTCGGCGGCATGGCGCAGCAGACCGCGCTCGCCGATCGCCCCCACGATCGTGCCCGGGTCGTGGGCTGAGACCACCGGCAGCTGTGAGACGCGATGCTCGTGCAGCAGCGCCACCGCGTCGCGGACCCGGAAGTGCGGCTGCACGGTGATCAGCGAGGGAAGCTCACCGGCTTCGCGCTTGCGGCGCAGGACGTCCCCGACGGTCAGCTCGGACCCGCGCTCCAGGAAGCCGTACTGACGCATCCAGGCATCGGAAAAGATCTTGGACAAATATGAGCGACCACCGTCGGGGATGATGACCGCGACAGTCGCCTCCCGATCCTTGAGCCCGGTCGCCACCTCGAGCGCGGCGTGGAGGGCCATCCCGCCCGAGCCGCCGGCCAGAATGCCCTCGGTCTGCGCGAGCCGGCGCGTGGTCAGGAAGGCATCGCGATCGGACACGGTGACCCAGCGATCGACCGTGCTGGGGTCAAATGTCTGGGGCCAGAAGTCCTCGCCGACGCCCTCGACCAGATAGGGCCGGACCCCCGCTTCACCGCCGGAGTAGATCGAGCCCTCGGGGTCGGCGCCGACCACGACCAGGTCGGCCTTGCGCTCCCGCAGATAGCGGACCATTCCAGTCACCGTGCCGCCGGTGCCGACCCCGAGCACCAGGTGGGTGAGCCGCTCGCCCAGCTGCTGCCAGAGCTCGGGACCGGTGGAGTCATAGTGGGCCTGGGGGTTGGCCGGGTTGGCGTACTGGTTGGGCTGAAAGGCGCCGGGGATCTCGGCGGTCAGGCGGTCGGCGACGCGGTAGTAGGAACGGGGCGAGTCGGGAGGGACGTCGGTCGGGGCGAGCACGACCTCGGCTCCGTAGGCGCGCAGGAGGTCGATCTTCTCGCGCGACATCTTGTCGGGCATGACCGCGATCACCCGGTAGCCCTTCAGCCGGGCGGCGATGGCCAGCCCGGTACCCGTGTTGCCCGAGGTCGGCTCGACGATCGTGCCCCCGG
>JBAVWI010000263.1:0-13726 GCA_049697735.1 Solirubrobacteraceae bacterium
GAATGAAGGTCTTGTAGTAGAAGCCGGGGGGCATGAAGGGCCCGCCGACCAGGTCGGTGGCGCGCATCGCGTCGAACTCGAGTGCGGGCAATGCGTTGAGATGCTCGACCTTGATCCCCGGACGCACCGGCTCCACGCACGCGCGCGCTCCGGGGGCCCCGTCGATCGCCACCAGGCAGTTGGGACACTGGCCGGCGCAGCACATGAGGCCACGACGGCGGTGGTACTTGAAGCTGCGCGAGAAGGTCCGCTGCCCGGCGGCGAACAGCGCCGAGCCGATCGTGTCGCCGGCGTAGGCCTCGACGCGCCGGCCGTCGAAGGTGAAGCTGACCGTCTGGGAGCGATCGATGCGCTCGCCCACGCGAGGCGGTAGGCGCTCGCCCGGCGTGGCCGAGCTCACCGGCTCGGCTCCGCGGCCCCGCCGGCGGCGCCGGCTCCATACGAGCCGCCCGGCCCAGCAGCTCCGGCCGCGGGCACTTCGGCCGGACGGGCGGTGAAGAAGACGTGATTGGTGGTGGTGTCGCGCTCGGCCACGAACCAGGCCCGGCACCCGGAGCGATGAAACCACCACTCGCGCTGGACTCCGGCCGTGTTGCGGCGGAAGTAGTTGTACGTGCTCAGCTCTCTGAAGCTGGGACGGGCCTGCGGCCGGGACGACAGTTCGCCGCCAAAGGCGAAGTCAGTGACCTCGCGTGCGCCGCAGTTTGGGCACGTCAGGACGAACGACACGACGAGGACGCTACGACCGCAGACTGATCCTGTCCAATATCGATTCTGCGATCATTGATCTGTTTTCGCTATCAGAGGACGGGTCCGTGGAACTACGCCAGCTTCGCTACTTCGTCGCCGTCGCCGAGGAGCTTCACTTCCGCCGTGCGGCCGCGCGCCTGCACGTGTCCCAGCCGCCCCTCAGCCAGCAGATCGCCCGGCTCGAGAGCGAGCTGGGCTGCCGCCTGCTGAACCGCACCCAGCGACGCGTCGAGCTGACCGCCGCCGGTGAGGCGTTCCTGCGCGATGCCCGGGCAATGCTGGGCGAGCTCGAGGTCGCGGTGGCCACCGTCCGGCGCATCGACGTCGGCCAGGAGGGGCTGCTGCGGATCAACTTCGTCGGCTCGGCGCTGCTGTCGATCGTGCCCGGCATCGTTCAGCGCTTCCGCCGCGGCCGGCCGGGCGTGGAGATCGAGCTTCGCGAGCGCTCGACGCTCGAGCAGCTGCGGGCCCTGACGGCCGGGGTCGTCGACGTCGGGCTGGTGCGGCCGCCGATCGACCCCGACGACGCCCTCCGGGCTGAGGTCGTGATGCGGGAGCGCACCGTGGCGGCGATCCCCGCCGGTCACCCGCTGGCCAAGCTCCGGCGGGTGCCGCTGGGACGCCTGGCCGGTGAGCCCCTGGTTCTGTTTCCGCGCGATCAGGCGCCCGGTTACCACGACCTGCTCACCGGCCGGCTCGCCGCCACCGGCACCTCGCCCCGGGTCGTCCAGTACGCCCCCGAGATGCTGACCATCATCGGCCTCGTCGCCGCCGGGATCGGCGTCTCCCCCGTCCCCGCCTCGGTCGCCCGGCTGGCCCTCGACGGGGTCACCTACCGCCCGCTGGTGGGTGCCCCCGACACCGAGCTGCTGGCGCTGACGCGCGCCGGCGATGAGTCGCCGCTAGTACGCGCGTTCCTCGCCGACGCCCGTGAGCACCGGGAGTGAGCCTGGGGAGCGGTGCGCACGCGCCTCGATCTGGTCGAGCTTGGCCAGCAGGTTCTCGGCCATCCTGATCGAGGCGGCGTCGATCAGCCGGCCGTCGAGCGACACGGCGCCTTTGCCCTGGGCCGCCGCCTCCTCCATCGCGGCGACGATGCGGCGGGTCTTCTCGACGATCCGCTCACTGGGCGTGAACACCTGGTTGGCAAGCTCGATCTGCGACGGGTGGATCGCCCACTTGCCTTCGTAGCCAAGCACCGCCGCCCGGCGGGCGGAGGCGAGATAGCCCTCGGAATCAGTGAAGTCCCCGAACGGCCCATCGATCGGACGCAGCCCGTAGGCCCGGCAGACGACCGCGATCCGCGCCAGCGCGTAGTGCCACTGATCGCCCAGGTGCCGCTCGCGCTCGGTCGCGCCGTCCGCGTCGGCGAGCATCGCGTAGTCCGGGTTGGTGCCCCCGATCGAGGTCGTGTGGCTCTGAATCGAAGCGGCGTAGTCGGCAACCCCGAACACCATCGCCTCCATCCGCTCCGGGCACGCTTGCGCGATCTCCTCGCAGTTGACCATCCCGATCGCCGTCTCGATCAACACGCTGATCGCGATCCGGCCCCCCAGTCCGGTCGCATCCTCGATCTGACTCAGCAACGTCGCCACCAGGTGGATGTCAGCGCCGCAGCTCGCCTTGGGGATCATGATCGAGTCCAGGTGGCTGCCCGCCTGCTCAACGACGTCGACGAGGTCGCGATAGCAATAGCGCGTATCGAGCCCGTTGATGCGCAAGGAGACCGAGCAGCCCGACCAGTCCTGCTCGCGCAGCGCGTCGATCACGTTGCGCCGCGCCTGCTCCTTGTCATCGGGGGCGACTGCATCCTCGAGGTCGAGCATCACGATGTCGGCGCCGGCCGTGGGGGCCTTCTCCAGCATCCGGACGTTGCTGCCCGGAACTGCGAGCTCACTGCGATGAAGGCGGGTGCGGGTCGGGCTCATAGGTCGGCGAAGTAGAGCGTCTGGTCACCGCGATTACAAATTCAATTCTCTAGATGAATTTGTTCCAAACTTCAATGAATCGGCTCCAGCGGCTGGGGTAGAATCGCCTCGCCGATGACTGACACAAACTCCTCCGCTCCCCTCGATCCCCCCGAGCGCCTGCTCTGCGGGCCCGGTCCGAGCAACGTCGCGCCAGCCTCGCTGGCGGCTATGCAGCGCCCCCTGCTCGGGCACCTCGACCCCGAACTGCACGAGATCCTGACCGAGCTGGTCGGCCTGCTGCGCGCCACCTACCAGGCGACCGGCGGCCTGGTGCTACCGCTTCAGGCGACCGGGACCTCCGGCATGGAGTGCGGTCTGGCCCACCTGCTCGAGCCGGGCGACACGGCGATCATCGGCGTGAATGGGTTCTTCGGGCGCCGGGTGGTCGAGATCGCCGGCCGGCTCGGCGCCGAGGTCGTGCCGGTGGAGGCCGACTGGGGCTGCCACGTGTCCAATCAGCAGCTGCTCGATGCCCTCGACGCGCATCCCGATGCGCGGCTGATGACTGTCATCCACGCCGAGACCTCGACCGGGGTCCGGCATCCCCTGGCCGAGCTCGGTGACGAGTTGCGCGACCGCGATGTGCTGCTGATGGCCGACTGCGTGACCTCCCTGGGCGGCGTGGAGCTCGACTTCGACGCTTGGGGGATCGACTTCGCCTACTCCTGCACGCAGAAGTGCCTCGGTGCCCCGCCCGGCATGTCCCCGGTGGCCGTGTCTGATCGCGCGCTGGAGCGGATCCGGGCGCGGACGCATCCCGTCCCCTACTCGCTCGACCTCGAGTTGCTCGAGCGCTATTGGGTCAAGCGCCCCGCCGTCTATCACCACACGGCGCCGGTGCTCCATATCTACGCTCTCTACGAGGCCCTGCGTGAGGTGGCGAGCGAGGGCTTGCGCGCGCGCTGGGAGCGCCACAACCGTGCCGGCTCCTATCTCCAGGACCAGCTCAAGGCCCGGGGCCTCGAGCTGCTGGCCGAACCCGAGCACCAGCTGGCTCCTCTGACCGCGGTGCGGGTGCCCGACGGGGTCGACGGCCCGGCCGTGCAGGCGCGTCTGTTGCGCGAGCACGGGATCGAGGTCGGCGGCGGGCTCGGACCCTCGGCGCCGCCTATGTGGCGGATCGGGTTGATGGGCTACAACGCCCGCGTCGAGATCGCCGACCGCGTTCTGGCGGCGCTCGACACGGTGCTCGCCGAGGAGCCCGCCCTCAGCCCCACGACCTGACCGAGCGCCCTACAGGGCGGCCTAGGCGGGCGTGGCCGCGGCGGCTTGGGCGCGGGCGGCCGCGAGTGTGTTGCCGAGCAGCATGGCGATGGTCATGGGACCGACCCCACCCGGGACCGGGGTGATCGACCCGGCTAGCTCGAGCGCCGAAGCGAACTCGACGTCGCCCACCAGCCCCGCTTCGGTCCGGTTGATCCCGACATCGATCACCGTCGCGCCCGGCTTGATCCAGCTTCCCTTGACCATCTCCGGGCGCCCGACGGCAGCAATCAGCACGTCGGCCCGGCGGCAGACCTCGTCGAGGTCTCGGGTACGGGAGTGGCACGTTGTCACGGTGGCATTCTCGGCCAGCAGCAGCGCGGCCACCGGCTTGCCGACCAGATCCGAGCGGCCGACGATCACCGCCTCGGCCCCCTCGAGGGCCACCTGGTGGCGGCGCAGGAGCTCGATCACGCCCGCCGGCGTGCATGGCCGCAGGCCCGGAAGCCCTTTGGCGAGCAGCCCCGCGGACACGGGAGTGAGACCGTCCACATCCTTGCCAGGGTCGATCAGAGTCGTCAGGTAGGAGCCGTCGATGTGGTCTGGAGTCGGAAGCTGCAGGAGGATCCCGGAGACACGATCGTCGGCGTTGAGCTCGTGCAGGAGAGTCTCCACCTCGGCCTGCGTCGCGCTGTCGGGCAGATCATGGGCGAACCCCTCGATGCCCACCTCCGCGCAGGCTCGCTGCTTATTGGCCACGTACACCGCCGAGGCCGGGTCCTCGCCGACCAGGACGGTGGCCAGCCCGGGCCGTCGCCCACCCTGCGCGGACCACGTGTCGATCGCCGCGCGCACTTCTCCCCGCACCTGGGCGGCGATCGCCTTGCCGTCGATTATCTGGGCGCTCATGACAAGAACTGGTACATAGGTTGCCGTGCCAACGACGACCACCCTAGCTGGGGCGTGCGGAATTCGGCGGCCGATCGAACTGCTGCGGGTGCCCCTGCCAAGCGCGCCGAGCCCGGCCGAGGCGATGCGGCAGCTCAGCGGCGAGCGGCTGCCCTTCGCGCTCACCGGGAGCTGGGCCGGCGGTGGCGCGATCCTCGGATCCGAGCCAATCGCGGTGGCGGCCGACGACGCCGATCCGTTCGCGATCCTCGACGAGCTCCCGCCTGCACCGTTCGCGATCCTCGACGAGCTCTCGCCTGCAATTGGGCAGCGCGGCGACCACCCGGGGGGTGTCGGGCGAGCCGACGGCGCTGTCGGTGGAGGCTGGTTTGGCTGGCTGGGCTATCGGCTCGGCCGCCGGATCGAGCGAGTACGCAGCGGGCCGCCGCGCCCCGTGGCGCTGCCCGAATTTCATCTCGCCTTCTACGACCACGTACTCCACCTCGACGCCGACGGGCAGTGGTGGTTCGAGGCCCTGGTCAGCGCCGACCGGCGCGCCGCGCTCGCTGCCCGCCTGGTGCATTTGCGCGCCGTCCTGGCTGGGCCCGCTGCGACTACTGGACGCCCCTACGTCACCCCAGCGCCCCTCACGCTTGCCCGAGCCGCCGCTGAGCATCACCTGGACGCGGTCAGCGACTGCCGCGCGCGGATCGCCGCCGGTGAGATCTTCCAGGCCAACCTGTGCCTGCGGCTGGAGTCGCACTGGGACGGGACCCCGACCGAGCTCTTCGCCCACGCCCTGACCCGTATTCGCCCTCCCTTCGGCGCCGCCTTTGACACCCCCGAGGGCGGGATCGCCAGCCTCTCGCCCGAGCTCTTTCTGCGCCGCCGCGGCGAGCACGTGGCCACCGCCCCGATCAAGGGCACGATGGTCAGGGAAGCCGGACCGGCGGACGCAGCCGCCCGAGCCCGGTTACTCGCCTCGGGCAAAGATGCCGCCGAGCACGTGATGATCGTCGATCTGATGCGCAACGATCTCGGACGCGTTTGCCGCTACGGCTCGATCCAAGCGCCGCGTGCTCCGACCGCCGAGGCCGTCCCCGGCCTCTGGCACCTCGTCTCCCGGGTCACTGGACGACTGCGCCCCGCGATCGGCAATGCTGACCTGCTCCGGGCCACGTTTCCCCCCGGGTCGGTTACGGGAGCCCCCAAGGTCCAGGCGCTGCAGGTGATCGCCGCGCTGGAGGCCACCGAGCGTGAGGTCTACACGGGCGCGATCGGCTACTCCAGTCCGTTGGCAGGGCTCGAGCTCAGCGTGGCCATCCGCACCCTCGAGACCCATGACGGCGCTCTGTGGCTGGGAGCCGGTGGGGGCATCGTCGCCGACTCCGACCCCCGGACGGAGCTCGACGAAGCCCTGGCCAAGGCCCGCCCGGTGGCCGAGGCGATCGGGACCACGGTGGCCGTGGAGACCGCGGCGGCCGCGGACACCGAGGCCAGGGCAACCGCGATCCGGGCCCGGAGTGACCCGGATGCCTGACCGTCCCGACCCGGCGCTGGGCGTGTTCGAGACCCTGCTGGTCAGCGAAGGCCGGATCGACGCCCTCGACGCTCATCTCGAACGCATGGACGACTCGCTGCGACAGCTCTACGGACTGGTTCGGCCGGCCCGGCTGCCCGAGGAGCTCGAGGCGCGGGCGGCCACGCTTTCGGGACCGCACCGGCTCCGCGTCGACGCCGTTCCCCGTGACGAGGCCCTGGAGATCGAGTTGACCTCGTCGCCGTTGGCGCCTGGCCCGCCCCCGGGGGTCGTCGGCACGCCCGTGCTCGTGCCCGGGGGGCTGGGCGCGCACAAGTGGCGCGACCGCCGGTGGATCCAGGCCCTGACCACGAGCGATGACGTGCCGCTGGTGATGGACCGCGACGGCTGCCTGCTCGAAGCGGCGTGGGGGAATCTGTGGCTGCGTGAGGGGGAGCGCCTGATCACCCCGCCCCTCGACGGACGGCTGCTGCCCGGGGTGACCCGCGCCGCACTGATCGAGCTCGCCCCCGCCCTCGGCTTCACGGTGGCTGAGGAGTCGGTCTCGCTCGCCCGCGCGGTCGAGGCGTCCGAGGTCTTCCTGACCTCGTCGCTGCGCCTGGCCGTCGCAGCGGGGATCACGAGCGACCTTGAGCCCGGCTCGGGTTCAGCCCCGGCCTCGCCGAGCCCGGTGCTCGAGCGCATCCGCGAGGCGCTCGTTCCGGCCTGGTGAACCATGACCTCCGCTGAGAGCCCGATCATCGACCACGGCGCTGCCCAGGCGCTGCTGGTCGGGCCCGAGTCAGCATGCTGGCGGTACGCGAGTGACGCGCGCCTGTATCTCGTCATGCTCTATCCGCTGCTGCTCCAGGTTGCGCATCCGACGGTGGCCGCCGGCGTCCGCGACTTCTCGGACTTCGACGAGCGGCCGTGGGAGCGGCTGCTCCGCACGCTTGACTACGTGAGCCTGCTCGTCTACGGCGGCCCCGACGCGATCGCCGCCGGCCGCCGGCTCAGGGCCCTGCATAAGGGGTTCCGCGGCCAGCGGGCTGATGGTCAGCGCTACTACGCGCTCGAACCCAGGGCCTATGCCTGGGTTCATGCCACCCTCCTGCACACCTACGTGGCCGGGCACCGGCACTTCGGCCAGCCGATGACGCCGACCGAGGTCGAGTCCTTCTACCGCGAGTACCGCGGGCTCGGCCGGCTGATCGGGATACGCCCGCACGATCTGCCCGACTCCTGGCCCGAGTTCTGTGCCTACTTCGCGGAGGTGTCACGTGCCGAACTGGTGCCCAATGAGACCGTGGACCGGGTGCTGCGTGCGGTCGAGCTCTCGGGGCCGCCGGTTGTCCCGATTCCCGGCCCGCTGTGGCGGGCGGTCCGGATCCCGGCCCGGCGGGCGACCTGGATCGGCGGCGTCGGCCTGATGGCTCCGGAGCTGCGCGGCCGCTTGGACGTCCCCTGGACCCAGCGCGACGAGCGTGCCTTCCAGAATCTGGGGCGGCTGACCCGGGCGATGTCGCCCGCGATGCCCCAGCGCCTGCGGATCCTCGGTCCCACCCACCTTGGTCTGCGCCGGCGCGCGATCGCTCGCGGTCCGCTCGGCGACACCGCCGAGAGTTGATCGCGGTCTGACCTGGGCCCTCACGAGGACAGGGCATAGGGACGTGAGACGGCCGTAAAGTGCTGGCGTGCTGATCCGCCACGCCGATCCAGCTGCTGACGCCACCGCCTGTGCCGCCATCTACGCCCCGTCGGTGATCGAGGGCGTCGCCTCGCTCGAGGAGCGTGCGCCCAGCCCGGAGGAGATGGCCGCGCGGATCGAGACCACCTCGGCGTCCTATCCGTGGCTGATTGCCGAGCGCGAGGGCGAGCCGGCCGGATACACCTACGCGACCGAGCACCGCTCACGCTCGGCCTACCGCTGGAGCGCCGACACGACGGTCTACGTCTCCACCCGCCACCAGCGCCAGGGCGTTGGGCGGGCGCTCTACGAAGCGCTGTTCGAGCTCCTCACAGCCCAGGGCCTCTACACGGCCTGCGCCGGGATCACGCTACCCAACGACGCCAGCGTCGGGCTACACGAAGCGTTGGGCTTTGAGCCGGTCGGGGTCTACCGCGCGGTCGGCTACAAGCACGGACAGTGGCGTTCGGTGGGCTGGTGGCAGGCCCAGCTACGCGAGTCGCGCGCCGGTGTGACGCCGGTCGAGCCCGGGCCGCCGCCCAGGCTCAACGCCCAGTAACCGTATCCGTCTCAGCCAGAACCGGTTCGCCGGCACCAACGCGATCCCGGCCGCAGGCGGCGCTGCTGCTCCCGGCGCTGGCAACCGCGGCGGGGGTGGGAGCGCGCGGGATCGTTATCCGCTCGGCTCGGCGGTCGGATCGGCGCCGGCCAAGCGAGCCGGCCTCGGGGTTAAGCACTCGGATCAGAGCTTGCACGATCTCGGGGTCAAACTGAGAGCCAGCGTTGGCCAGCAGCTCGGTCAGCGCCGCTTCGTGGGAGAGGGCGCCCCGGTAGGGACGATCGGTTCGCATCGCATTCCAGGTGTCACAGCAGGTGATGATGCGAGCTTCGAGCGGGATCTGATGCCCGGCGAGCCGATCGGGGTAACCCTTGCCGTCCCATCGCTCGTGGTGGGAGCGGACGATGCTGCCGACCTCGAGCATGAATCCCCCGACGCGGCGGAGCATCTTCTCCCCTTCCAGCGTGTGCGTCTTGATGATCCGCCACTCACTTGGATCTAGCTTGCCCGGCTTGTTGATGATCTCCTTGGGGATCGCGATCTTGCCGACATCGTGCAACAGCGCCCCAAACTCAAGGTTGCGCCGGCGCTCGGCGTCGAGACCGAGTTGATCTGCCACCGCCAGCGTCAGCCCGACGACCCCCTGGGTGTGTTCGCCGGTATAGCCATCATCGGCGGCGATCACGTCACCGAGCAGGAGGGCCGTACCCCGGTAGGTGTCGTTGAGCTCGACGAGACTCTTGAGGCGGCGCTGGCGCTCGTGGGCGAACATCGCCATCAGTCCGAGGAGGGGAACCACTGCGATCACGGCAGCCGGGGCCGAGTGCACCTCCTCGGCCACGACCAGCCCCACTCCCGAGAGCGCGGCGTCAATGCCGTATACCCAGCTCTCGCGTAGCTGCGAGCGGATGCGCGCGCCGCGCGCGATTCCGAAATACACCGCTGAGGCCACGAAGTCCCCGAGGAACTGCGCCGCGAGCGCGGCGATGAGCAGCGCGGGGCCAGCGTCGCGCGGCTCGACGTTGGCGAGCGCGAAGACCACCACGGGCCCGATGGCAAACCAAGAGTTGCTCGGCGCCCGCAGCAGCGTGCGAAGGCCGATGCGGCCCGCAACTACGTCGGGCAGGCGAGCGGCCGCCAGAGCTACGACTACGGCGAGCGGGACGAGGGCGATCGGCGCGGCGAAGAGGAGAGGAACGAAGGCCAGCTGGGTTGCCACCGTGTACCCGAACGGAGTGTCGAACTGCACCCGCGACGCGAGCGCCAGCACGGCCATGCAACCCACCGCGACTGCGGGGGCAAAAATATCCGGTGGACGCAGCCACCACACGCCGATGACCGCGGCGACGAACACGATCGCGAGGAGCGCCTCAGCCAGCACTTCACGCCGCGTCATCCCCGAAGCCGCCCGGCGCAGGGTGTCAGCGAGCAGTTCCTGCTCTTCGAAGCTGGGCTCCAGCGCCATTCTGATGCCAGTTATCGGCACGCCGCCGAGCAGCCTTGAAGATCCGACGAGCGCCGGCGGTTGGCTCGAACATGCGTCCAGTTTTCAACTTTCCCTCTTTATGCCTTTCCGCAGCGGTCGATGAGCCAGGCAAACCACAACTGAAAAGGGCAAACCTGGCGCGAGCCAGGGACGCAAAGCTAGAGGTCTCAGCAAGGGCTGAGATAGCTCGGCCGCCAGTGCACACCACGGAAGGTGCGTACAGAATGAAGCTGTACCTTTTCAGCCGTCGCCCCCGGCTCCTGGGGGTCATCCTCGCTGGTGCTGCCCTGGTGCCCGCGCTCGCCTCGGGGGCCCCGGCCCAAGCCGCCGCGTTGAGTCCGACCGGCGCATGCGACAACTCAGTCCTCACGCAGCCGTTTACGCACTGGGGCGACTCGTCGTCCTACAAGCTCGTCCCTGGGGGGTCATTTGAAGTCGGCTCTCCGGCTTGGACGCTTAGCAACGGCGCCAGGGTGGTCGCCGGCAACGAGCCTTACGGCGCTTCCGGCTCGGCCGGGAAGTCCTCGCTCTACCTCCCCGCGGGAGCATCGGCGCAGTCGCCGGTGACCTGCGTCAACTATGCCTACCCCACGTTCCGCTTCTTCGCGCGTAACGACTGGCTGCTCTCGACCCTGCTCGTGCAGGTGGTCTACAACGGCGTCGCGCTGCCTGTGGGCGTGACGGCTCTGAGCGGTAGTTGGCAGCCCACGCTGCCGATGCTCACCCTGTCGGCCATCCCTGGCCTGCTCGACGGCGGAACCACGCCGGTGGCGCTGCGGTTCACCGCTCTGCTCGGCGGGTCGCACATCGACGACGTCTTCGTCGATCCGCGCATGCACCACTGAGCCGATGACAGACAACAACCAACGACGGGCCTCGCCGCTTTCCGGCGCGGGGCCCGTCGCGGGTTAAGGCCCAGGCCGTCAGCGGTGGCGTCCCTCGAGTATCAGGGCCAGCGTCAGCGGTGGCGTTCCTCGAGTATCAGGGCCAGCGTCGGACAGGCGTCAACGGCCCGACGAGCGAGGCCGATCAGTTCGGGGGGGACCTCTGACTCGTCGAGGATCGGGTAGCCCCAGTCGTCGAGGCGAATCAGCTCGGGGAGCAGCTCGGCGCACAGGCCGTGGGCGTCGCACATGATCGCGTTGACACGCAGGTGGGCGCTCATCGGGGGGCCGCCTGACCAACCGCCGTCTTCGAGCGGCCTGCCCGGGGGCCAACCACAGCCCCGCTGACCGGGAGTCCGGCCGGCGGCGCGACGCAGCGCTCGCGGCGGTGATGCTCGAGCTCGTAGTCGAACACGCTCAGCGCGCTCTCCACAAAGCGGGCGGCGCCGTCGGGGTGATGGCACGCGCCGCGGCCCCGGATCTCAGCTGTCCAGCGGCGCAGACGCTCGAGCTCTCGCGGGTGAGACACACCCTCGGCGAGCGCCTGGACCGAGTCTGCGATCGCGCGCAAGCCGAACACACAGGGACCGCACTGCCCCGCCGACTGGTCGGCGAGGTAATCAATGACGCGGGCTGACTCGTGCAGCCCGCAGGCACTCTCGCCCAGTGCGATCAGCACGCCCGAACCGAGGGCGCAGCCCACGCCACGCAGATCCTCGCGCGAGAGGCGGAGCTTGAGGGCACGCTCGGACTCGACCCAGGTACCGAAGTAGCCGCCGACAAGAAGGGCTTGCAGTGGCTCGGTGGCGCCGCCGGCGGCGGCCAGCAGGTCGACCATCGGCGTGCCGAAGGCCAGCTCATAGACCCCGGGGGTCTGAACCGCGCCGGAGATCGTGACCAGGGCCGAGCCAGGATCGGCATCGCTACCCAGCTCGCGAAACCACTCCGGGCCGAAGCGGGCGACCAGGGCCATCTGCGCACAGGTCTCCGGGTTCTGGATCAGCGTCGGGCGC
This sequence comes from Solirubrobacteraceae bacterium, assembly GCA_049697735.1. Taxonomy (GTDB): domain Bacteria; phylum Actinomycetota; class Thermoleophilia; order Solirubrobacterales; family Solirubrobacteraceae; genus Palsa-465. The sequence goes on from JBAVWI010000263.1 coordinate 11,960, forward strand.
CCACCCAAACCCCGTTCGTAGGGGCGCGGCGGGACGAAGGTCGGCTTGGCCACGCCCCGGGAGAGGAAGTGCAGGACAGCGGTCTCCTCGCCGGTCACATAGCCCTCGGGGCCGGCCACGACCGAGAAGGCGATCTTGTCGTCGTCGCGGACGGCCGCGGCTCCCTCGAGCGCCCTGATGACAGCCGGGGTCCCGTCCCCGACCTTGACGATGACCTCGCGGGCGCCCACCGTCCGGGCGGCCAGGACCGCCCCGTCGAGGACCAGGTGGGGCAGCCGAGCGAGCAGCAGGCGGTCCTTGGCGCTGGCCGGCTCGGTCTCGGAGCCGTTGACGACCACGGTCGCGGCGCTGCGCCGCTCGGCGACCGAGCGCAGCTTGACCGCGGTCGGGAAGTCAGCCCCGCCGCGACCGCGCAGGCCGCTGCGGTGCACGAGATCGATCAGTTCAGACCCGCTGATGCGGGGCATCGGCCCGTGGACGACGCGGTGATCGGCGAGGGTCATGGTCCCCCCCGCGGGACCGAGGCCGGCGAGCAGGCGGGGGAGACCGGACGGGCCGGCTGCGGCGCGAGGCGGACTCATGGGCGTCCCGCCGAAGCCTTGACTGAGCCGGACACGGAGCCTGTCTGCTGATCGATGTTGAGGTGCACTTTGAGTGTCAGGGCGCGACCGGCTCCCGTGACCTTGGCCACGAAGTCCTGACCCGCGAGTGAGCTGATCTGACCGCTCAGGGCCGACGACAGACCGGTCTCGAGCAGATCCACCTGGCTGCCGGTCATAGACAGTCCGCCGCCGGGGATGGGGGCGCCGGCGAGCCGGACGCGAAGCCGGCCGCGGGCACCGCCGCTCAGGTGCAGGTCGATATCGACCAGGGCTCCCCCCGCCACGCTCTTCTGCGTGACGGTGCCCGAGAGCTTGGCCGTGAAGGACGTGGGCACCGCGGCCGACCCCGGCGTCGTCGGGCCCGGCACGGGCGCGCTTGTGCGTACGCCTCGCACCGGCGTCCCCGTGGCGAGTAGGGTCGAGGGAGTCCCAGCGCGTTTGGCCCAGCCCTTCTCAAGCGGACCGAGCAGGGTGAAAGCGGCGATGCCGACCGGCACGGCCAGGCTGAGGGCGATCGCCGGACCACGCAATACCTCTGGCGTGCTCTCGCTGCGACCGAAGCGCAGGCAGGCCGCGACGACGACTGCCCCCACGCACACGGCCGTGAGGGCGAGCATCCACCAGACCTTACTGTCGCTGCCGGTCCCGAGGCCGTGCAGCACCGCCACCGGCCAGCTGGCGTAGGCGAACCAGTGAACGGCCCGCCAGGTCTGATAGCCGAGCCGGCGCCGAATCAGGCTGGTGATGGTCAGGGCGAGGATGAGGTCAAAAGAGAGCGCGCCGAGCCCGAGCCAGAGGGGACGGTAGCTCCCGACGAAGGGGATCACGGCGGCGGTGAGCGAGATCGGGGCAAACGTGTCCAGCACGCTGGTGAGGATGTGGATGATCAAAAAGACGACGACCATCAGTGACACGTCACGGTGTACGGTCTCGACCGCGAACCGGGGCCAGTGTCCGCCGGAGACGCGCATCGTGCCGGCGATGCCGATCACCATGCTGGCCGTGAGCAGCACCAGCGAGACGGCCCCTGACCCGCGGGTCAGGTACCAGTAGAGGCTGGGGCCGACGGCTGCCAGGGGAGTGATCACGCGACCGCCTCTACAGATGCCCCGGCCGGCAGGTCGTCGCCGTCAGCGGGCCAGCCGGCCACGTGCCGCACCCGGCC
>JBAVWI010000264.1:0-4834 GCA_049697735.1 Solirubrobacteraceae bacterium
GTGCCGCTACCGCCCGCGGGCGTCGTGCCGCCACCGGCGGCGGGGGTCGTGCCCCCGCCACCGCCACCACCGCCGCCACCCGTCGCGGGAGCGCTGCTCGTGCCCGTACTCGTCTGGGTGGCGGTGCCGCCGGAGCCAGTCTGGGTGGCCGTCCCGCCGGAGGCAGTCTGGGTAGCGGTCGAACCGGAGGCGTTGGTGCCTGTGCCCTTGCTATGGGGATTGCGGGCCTGCGACGCCGCTTGCTCAGAGGCCAGGATCTGCAGCGCCGAGGTCATGAAGTTGTGCCAAATGACGGCCGGAAAGGTTCCACCCTCAACTGGGCCCCCGTTGTAGAGGTTGTTCATGGGGACGAGTTTGTCGGGGAAGCCGACCCAGACGGCGGTGGTGATCGACGGCGTCCAGCCCACGAACCAGGCATCGCCGTAGTTGGTTGTGGTGCCCGTCTTGCCGGCCACGTCAACTCCCGATATGGCCGCCGCGGTGCCGGTGCCGTTGGCGACCACTCCGTTGAGCATGGTGTGGATCGTTTGTGCGACGGCCAGCGGGATCACCCGCTTGTAGTGAGGTTGATCGACGATGACGTGATGGCGGCAGACCTTGGCCGGGCAGTTGATCTGGGCGATGCCGGTGGGACCCTCGTGGGGAGCACCGAGCTCGGGGTTGTACACGCGCCGTCCACCCTCGGCGATCGTCTCGTAGGCGTGGGCCATGTCCAACGGTGAGACACCAATCCTGAGGCCGCCGAGAATCATCGCGTAATTGTTGGACACGGGGGTGCGAATGCCCATGGCCTTGGCCATGCGCGCCACTCGCTTGACGCCGGATGCGACACCGACCTGCGTGAACACGCTGTTGTCCGAGACAGCCGTCGCGTTGGCCAGGGTGATCGGCCCCGAGTACTGATTGGCGAAGTTGTGGACGATGAAGTGCTCTTTGCCGCCGCTGTTGGGAACGATCAGGTTCAGCGGGTGGGAGTCGAGCACCGAGTAGGGGCTGAAGCCCCGCTGCAGCGCCACGGCGAGCGTGAACGGTTTGAAGGCCGAGCCCGGCTGGCGCAGCCCCTGAGTCGCGAGGTTGAACGGGTAGCGGTTGAAATCCTCCTGACCGTTGACCAGGGGACCTCCGACCATCGCCCTGACCTCACCGGTCCGGTTGTCGATGGCGACCATCGAGGCGGTCGGCTCCCCGGGCCCGCTGGGCAGCGAGCTCGAGATGGCCTGCTCGGCGGCCTGCTGCATCGGCAGATCGATCGTGGTCCGGATTCGCAGGCCCCCGTAATAGGCTCGGTACTCGGCGTAGCTCTGCGGCACGCCGTGGCCGGCGCCCATGGCAGCCAGGACCTGGGGCGCGAGCCAGCTGGTGAAGTAGGGCGCGGCGCTCGGCTCCTGGGGCTGCTCGAGGTCGTTCGGAGACGGCAGGGGCTTGGCGATCCCCTGGTCATATTGCGTGCGGTTGATGTCTTTCTGCTGGAGCATGTCCTGGAGCACGAGGTCGCGCCGGGCTTTGGCGGCCTGTGGATGCACGAAGGGATCAAACGCAGACGGGTTGGCGACCATGCCGGCCAGCAGAGCCGCTTCCCACGGGGCCAGGACCGAGGCGCAGGCCGGACGGTGGACCGACGGGGTGCTGTCCCCGCAGCCACTGCTGGCTCCGGCGATGGGCGAGCTCTGATTGAAGCCGTGGATCTTGCCGAAGTAGACCCGGGCCGCCGACTCGACGCCGTAGGCACCGTTGCCGAAGTAGATCGAGTTCAGGTACTCGGTGAGGATCCGCGTCTTCTTCCACTGGTGCGTGAGATGGAAGGCCAGGGCCGCCTCGCGCAGCTTCTCGAGGACCGTGCGATTGTTCTGTTCGGCGAGGGCGTTCTTGACGAACTGCTGAGCGATCGTCGAGGCGCCCTGGGTGGCTCCGCCGGCCACGTCGGCGAGGAGGGCGCGGCCGATGCCGCGAATGTCGACACCGGGATCGCTCCAGAAGCGCTTGTCCTCGATCGACACGATCGCATTCCTCATCGCCGGTGCAATCTGCCCGTAGGTGTCGATCACGACGTGGTTGGGGGGAGCGAAGATGCCGATCGGCCGCCAGCGGTCGTCGTACAGGTAGGAGTTGACCTCGTGCCGGAACTGTTGGCGGTTCTCGATCTGAGGCAGATCGGAGGCGACGGCCATCATCATCCCGAAGACGGTCGAGATCGAGGCGAGCACGCCGAGTCCGAGGAGGATCGAGAGCAGGCGCAGCTTGCGTACCCGGGGCTTGGCCGGCCGGCCGTCGCGGTCCCGGCGCCAGCGGGGGCGCGGCCGGCGGAACGGAATCGGTCCGCGTGGGCGTGCACCCTGAGTCTGTTTTTGGTCGTCGTCGCTCATGCGATCGATGGTTGGTCGGCGCCGCATGGGTACCGGCCGGGAGACGGCGGGCCGGTGATTGGCTCTGACAGGGCAGGCGCTCGCAGCGGACGGGCGGCACATCCCAGGCGGCGGCGAGAGTCTAGCATTGCGCCCGATGGCTTCCCCTGTTTCCCACGGCCGCGGAGAGAGCGGCGTGGCGGCGGAGAGTACGCCATGAACGGCGGCCGAGAGTACGCCATGACGGCGGCGGAGAGTACGCCATGACGGCGGCGGAGACCGCGGCGTGGCTGGCCCGAAACGCCGTGGATTGCCTGCCCGAAGGAGGCCTCGAGCGCAAGCTCGGGCAAGACCGTCCGCTGCGGGTCAAGCTCGGCATCGACCCGACCGCACCCGACATCCACCTCGGGTTCACAGTCGTGCTGCAAAAGCTCCGCGAGTTCCAGGACCTCGGCCACACCGTCGTGCTGATCATCGGTGACTACACCGCGCGCGTGGGCGATCCCAGCGGCCGCTCGAGCACGCGACCGGTCCTGGATCCGGCCGAGATCGACGCCAACGCCACCACCTTCCAGACCCAGGCGCTGAAGATCCTCGACCCCGGGCGCCTCGAGGTCCGCTTCAACAGCGAATGGCTGGACATGCCGATGAGCGACCTGTTCGCGCTCCTGCGCACGGCGACGGTGGCACGGATCCTCGAGCGCGACGATTTCCACAAGCGCTACTCGGCCGGTGAGCCGATCTCGATGCTCGAACTGCTCTATCCGATGCTCCAGGGCTATGACTCGGTCGCCGTGCGGGCCGACGTCGAGCTGGGCGGGACCGACCAGAAGTTCAACCTGCTGCTCGGGCGCGACATCCAGCGCGCCTATCAGCAACCCGAGCAGGTGATACTCACCCTGCCCCTGCTGACCGGAACCGATGGCCAGCGAAAGATGTCGAAGTCGTATGGCAATTACATCGGGGTCACCGAGCGCCCGGAGGAGATGTATGGCAAGACGCTGAGCATCCCCGACGCCTCGCTGCCCGATTGGTACTCGCTCCTACTCGGTGAGATCTCGGATCCGGCCGTCAGCCCCCGCGACGCCAAACGGGCACTGGCCCGGGCGCTCGTGGAGCGCTTCCATGGTGCGCCGGCCGCCGTCGCGGCCGAGGAGCAGTTCGATCGCGTCCACATCGATCACCGGCCCCCCGCCGACATTCCCGAGGTGGCCTTCGCGGCCAATAACGGCACCGTCCACCTACCGGCTCTGCTCGCCGCCGCCTTCGGGATATCGACCTCTGAGGCCCGGCGCAGCTTGGGCCAGGGTGCGGTCAGGCTCGACGGCGACCCGATCGCCGACGCGGCGCTTGATCTACCGGTCGCTGAGCTTGACGGGCGCGTGCTCCAGCTCGGTAGGCGGCGCTTCGCCCGCGTCCGGATCGACTGAGGATGAGGGCCGGGGACCGGAGGCCGAGGGCCGGGGGACGGCAGCGGTCGTGACAGTCCACGGTGGCAAGCTGGCCCTTGACACCCCCGGCGACGGGGAGGTGGTCGACATCACAGCGGGCGTGCGCCGCGTCGTCGAGACCGCCGGCGCAGAGCGTGGGGTGGTGACCGTGTTTGTGGTCGGATCGACCGCCGCCATCACCACGATGGAGTACGAACCGGGTGGGGTGGCCGATCTGCGCGGACTGTTGGAACGGCTCATCCCCGCGCGCGGGGACTATGACCACAACCGCCTCAACCAAGACTCCAATTCCCACGCCCACCAGCGCGCATCCCTGATCGGGCCCTCGGTGTCGATCCCGCTCGTTGACGGCCATCTCAGCCTGGGAACCTGGCAACAAATCGTCCTGCTCGACTTTGACGACCGGCCACGTCACCGCACCGTCACGGTCCAGGTCGTATGCTGAGCGACCGCCGAGTGGAGCCCGGTATCTGCGACAGCTGAAGTTCTGGCTGACGCCGGTTTTGAGTGCTATCCTCGTCGGTCCGCCCCGGGATCTCATTTGGGCTCCCGGGCGCGCCGTTTCAGGAGGAAAACCTTCCTTGAAGGGTGCGACGGTCTTTGAAAACTCAACAGCATGCGCACCCTTCGACCGAATCCTCGGTCGAGGAGTGTGTCCAGAGGTTCGACGCCGTCGCTTGATCGAGGCCATTCGTGGCCAAGTTCGAACGGCGGTGCCAGATTGACCCCGTCTTGCGCCCCGGAGCCCACCTGTGTACTCGGGCTCCACACCGCCGGCCCTTGAAACGCCGGCGATGCGTGGGTGCAAGGGTCCGATCCCACCAGGGACGGACCCAGGATTTTGACCCGACACCGACCGTGGCCTCTGGCCGCGGACGGACAATCGGGTCGTACCCCTGACGACTCTTTGTGGAAGTTCTTCACGGAGAGTTTGATCCTGGCTCAGGACGAACGCTGGCGGCGTGCCTAACACATGCAAGTGGAGCGACGAACCAGGCTTCGGCCTGGGGCAAAGCCGCGAACGGGTGAGTAACACGTGGG
>JBAVWI010000265.1:0-7026 GCA_049697735.1 Solirubrobacteraceae bacterium
ATCCACAGGGCGATCCAGCCGGCCACGCAGAAGAGCGCAAAGCACAGCTCGAGGTCCACATAGCCTCGGCCGAAGGCGGTCACGCGGTAGAGCGGAAGCAGGGCGCTGAGATCAAAGACCGAGCGCAGCGAGTCATTGGCGATCGCGAAATCGAGGTACACCGGGATCGCGACAAGTCCGACCACGGCGGCGCTCACGCACGCGGCGGTCAGGGCGCGGAGGCTGCTCCCCGGGACGCGTCGCACGACCGTCCGGGCCACCAGCAGGCGCAGCGCGAGCAGCCCGATCGACGTCATCACGCTGAGGAACATCACCCAGCGCGCAACCAGCAGCTGCGGCGTGACGGCCGTGGCCGACAGGTGGGGAATGGGAAACTGGGGAGCCGGTCCCGGGTTGGGCCCGAGCGCGTAGGTGAACGCGCCCTGCACAGGGTGGCCGTCGACCGAGATCGCGCGCCAGTAGACCAGATACCAGCCCTCGTGTAAGCCCGGCCGAAGCGAGACGACCAGCGTGTCGGGATTGGCTCGGGATCGGGTCACCGCGGCAGCTGTCTCCTCGATGCCGGCGGCGCTGGAGACCGAGATGATCGCGAAGCGGGGCTCGACCGCCTCGTCGAAGGTGAGCGCCACCGCGGGCGGGGGTGCATTGAGCACCCGGGTCGCGGCCGGGAATGTCCGGACCAGATAGGCGTGGGCGGACGCCACGGCGGGAAAGACGGCGGCCAGCGCGGACACGAGGACCACGGCGCCCAAGGTGATCCGGGGCTGGGCCCTCACGCCAGCGGTCGCCCTCCGCCTCCCCGCTGCGACAGAGCAAGGCCGCTGGCCAACAAGGCCAGGACTGCGAGCACGATGGCCACGATGGCCAGCACAGAGACCCCGCCGCCGCCGCCGTTCAGCGTGGCCACGGCGTCGATCGTGGGCGCGGGCGCCTGGGACGACCCGGCTCCGTTCCAATCCACGATCGATCCGTCGGAGTAGGTCTGCTGGACCGTGAAGCGGACCGGACCCGGTTTGGCGGCCTGGGCCAGAAAGGAGAACACCGAGTCCTCGCCGGTTGGGATGCGCCCACCGGACCAGGTGACCCGCTGGACGGCAGCGTTCTGACCGCTGCTGTGCTGAACCGTGCGCTGCCAGCCGGGGCTGGGGGCGAAGGAGTCGATTGAGAAACCGCCCGGCACCGCGAGCCTGATCTTGGTGGTGGAGGCACCCACCTTCTCGGTCGGAACGGCCAGCGTGTAGAGCTGGAGCTGGCCGGCCAGGGACACGGCCGGGCTGACTCGGGCGTGGGCGCAAGCGTTGGTCGCGAGCCCGGCGGCGGCGACCAGGACCGTCAGCGCCGCGGCCCCCCAGCGCAGCGGCCGGAGGCGACGGCCAGACCTCACGGGGCGACGCGAAGGGTGTAGGGCGCGGTCAGGGTGTGACCGTGGACCCGCATCTGCAGAAACAGACGCCAGGTGCCGGCGACGGGGAGGAGAACTCCCAGGGTGAGCTTGCCGGGCGCGGTGGCATGGCCGGTCACCCGGGTCGCGCCGAGAATGCTCGAGCAGTTCACCGCTCCGGCGGCACAGACGTGAGTGTGAAAGTAGTCAAGCGAGCCGGCATGAAAGAAGATGGCATGGGCCAGCGCGCCGAACCAGGGCACGAATTTGACCGGCCGGCCATGCGGATCGGTGACGTTGATGTGCACAAACGCCGCCTGGATGGCGTGCAGGGCCGGATGGCCCTGCATGTCGAAGTGGTAGCCGGCGATTACCTGGTCAGCGTGGAAGGGTGCAAGCGGCTGCGGTCGGTACGCGCCGCTGACCTTGACCGACCGAAAGAGCTGGAAGTTGGGCTGTCCACCCGGGAGGTTGGGATAGATGTCGACCAGGACGCGGTAGGGGCCGGGGGCCGGAAAGGTCACTTGCTGGCGGAGCAGGCCGTCGGCGGCGATCGGTGGATGGTCGTGGATGATGTAGGCCAGGTCGTCGCGGACGATGATCAGGTGCACGCCCGTATGCGGTCCAGGGCCGAACTTGTAGGCGGTCAGCGGCTTGCCGCTCGGGAGCTTGACCGTGAACGACATCGTCGTCGCGTGTCCGGCGGTGATCGCCCCACTGGGGGTGAAGCCCCCGAGGGTGAAGACCCGGGCGGGAGCGATCTTGGGCGCGGTGACATTGTTCTGAGAGCCCGACCCACAGCCGGCGAGGGCCCCCGTCGCCACCATCGCCAAGGCCAAGCTCAGCCATGAGGCGTGACGCCCGAGCCTCATCGCAGCGCGGCTTTCAGCGCCTGTGCGAGCTCGGTGGTCCCGAACGCGCCCTCGAGTCGGCCGGTGATGATCCCGCGCCGGTTGATCGTGAACAGCCACGGCTCGGTCTGAAGGTGGAAGGCCTTCATCTGGGCGCGCAGGCCAGCGCTGGGTTGGTTGTGGGCGTAGACCTCCTCGTGGATGAATGCGACACGACCGCCGAACTGGTGCTGGAGCGCCACAGTGACGTCGGTCACCGGGCCGCACACGCGCGAGACGCAGAACTGAGGCGTCGAGAAGAGCAGCGCGACCGGCTTCTTGCCGAGCACCTGGCGCAACGAGACCGAATGCATCTGCTCGGGCGGACGCCGGGTCGTCAGCAAGGTGACGTTGCCTCCGACAGTGGCTGCGGTGTCGGTGGTGATGGCGGGCGCTCGCTGGCCGACGTCGGGGATCGGGGAGGACTTGGCGACGGCAATTTCGCCCGGGGCGCCGATCAGGCCCTTGCTGGTGCGCGTGATCGACAGCACCGTGTAGGTGCCGGGACCGGGGATCGGCAGCTGGGCGGCGTAGATGGCTTGGATGCCCCCCGGACCGGCGTTCTGGGCGCTGCGATCCGCGGGCGGCACGGTCATCGGGTCAGCGGGAGCCAGAAACGGCCCCTGGGCCGGCGCGCCGGGGCGCTTGGCGATGTAGACCGCGGTCGGCGCGTAGATGAACGCGCCCGAGCCGGCATTCAGGCCGAAGGCCAGCCGCCGGGTACCAGGGGTGAAGGTTCCCGTGGCGGCGCCCAGCTGCGCGCTTGAACCGACCAGGGCACCGAGAGCACGCAGAGAGCGGCCCTGGGCGAGGGGGAACATGCCAGCGCGCGGATGCTGAGCGGCGGCCAGCTCGGCGACCGCAGCCGCGGGGGCGGCGGAGCTGGAGGTGGCCGTGCTGGTGCTCGCGGCGCTGCTCGTGGCCGGGCCTGAAGCCGTCGAAGAGCGGGTCGTCGAGGAGGAGCCGCAGCCAGCGATAATCAGGGCCACGACGGGGGTGAGAAGGCGGGCGGAGGGGAATCTCATGGCTCAGATGATGACCGCGCGGACAGGCTAGCGACGACTGCTCGTGTCTGAGCCGGTGCGGAATCTAGCCGCTAGTTGCGAGTAAAGATCTTGTGAACAGGCCTTTCGCCGCCCGAGGCGGGGGCCGGGTGTGCAATACAGTGACGGCCATATGTCGCTTGAGCGAACCGAAGTCACGGCATCTGCCGGGACTGTCACCAACCGCAGCAGTCAGCGCCTGCGGTTGGCCGTGCTCGACCGTGATCCCGGCTTCCTGCAGGTCCTCACCAATCGGCTCGGCACGCTGGGGGGGGAGCATCGGGCCCTGACCGCCCCCGCGACCGTCGAGGCGCTGGTGGCGATGCGGCTCAACGCGCTCGTCATCGATCTCGCCGTGCTCGGCCCCTCGGGCTGGGACTACCTGGAGCGCGTCTGCTCCCGACTGCCGGGGTTGGCCGTGATCGTCTGCACGGGACCGTCTTCGGTGGCCCAGCGGGTCCGCGGACTGCGCCTTGGAGCCGACGCTTGGATCACCAAGCCGTGCCACGCCGAGGAGCTGATCTGCGTGATCGAGGCGGCCGTCCGGCGCCATCGCCGGACCGAGATGCCTGAGATCGGGGGGGCTGCTCGGTTTGGGCAGATCACGATTCGCCCCGACCTCTACCAGGCGTACGCCGACGACGTCAGCCTCGACCTGACGGCACGCGAATTCGAGATCCTGCACCTCCTCACCGGTTCTGACCGAGTCCTGCGCCGCGAGGAGATCTACGAGCGGGTGTGGGGGTACGCGATGGCCCACGGAGACCGTTCCGTGGACGTGTTCGTCCGCAAGCTACGCCAGAAGCTCCGTATCGCCTCGCCGGAGTGGAGGTACATCCACACGCATTTCGGGGTCGGCTACCGCTTCGCCCCCGAGTTGATGGACGGCGAGACGGCGGATGCGGATGCCGAGCTGGCCGCGATCGAGCGCCGGGAGTCGGCCTTCGATCCAGCCCTGACAGCCTGATTCCCAAGCCCGGGATCGGCTACCAATCGAAACTCGCGCCGCGGCGCCCACGAGCAGGGTCAGCTGGCAGACGACGCCGGCGGACAGGTCACGCCATGAGGGGCTCGAGGTCACAACTGGTCAACACCATGCTGGGCCAGGGCGCCGACACTGCGTCACTAGCGATGAACCCAGTTCCCGGCCGCGTTCGGCGCGATCACCGTCTCCTACGACCTTCTCTGCGCAAGAGCGGACTAAGCTCAACGGAGCCGCATCGCCAACGTCTCTCTGGACCGCGCTGACGCTGGTGGCGATCGTCCCTGATCATCAAACTGATCGCGCGCGCGATCGAAGGAGCCGCGTGACATGATCCGTCCCGAAACCGAGACCAAGGAACAGACCGACGTGTCCAGTGGCGCCGGGGGTCCGACCGGACAAGCTTCAGAGACTTCTCCCGAAATGTCGGTGCTCGGCGTCAAGGAGGGGGCCGCGCATCCCGTCAACGTGACCGGGCTGCACGCCTACTATGGCGAACAGCACGCGCTGCGCGGAATCGATCTGCGCTTTCCCGCCAACCAAGCCACCGCCATCATCGGCCCTTCCGGGTGCGGGAAGTCGACCCTGGTGCGCTGCATAAACCGGATGCATGAGGAGATCCCGGGCGCCCGGGCGCAGGGGCGCGTCACGCTCGATGAGGTTGATGTCTACGGTGACGACGTCGACGTGACGACCGTGCGGCGGATGATCGGGATGGTGTTTCAGAAGCCCAATCCGTTCCCGACCATGTCAATCTTCGACAACGTCGCGGCCGGGCTGCGCCTGACCGGGACCAAGAGTGACAACCTGCGCGAGCGCGTCCATCGTGCGCTGCGGGCTGTCGGCCTGTGGGGCGAGGTAAAGAATCGGCTCGGTGAGCCCGGCACCGGACTCTCGGGAGGGCAGCAGCAGCGCCTCTGTATCGCCCGTTCGATCGCCGTCGAGCCGGAGGTGATCCTGATGGATGAGCCGTGCTCGGCCCTGGATCCGATCGCGACGCTCAAGGTGGAGGAGCTGATCGACGAGCTCAAGAGCCGTTACACGATCGTGATCGTCACCCACAACATGCAGCAGGCGGCCCGGGTCGCCGACTCGACCGTGTTCATGCTCGATGGAGAGGTAATCGAGCACGCCCCGACCAACGAGATCTTCACCAACCCCCGGGACGAGCGCACCGAGCGCTACGTGACCGGCAAGTTCGGTTAGGGCCGGACTCATGCAAGAGACCCGCCACCAGTTTCGCGAGGACCTCAAGGGGTTGGAGAATCAGGTGCTGGGCGGACTGGACCTGGTCATCCAGCAGCTCGACCGTGCACTGGAGGGGGTCAGCTACCAGGATGTCGAGCTGGCCACGATGGTGGTGGCCGACGATGACCGGATCGACGGCCGCTACCTCGAAGTCCACCAGGGGATCCTCTCGCTGCTGGCCCGGCAGGCGCCGGTGGCCGGCGATCTGCGGATCGTCGCCGCCCTGTTGCATGTCATCCGCTGCATCGAGCGTATGGGCGACCAGTGCGTCAACATCGCCAAGCTGGTTCCCCTTTCCGGTTACGAGTCGCCCAAGGACAAGGACATCCTGGACTCGATCGAGCGGATGGGCCAGCTGGCTCGGTCCCAGGTGTCCCAGGCCAAGGAGGCGCTCGGCAGTCGCAACGTCGAGCTCGCCCAGGACCTGGCCCGCCAGGATGCGGAGATCAATCGTCTTAATCGGGCGATCTTCAGGCGCGCGGTCGAGATCGGCGACGAGCTCGACATGCGCGAGTGGGGGATGTTCATGATCCTCGTCGCGCGCTGTCTGGAGCGGATCGGCGACAACACGGTCGACATCGCCGAGCAGGTCGTGTTTGTGGTCACGGGTCTGTTTCGCGAGATGGCTGACGCGTCGACGCCTGGCGAGGCAGCCCGCTCGACCTAGTCTCCCCGACCGCAGCGTCCCGCATAAGGGCCTTTTTCCTGCTCAGGCCGCATCTTGGCTGGATAGCGGCGAGCCTCCGGCTTTGGCCAGCGGGCCAAAGACGCCGGCTCAGGCGTGGAGCAAGCTCTGCGACATGCCAGACAGGCCACCCCAGATCGTGGCGTTCGGCGGCGGAGGCTTCTCGATGGAGTGGGGCAACCCGCTGCTCGACGATCACGTCCTCGCGCTCAGCGGTGCACCCTGTCCCAAGGTGTGCTTCCTGCCCACGGCCAGCGGCGATGCCGACCACTACGTGGTGCGCTTCTACCGCGCCTTCTCCGCCCCGCGCTGTGCGCCGTCGCACATCTCGCTGTTCCGGCGCGAGACCGGTGTCGGCGACCCGCGGGCCCATCTGCTCAAGCAGGACGTCATCTACGTCGGCGGGGGCAGCCTGGTCTCGCTGATGGGCACCTGGCGCGCGCACGGGCTCGACACCGCCCTGCACGATGCGTGGCGGGCCGGGGTCGTGCTGTGTGGTGGTTCGGCGGGATCGCTGTGCTGGTTCTCGCATGCCGTGTCCAGCTTTCACGAGGGGCCGGCCCGCCACCTCGAGGGGCTCGGCTTCCTGCCCTGGAGCAACGCCGTGCACTACAGCGAGGAGGCTGGGCGACGGTCGGCCTTCCTATCGGCCGTGGCCGGCGGCTTGCCTGCCGGCTACGGGGTCGGCGACGCAGCCGCGCTGCACTTCGTGGGGACCGAACTGGCTGAGGCCGTCTCCTCCCGTCCTGAGGCCCGCGCGCACTACGTGTGCAGCGACGGGCTGGGCGGTGCCGTCG
>JBAVWI010000266.1:0-1643 GCA_049697735.1 Solirubrobacteraceae bacterium
ACGTCCGGCAACGCTCGAAATACTCCGACAGAAGCTCGCGAACCTCCTCCGGATCACGATGCTCAGACAAGCTTGTGAACCCCACCAAATCCGCAAACAACACCGACACCAACCGCCGCTCCGAGACGATCGTCGCCGGCGCGCCCCGAGCCGTGGACGGCGGCGCGGGACCGGGGCTCGAGCTCAGCGTCATCCCGCAGGACGGGCAGAATCGGCTGCCGGGTTGGTGTTCCTCGCCGCAGCCCGGGCACACCTGCCGCTGGGGTACGCCGCACTGGGCACAGAAACGATCGCTGGGTCGCAGCTCGGCGCCGCACGCTGAGCAGATGGTCAAGCGGCGATCTCCGCTGCGTCCGCCCGCGCGCGTTGCAACCAGGGCACAGCGCCGAGCCGCTCGAAGGTCTCCGTCGCCTCGGCCAGCAACGGCGCGGCATCGTCGTCGCGGTCCGCGCAGCGGACCAGCTCGGCCTGCTCCACCAGCACCTGAGCCAGGAAGAAGGCCGCGCCGATCTCGCGCAATTCCCGCTCGGCGGCGATGAGGCGCTCTTCGGCCGTCCGCCGATCACCCCGGCGCTGCGCGAGCAGACCGGAGAAGCGCGCCGCGCTGGCTCGCAGCAGCGGCGAGCGCATCGAGGGCGGGAGTTCGGCCACGAACGAGATCAGGCGCTCGACGGTGCTCTCGTCGTCGAGTGCCAGAGCGGCATGTCCGGCCTCGATATAGGCCTCGCGCCGGTCCTCGTTGGCGCTTTCGCCGCCCGAGAGGGCTAGCGGCAACGCCGTCTCGAGTGCCTCGGCGGGTCGGCCAAACGCGTTCAGGGCGATCGCTCGGGCCACCACCGGCCCGCGGCCGAACTCGCGGTTGGCAGTTTCGACCGCCTCGGCCTCGCGCAGCGTCTCGGCCAGGAGGTCGAGCTCGCCCTGGCCGGCCTGCAGCCGGGCCCGTGCCGGAAGCGAGGCCAACGCGAGCAGCTCGCCCGGGCCGGCGCCGTGCGTCCGGAAGGCAGCCGCCGTCTCCCAATCACCCTGCCCCACCGCAGCCGTCATCACCATCACGTTCAGCAGTTCCTCGAAGAACCTGTCACCCCGGGCTTTGGCCAGAGCGACACCCGTTTCAGCCCACTCCCGAGCCTCTGCGTAGCGCTCGGCTTGGAGGTGGCTGTCGCCGACGTTGTTGTAGGTCCGCAGCGCCTCGACGGTGAGATCGTGCTCGAGGGCGAGCTTCAGGGCCCGCTCGCGCAGGGCCATCGACTCCTCGACGCGGCCGTGACGCTCGCGCACATGAGACAGAGCCTGCATGGCGCGCACCACCGTCTCCCACTCGCGCAACGGCTCACCGATGGCCAGGGCCTGATCAGCGGCCCGCAGGGCGCCGTCGAAGTCGCCGGCCTGGCCGAGGAGCTGGGCCAGGGCAGCCATGGCCGCCGCTGTCTCAGGCCGACCTTCAGGGAGGGCAGCAACCGCGTGGCCGACCACCTCGATGGCCTCGGTCAGCCGGTCCTGGGCGTAGAGCGTCTGACCGATCGCGGCCGAGGAGCGCGCCGCGGCGGCGCCGTCGCCAAGGGTCTCGAACAGCTCGACGGCGGCTGCGAGGCGCTCGTGGGCGGCGTCGTATTCCCCGTTGAGCAGCGCGGCCCGGCCGGCCC
>JBAVWI010000267.1:0-24184 GCA_049697735.1 Solirubrobacteraceae bacterium
GAATCTCCCGGAAGAACGTGACCAGGATGTAGATGGTCAACGGCAGAACGAAGGTCAGGAACGGGAGGATCATGCCCAGGTAGGTGTTGTAGAGCCCGATGTCGGTCCAGAGCTTGAACAGCGGCGCCGCGATCGCGATCGGTGGGAAGGTCGAGATCGAGAGCACAATGGCGAGGATCAGGAATTTCCGCGGGAAGCGCAGGCGCGCCAGGGCGTAGCCCGCAAATGAGCCGATAACCAGGGCGATCAAGGTGGCCGCGCCAGCATCGATCAGGCTCGTCTTCAGTGCCGTGGTGAAGTCTCCGTTGCGGAAGATCGAGCTGTAATTGTCAAGCGACGGGTGCGCCGGGAACAGTCGCCCCGCGGACAGCTCGGCGCCCGTCTTCAGGGACGTGTTGACGATCCAGTAGAACGGGAACAGGCAGAAGACGAGCGTCAGCACGACCCCCATCCACAGCAGGACGCTGCTGCGCAGCGAACGCTGCCGCCCCACTCCCCCCCGTGCCCGCCGTCTCACACCCGTCGGCAGGCCGCGTTGTGATGCTGCTGCACTGGTACTCATGTCTCCTCCGCCAATTCTCGAAGGTTCTGGCCCGCGAGCCGGATGTACACGAACGACACGGCCATCACGATGATGAAGGTGAGCACGGCGAGCGCCGAGCCGGGGCCGATCAGTCGATTCTGGGTGAGCTGCTGGTAGGCATAGAGCGACAGCGAGGTGGTGCCGTTCGCGCCCTGCGTCAGCACGTACGGGAGGTCAAAGATGCGCAGCGCGTCCAGCGTCCTGAAGATCAGCGCGACGAGGATCGCCGGGCGCAACAGTGGAAGCGTGACCTTCACGAACCGCTGCCACGCGGTGGCGCCGTCAACCTTCGCGGCGTCCTGCACGTCATCCGGGATCACCTGGAGCCCGGCCAGCAGCAGCAGCGCCATGAACGGAGCTGTTTTCCAGACGTCCGCGAAGACCATCACCGCGAGGGCATAACCGTTCTGGGCGAGCCACACGGTGTGCGCGCCCGGTAAGTGCAGCGCCTTCAGTATCTGGTTGAGGAAGCCGACGTCCGGCTGGACGATCGAGCGCCACATGATCGCGGTGCCCACCGTCAGGATCGCCCACGGCACGAGCACGGCCGCGCGCAGGATCGAGCGTCCGCGAAACGCCGCATGCATCAGCAGTGCCATCCCCATCCCAATCACCAATTCGAGCGAGACCGAGATCGCGGTGAAGATGAAGGTCGTCTTGACCGAGCTCCAGAAGTCACCCGACTGCAGTGCGTCCCGGTAGTTGTCAACGCCGACCCACCGCGACAGCCCAGGGTGTAGGAGGCTGTATTGGTGCAGCGATAGCCAGATCGCGTAACCGATCGGATACGCGGCGACGATCAGGATGACGATTAGAGATGGCGACAGCATCGCCGCCGCGAGCCGCCGCTCGGAGAGCCCCGAGCGGCGGCGACGACGACGACCGGCGATCGCTACATCAGCTGTAGCCACGGCCGTTTAGAACGTCTTCAGCGACGAATTGATTTGGCTTTGAGCGGTTCCGAGCGCCGTTGCCGGTGAGGTACCGCTGGACAGCGCCGAGTAGACGTTCTTGTAGATCGCCTCGCTGATCTGCGTATACACCGGCGAGACCGGACGTGGCTGGCCATTCTCAACTGCCTTCAGCAACTGCGGCGCGTAGGGCTGAGACTTCACCACCGCCGGGTCGCTGTAGGTCTGGGTCAGCACGGCCGGCAAGGACGACGTGATGAAGAACTTCTTCTGCGCTGCCGGTGAGGTGGCGAAGTTGATGAAGCTCAACGCCGCGCCCGGGTTCTTAGAGTAACTCGAGATCCCGAGGTTGTAGCCGCCCAGCACGCTCGCCGGTTTGCCGCCGGCCCAGGTCGGAAGCGGCTCCACGCCGAAGTTCACGTGCGCTTGCTTGGCCAGCGCGTACACGTACGGCCAGTTGCGCAACATCGACACCTTGCCGGTCTGGAACGCGTTGCGCGACTCCTCCTCCATGTAGGTCAGATTCGCCTGGGGCGCCGCGCCGTCCTTGATGCCCTGCTGCATGAATGCCAGCACCTGCTGGGCCTGCGGAGAGTCGATCGTGGCCTTCTTGCCGTCCGGCGAGAGCACGCTGCCGCCGGCGCTGTAGACCATCTCGAGGAAGTTGACGGTCAGGCCCTCATACTGCTGGCCCTGGATACCGATCCCACCGGTCTGCTTTGCCATCTGGTAGGCCTGCTGCCAGGTAGTGGGCGGCGTGTGGATCTTCGCCTTGTTGTAGTACAAGAGCCCGGCGTTGGTGTTGAAGGGCACGGCCCAGTACTTCCCTTTCATGTTCGTCGTCTGCAGCGTCGTTGGGATGAACTGCGAGGACCGTGACTGGATTACTGAGCTCACGTCACGCAGCCACCCCTGAGCGGCGAACTCGGCGGTCCAGATCACATCCATCCCGAGCACGTCGCACTCAGATGACTTCGCCTGCTCGCGCTGCACAAGCTGGGAACGCTGCTGGTCAGCGGACGTCGGAAGTTCGAGCAGCGTGACGTGCACTCCTGGGTGCGCCTGGTTGTAGAGCTTGACTACCTCGCTGAAGGCTCCCGTGGTGTCCTTCCCGATGCACCACGTGACGTTGCCCTTGGCACTGGCGGCCATCGCCGGGGTCACCGCACCTGCGCCGCCGGCCGTGCCCGAGCTTTTGCTGTTGCTGCTGTTGCTGTTGCTGTTGCCGGTGCTGCCACAGCCGGCGGCCGTGACGGCGACGCAGGCAAGGATCGCCCCCGCGCTTGCCAGTCTTGTGCTCACGATTCTCTCCTCCTCCTTCTCTGTGTTTCCCCCCGCTGTTCGCCCCCTGTTGGTACCCGGAGTGTTCGTCCCGCACGCCCCTTCTTCATCTGACGTTGAGGTCCTGCTCCGGCCGCCTTGCCGTCGAGGCGCGCACCACGAGTTTGGGCGCTGAAGGTTTGAAGACCGGCGGCTCGGCGCCGTCGATCGCAGCCAGCAGCGCAGCCGCGGCCGCCATGCCGAACTCGGTGTAGTCGACGCGCACGGAGGTCAACCCTGGCGGGGACAATTCGGCCAGCAGCGAATCATCGAAGCCGGTGACGGACATGTCCCGCGGCACCTGGAGGCCACGCTCACGCCCGGCCGCCACGACCGCCATCGCCAGGGTGTCGCTCGTGCAGACGACGGCCGTCGGCTCACGCTCCAGAACCGCGGCCCCACCGACGCCGAGCTCCTCGCCCGCGAACACGACGCCGGCCGGGTCGAGTCCCGCAGCCGACATCGTCATCCTCCAGCGCGCGAGCCGCCGCTGGACGTGCTCGTGTGCCTCGACGCCACCGAGGAAGGCGATTCGCTCGTGCCCAAGGCGTGCGAGGTGCTCGACCGCCGCGGCAACGCCGAGGTCGTGCGCGGTCTCGAGCCACGGAAAAGGCGTCCCGGCGGCTGGACTACCGGCGACCACGACCGGGAGCCCGGCCGCCTCAAGCAAGGCAAAGCGTGGGTCGGCAAGCTCGGGATCGGTCAGCAGGAAGCCGTCGACGCGCCCGCCCGCCGCGAGACGCTGGTAGGCGCGCAGGGCGTCGTCCGCCTCGACGGGGGAGACCAGCTGCAGCAGCAGGGCATAGTCCGCGGGCGCAAGCGTCCGCTCGACGCCCGAGAGGAACCGCACGAAGAATGAGTCGAGCTCGAGCTGATCTGCTCGCCGCACGAGCACAAGCCCGATCGCTCGGGTCCGCGCTTCAGTCAGGGCCCGCGCCGAGGCACTCGGCTGCCATCCGAGCTCCTTGGCCGCCACGAGAATCCGGGCTCTGGTCTGGGCGGCGACGCCCGGCCGATCGTTGACGGCGAACGAAACCGCCGCAGGAGACACGCCGGCGCGCCGCGCCACGTCGTCGATCGTCGGGCGGCGGACGTGATTGTTTCTCTCCGAGCGCAATTTGACGATTCATCGAGACCTGACGGGGGTAACCGTACCACGGTTTCTAAAGCGGTTTAGTAAAGGAGGTTTTTCGTGCGCTGGCATCGTGTGGCGATCATCGGGGTGGCGGGGGCCCTAGCGACCTGCGCGACTGCGCAGGCCTCCGGGCAGGAGCTCTCGACGAGCAGCCGTCTTCAGGACCGGCGCGAGGTGGCCGCCGGCCAGCGGTCGTATGCCGAGGGTTTCCAGGACGGTCGCTTCTACGCCAACGGCTGGCATACCGCCGGCGAGATGGGGGGCGTGTGGGCGCCACCGTTGAAGCTCGTCGATGGGGTGTGGTTCGGGATCAACCACTCGTGGGTCGGCCAGGCCACTCAGTTCTCGAGCGGGTGGGGTTACACCCGCTATGCCCTGCCCAACACCGAGGGCCTGCAGCTCCAGCGCACAGATTTCGCACCCGATTCCCATCGCGCGGTGCTGTTCGGTCTCAAGATGACCAATCCCGGGGCCTCCAAGACCGTCACCGTCAAGGTCGACGCCCACTCGGAGTTGATGGGCGCTTACCCGTGGGGGTTCTCGGGTGTCGTCCCAAACGCGAGCGGCAACCTGCCGGACCATGGCGCCTTTGACGGCAAGTCGCTCGTCTTCACCGACGACGGCTCGATCGGGAATGGCGCCCCCGTACACCACTACGCAGCGCTGGTGGGGTCAGACCTTCGGCCCGACTCCGGCGCGGCAGCGGCGACGAACGGCAACTTCCGTGGCCCCCAGCCGGGCAAGCCGTGCGCGGCGAACGACAGCACGTCACCTCCGAGCGCATGCGACGACGGGCCGTTTGGCAAGGGTACCGGCGGCATGCTGAGCTACCGGGTGAGAATCCGATCGCACCGGTCGAGGACGTTGTGGATCGCGGTGGCGGGCTCCGACCAGGGCCTGGCCGCCGCGCGCTCGGAACTTGCCGGAGCGCTGAGCGATCCCGCCGGCGAGCTGGCGGCGAAAATCGCCTCGCGCGAGGCGCTGGCCTCCAACACCCAGGTCTCCCTCCCCGGCGATCCATTGCTTGCGCATGCGATCGACTGGGGCAAACAGAACCTCGCCGACCTCACGCAGACCGCCTCGGATCTCCAGATCCGCTGGACCAACCAGGGCAAGCAGTTCCCGGCGCCGCTGGGGACCGTCGCCCACGCGAGATGGTTCGGCGCCGGCTTCCCCGACTACCCGTGGATCTTCGCGACGGACGGGGAGTACACGGCGTTCCCGGCCGTCGCGCTCGGACAGTTCAGGGCGATCGAGGATCACCTGCGGGCGTTGCGCGACATCTCCGACATCCTCAACCATGGCTCGGGGATCGTTGTGCACGAGACAGTCTCAGACGGCTCGGTCTGGTTCGGTCACGACAGCCAGACAAAGAACAGCGACGGCTCGGTGAGCAATGACTTCAACACCGACGAAACCGTCAAATTCCCAAGCGCGGTGGCCCTCGTGTGGCGCTGGACGGGAGACAACCACTTCCGCGACGAGATGTATGACTTCGCCAAGCGGAACATGCACGCGATCGATCAGCGGTTCGACGTCGACCGCGACGGCTGGCCAGAAGGGTCGGGCAACGTCGAGCGGACCGGGATGGGCCCCGAGAAGCTCGACAACGGCGTCTACTACATGCGTGGGCTGTACGACCTGGCGGACATGGCGCGCTCGAAGCACGACACCGCCACCGCGACGTGGGCGACGAACCTCGCCGACCGCCTGCGCACTCAGTTCGAGAACACGTGGTGGGATCCGTCCGTCGGCCAGTACGCCGACTCGCTGCTCGAGCCCGGAGACCAGCAGTCCTTCCAGAAGCATTGGATCGGCGAGACCCCGATGGAGGCCGACCTCACCACCGGCACCCAGGTGACCCCCGGCGTGGCCACACCCGCTCATGCTATGACGGCACTGGCGGGCCGTGAGACTCCCTGCTTCAGCGGCTCGCGACCCGGCAACCTGGGACTGTTCCACACCGGTTGCGGCGGCGGCGCCGACGGCAAGGGCGACTTCGAGATCTTCTCGCTCACGACCTCGATTCAGGCTGTAGCCGAGGGGAACTACGGGCGCCTGGGACCCGGTCAGCAGCAGCGCTACACCGACGCCAATGCCGAGACGATGTTCTCAGAGCCCGCGACTGGCAACACGCCGGACGAGCAACCTGGCGCGATGCCGGAGATCTTCCCGTCAGCGCCGAACGGCGATCCAGCGGCGGGGATCCCGCCCAACATCGATCGGTGCTGGACCTGCCGCTCGATGGTCATGCAGGCCTGGGGTAACTACGGCACGGCGTGGCCCGTCGTACATCAGCAGCTCGGCGTGCGGCCGTTTTTGGGAGACGGCGCACTGCAGATCGTCCCGCAGGTGCCCGATGGGCAGCCCAGCGTGGCCGGCTCGAACATTCGGCTGGGCCGCGGCGCTGTGGACGTGTTCGCCTCGCACGTCGGCTCCACCTACACCACCAAGGTGCTCGTGCATGAATTGCACCTGCGTTCGCTCGAGATCGGGCACACGCTGCCGGCCGGTTCGACGCCGGCCACGGTTGTCGTTGACGGCCATAGCGTGGACGACGCTGCGGTTCGGCAGACCAACCGCGGCGTAGAGGTGACCGTGGCGGTGAGTGGGAACGGGCCGCACACGTTGACGGTGACAAGCGGCTAGCCGCCTGTTGGCAGCGAAACACCCTGCCGCACGGGGGTGTTTCGCTGCCACTTGTCTCCGCGCAGGGGTTTCAGAGCGTCGACCTGCTGGGCGAGCGCGTGCCGCTGGATCTTGCCGGTGGCGGCCCGGGGCAGGTCCTGCACCACGTAGATCGCCGCGGGCACCTTGTACGGGCTGAGCTGGGCGGCGCCCCGGGCGGAGAGCGTGCCCAGCAGCTCCCGGAGGCCTTCGGCTGTCGCGGGCGGCCGGGCCGCAATCACGTAGGCGACCGGGACCTGGCCGAGGACTGGGTCGGGGCGGCCGACGACGACCGCGTCGCGCACGGCCGGGTCGGCGATCAGCACCTCCTCGATCTCTCGGGGGTAGATCAGCTCGCCGCCGCGGTTGATGACGTCGTCGCTGCGCCCAGCGAGGAACAGGAAGCCATCGTCGTCAAGGTAGCCGCGGTCGCGGGTTTCCAGCCAACCGCCGGCGTCGAACCGCTCGGCGGCGCGGCCGCCGTCATAGGCTGCGATGACCCCGGGACCGCGGATCCAGATCTCCCCGATCGTTTCCGGTGCGACCGGTTGGCCGGCGGAGTCCCGTACCTCGACCTCGGTGGCGATGGGGCGCCCGCACGAACCGGGAGGGGCGCTACCGCCCAGCGGCGTGGCGGTGATCTGGCTGGCGGCCTCGGTCATGCCGTAGCTCTCGACGACGGGCGCGCCCGTGAGAGCCTCGATCCTGTGCCGCACGGCGACCGCGAGTGGGGCTGACGCCGAACGAATGAAGCGAAGGCGCCGTGGCCGCACGGGGACGGGATATTCAGCCAGGATGGTGAGGATCGCCGGTACGAGGTTGATCCAGGTGACATCGTGGTCGGCCAGCGATTCCCAAAACCCGTGCCGGTGGAAGCGGCGATCCAGGCGCAATTCGGCGCCCGCCGTCAGAGTCGCCAGCAGCGCGACGACCTCAGCGTTGATGTGAAACAGCGGGAGCGGGCTGAACCCGCGGTCGTCAGCTGTCAGCCGGTTGTGTCTGGCCACCGCGTACGCCACGTGGAGGAGCCGGTCCTCGCTGAGTTCCACGGCTTTGGGGTCGCCGGAGGAACCGGAGGTGAGAAGGAGGACCGATCCGGGGCACGGCTCTCGCCGGAGCTCAGGCTCCGGGACGTCAACGGTCGGGATGAGCACGGGCAGGCCCAGGCGGTGGGCGGGCTCCGCGCTGTCGCCGATCACGGCGGCCGGCCGAGCTGCCACCGCGATCCGCTCAAGTTCGGCCACCGGCGCCTGCGGGTTGATCGGCACTGCACACCTGCCCGCGGCGATCACGCCGAGATAGGCGGCGGAGAAGTCGATCGGATCCGCGACGCCGATCAGCACCCTTCCCCCCGGCGCGATGGCCGCGGCATCCAGCGTGGCGTGGCACCGCCGGACCCGGCTGGCCATCTGTGCGTAGGTCAGCGTCTGGTCGCCGTGGATGTCGCCGAGGAAGTTCCGGTGCGCAGCTTTGTGGGCCTGTCGGGCGACCAGCCGTGCGAGTTTGCTGACCGATGGCACGCTGTCTTCGCTCATGGTGAGCAGCATTGCGCCAAGGCCTGAGCGGATCACGTGGTGCGGCTAAGGATTGGCCAAGAGACCGCCGGCCAGCCGTTGGGCGATCCAGCGGTGACCAGCGGCGGTGGGGTGCAGGTGATCGCCGATGCGCGGGAAATGCCAGCGCCCGGCGAGCGGATCGAAGAGCAGGATCGCGGGATCGGCGTGGCGCGCGGCGGTGACGATGGCACGGTCCGTGGCCAGCGCGGCTTGTGAGGGCCGCCTGCCGCGCCCGAACACGCTGAGGATGGCGAGCCGGGTCTGCGGCAGCTGGCGATGGATCGCGGCCACGAGGCTTTGCACCCGGTGCCGGATCTGGGCCAGCGGCCGCCCGATGTCATCGTGGCCGCCCTGGATGATCAGCACTTTGGGGTGCAGGCGCACCAGGTCCAGCCGGGAAACGAGCCGCGAAAATGGTCCGCGATGGCCAGCGCCGGGATCGACGTAGCCCGCGCCAGGATCGGCGCTGACAACGACGCGCCAGTGGAGGATGCGGGCCAGGTCCTGCGGCCATGCGTGGTAACAGTCTCGGGCGCCCACCCCAGCCGAGAAGGAGGCGCCGACCACGGCCAGCAGCGGCCGAGAGGAACGCCCGGCCGGCACAGGCCGAGAACGCCCGGCTTGCCCGCACGATGCAGATCCGCTGGTCGCGACAGCCGCTCCCACGGTGGCGAACAGGAGCATTGCTCCGACGAGAAGCATGGACCTCCGGCGCACCCAACTCACGCTACCTCAGGCGCGAGGTCGGCAAGCGGCGACGCGGTGACCCCCGCCGGAACCCGGGGTGACCCACCGGTGTCATGGTCGGGGAGCCCCGGCGGCGGCGGACCTTCGGGCTGGTCGCCCCGGAGGGCGCGGTGATCGCCTCCAGCGCACGGCCCTTGGTCTCCGCGCCGAACACGGCGACGGTGACCACGGCGACGAGGGCAACGACGCCGACCAGGCTGTATACGGCGACGACCCCTCCGAGCGCGAGCAGCACCGGGACCAGCGACGGCCCGACCACACCTGACAGCAGTCGCCCGACCCCTTCGGTGACCGCGGTTCCGGTAGCCCGGATCGCGGTCGGGTAGCTCTCGGCGGTGTAGACCTTGACGGCTGGGTCGGCGCCGATGCCGAAGAAGGACATGACGCAGCCCACCAGCAAGACCGGCACTGCCCCGCGGGTAAAGCCGAACCCGAGCGCGGCGACGGCTGCCATCGCGCCGAAGGTGATGATCACCGGACGCCGCCCCCAGCGCTCGACTAGCCAAGCCTCGAGCAGCTTCCCGGGGATGGAAACGCCCACGATCACGGCCGTGAACACGAAGGCCGAGCTCAGCGTGAACCCCATCGAGGTCACCACCGTGGGCATGAACGTCTGGATCGAGTAGAAGACGAAGAAGATGCCGCCGAACGTCGTCCACAGCATCGCGGAACGGCCCAGGTAGGGGCGGCTGAACAGGCTCCGGGCCGAGCCGCCGCCATCCGGCTCAGCGACAGGGCCGACGGCAGGCGGCGGCAGCGGCGTGCCGAGCTCTGCCCCCACGCGAGCCTCGATCTGCCCCAGGACCCGCTCCGATTCGGCAAAGCGTTTGCGCGCCTCAAACCAGCGGGGCGACTCGGGCACGTACTTCCAGGCCAGGATGGCAAAGATGACCGGCAGCCCGCCGAGGAAGAACATCACCCGCCAGCCGGTGTTGTCGGCCGCCGAGGGGATGAGCGCCAGGGCGAGCAGTGGTGACAGGAAGTAACCGACGGACAGAAACGAGTCAGCGATGCCGGTGAAGCGGCCGCGGAGCGAGGGCGGGACGAGCTCCACCCCGTACGCGTACGGGAGTGGGAAGACCGCGCCCATCGCGATCCCGGCCAGCACCCTCAGCACGATCACCACCGCGATGCCGGGGGCCAGGCCGGTGAGAAAGGTCAGTACCGAGTAGGCCACTGTCCCCGCCACCATGATCCGCTTGCGCCCGAACCGGTCGGCCAGCAGGCCCGCCGGCCCGATGCCGAGAACGATCCCGGCGGCAGACGAGATCGCCACGACGGTCTTGAGACCCGTGCTGAGGTGATAGACGTGCGTCAGCGACGGCAGCACGCTGCCGGTCAGCCCGACGTCATATGCCTCCACCAGCCAGCCCAGGAAGAGGATCGCCATGACGCCTTTGAGCCAGCGCGATGCCGGCAACCGGTCAAGCCGTTCGGCCGCGCGGACGCGACCGGCGGGCGCGGCCAGCGGATGAGCATGATCAGCCACGGCCATTGGCGGATGCATTCGTAGTCCGCCAGGCTCGGCGCTTGATTCCGGCGGTGGCCCGGGCGCCGGGCAGCCGGGCCAGCACCGCCGTCAGCAGAGTGGCGGCGACGAAGATGACGACGATGGCGCCCGCCGTGACCACCTCCCAGGGCAGGTAGTGGTCAAGTGACTGCCAGCCCAGCGTTGTCAACACGCTGAGCAGGAGGACCTGGCTGAGATAGACGCCGTAGGAGTAGTCCGCCCCGGCCTGGACGAGCGAGCGCAGCCACCGGGGTCGTCGCGCGCTGCTCATCAGCACTCCGAGCAGATACACAGTCGTGATAAGCCCCAGGTAGAGGGGAATCTCCGCCGGCTGGAAGGGATCCAACAGATAGCCTCCGCCAAACCCGGGCACGTGGTAGGCGGCCAGGACGTACCACGCCTCGCCGAAGGCGACGGCAACCGTGGTGGCGGCGAGCAGCACGCGCCAGTGCCGGCACAGCCAGTCGTGGGCGTCCTGGTAGTGCCACGCCATGACCGCGCCGGCAATCACGAAGAGCTGGTAATTCCACAGCTCCCGGGTCGCCGCCTTGCCGAGCATCCACCCCGGCAGGTGCTGGTAGTGCACGAGCCAGGCCAGCATGAGCTCGATCGCGAGGCTCGCGCCGAGCAGACGCCAGTGGTGGCGCTCGGTCCGGCGGATCAGCGACAGGAACGCCGGATAGAGCACGTAGAACTGCAGCAGCAGGAGCAGGAAGTAGAGCTGGTCATATCCAGTGAGCAGCAGCGAGCCCAGATGCTCGGCGTCGCCGGCGATGCTCCCTACCCGTCCGGCTTGGGCCACGCCCAGCGCGAAGTAGATGACCGTCCACGTCACGTAGGGCCCCGCCACGGTCATCAGCCGGCGCCGCCAGAACCACCCCAAGCCACCGCGGTCGACGGCTGGGTAGGCGTAGACGAGCATCGCGGCCGAGATGAACACGAACGCAAATCGCGTCACGTGAGTGAGCATCAGGGCGGCGCCGACGCCGATGCTCGCGGTGGGCGCGAACGAGACCAGCGAGTGGGTGGACACCACGCCCAATTGCTTGACCGGGCGCATGGCATCGACGTGGGTCAGCCGCGGCCTGGACCTGTGCCCCGCGGTAACTTCGGTCGCCGGCCTCGGCCCTGCGCCGCGCGCGGGCTGAAGCCGAGGGGCCGGCACAGGCAGCGCGGCGCCCGTCGTCCCAACAGGGGTCGCTGTCACCGTCTGGTCGGAAATCACGCTGTCCAGAATCGCGACCCTCGGTTAGGCGTCCCCGAGCCGCGGTAAAGAATCTGCTCTGAATCGGCGCCAATCACCCCAAGCGGGTGTTGCCAGCTCACCCGACGAGGTGAAACGATTCCGGGTCCTGATGCTTGTCTCCACCGGCGGAAATAGGCCATGAGCCAGTCGGGTTCTCGCCCGCGCTCTTTCGAGTCCCTTCGCCGGCTGCCATTCGTCGGTCGCGCGATGGACTGGGGATTGGGCCCGAGTGCGGAATCAGAGCGAACGCGACAGGCGGCGGCGAGGATTGCCGGGCTGAAGGTGACCGAGTCGGTGTGTCCGTTCTGCGCTGTGGGGTGCGGCCAGCTGGTCTATACGCGGGGCGGCGAGCTTGTCGACATCGAGGGCAACCCGCGCTCACCCATCAACCAGGGGACGTTGTGCCCCAAGGGCGCGTCCTCGCGCCAGTTGGTGCAGCAGCCGGGGAGGCTTACCAAGGTCAAATACCGGCGGCCGGGCGGCACCGAGTGGGAGGAGCTCGAGCTCGAGCAGGCGATGGACATGATCGCCGAGCGGGTGATCGCTGCCCGCGAGAACGGCTGGCAGGATACCGACGGCCACGGCCGGCGTGTGGACCGCACGCTGGGCTTCGCGCACCTGGGCGGGGCGACGCTCGACAACGAGGAGAACTACCTGATCAAGAAGCTGTTCGCGGCCATGGGGGCGATCCAGATCGAGAACCAGGCGCGCATATGACACAGCTCCACGGTCCCCGGTCTGGGGAGCTCGTTCGGACGCGGCGGCGCCACCAACTTCCAGCAGGATCTCCAGAACGCGGACTGCATCGTGATCGAGGGCTCGCAGATGGCCGAGGCACACCCGGTTGGGTTCCGCTGGGTGATGAAGGCCAAGGAGCGGGGGGCGCGGGTCATCCACGTCGATCCCCGGTACTCGCGCACCAGCCAGCTGGCTGACCTGCATGTGCCGATCCGGGCCGGGACGGACGTCGCGTTCCTCGGCGCGATCATCCGCCACGTGATCGAGACCGAGTCCTACTTCCGGGAGTACGTCGTCAACTACACCAACGCCTCGACGATCGTCAACGAGAGCTTTCAGGACACCGAGGATCAGCTGGATGACGGCGGCGCCCCCCAATCAGGCGAGGCCGGAAGCCGAGCGGGTGGCAAGCCGCTGGGCGTGTTCTCTGGCTTTCACCCCGAGACGGGGACGTACGACCCGACCTCGTGGATGTACGCGGGCCAGGCCGGTCCGTGCGCCGGGGGACATGAGCACGCCACGCAGGCGTTCAGCGAGCACACCGGCGCCGGGATGCGGATGGACGAGGTCGACCACGATGACACGCTCCAGCACCCGGGGTGCGTCTTCCAGATCCTGCGCCGCCACTTCGCCCGCTACACGCCCGAGATGGTGCAGCGCATCTGCGGGATCTCGAGCGAGGACTTCATGGCGGTGGCGGATGCGCTGATCGCCAACTCGGGGCGCGAGCGCACAAGCGTGTTCTGTTACGCCAACGGGTGGACGCAGCACGCCGAGGCCGTGCAGATGATTCGTACTTCAGCGATTCTCCAGTTGCTGCTCGGCAACATCGGGCGGCCCGGCGGCGGCATCATGGCGCTGCGCGGGCACGCCTCCATCCAGGGCTCAACCGACATCCCCACCCTGTACGACCTGCTGCCGGGCTACCTGCATATGCCCAAGGCGCGCGAGGGTCACTTCACGCTCGAGGACTACATCGGTACCGGCAAGGCCGACCGGGGCTGGTGGTCTCACTTTGACGCCTACATCATCTCGCTGCTCAAGGCGTGGTTTGGCGACGCCGCCACGGCGGAGAACGATTACGGCTTCGCGCGCTTCCCGAAGCTCACCGGCAACCACTCGCATTTCGCGACCACGTTGCGCACGCTCGACGGCGGGGTGGACGGCTTGCTCGTGATGGGGCAGAACCCGGCGGTCGGCTCTCAGCACGCCGGGCTTCAGCGGCGCGCACTGGCCAAGCTCAAGTGGCTGGTCGTGCGTGATATGGCCGAGATCGAGACGGCCACGTCCTGGCGCGACTCCCCTGAGGTGCAGTCGGGCGAGCTGCGCCCGGAGGCGATCGAAACCGAGGTGTTTCTGATGCCTGCCGCCTCGCACGTCGAGAAGGAGGGGACGTTCACGAACACCCAGCGCCTGGTGCAGTTCCGCGACAAGGCGCTCAATCCGCCGGGTGACGCGCGCTCGGAGCTGTGGTTCATGCACCACCTGGCCAAGCGGGTCAGGGCTCACTACGCGGGGTCCGAGCGCGAGCGGGACTGGCCCATCGTGAACCTGAAGTGGGACTACCCGGAGTGCGGCGAGGTAGGCGAACCCGACGTCGAGGCGGTGATCAAGGAGATCAACGGCTACGACGTGGCGACGGGCACACCGGTCGGCTCGTTCGACGAGCTGCGCAGCGACGGCTCGACCGCCTGCGGCTGCTGGATCTACTCGGGCATCTACAAGGACGGCGTCAATCAGGCGCGCCGGCGCCAGCCCGGTGACCTCAGCGCCGAAGGCGGAATCGTCTCACCGGAATGGGCGTGGGCATGGCCCGCCAATCGACGCATCCTCTACAACCGCGCCAGCGCAGATCCGCAGGGCAGGCCTTGGTCTGAGCGTAAGCGCTACGTGTGGTGGGATGAGGAGCAGGGTCGCTGGGCGGGCTACGACGTGCCCGACTTCCCCGCCGGCAAGCGCCCTGACTACCGGCCGGCGCCGGATGCTCACGGGATGGACGCGATCAGCGGTGCGGACCCATTCATCATGATGGGCGACGGCCGCGCCTGGCTGTACTCGCCCAGCGGTCTCCTCGACGGGCCCCTACCCAGCTTCTACGAGCCGATCGAGTCGCCAATGCCAAACCTGCTCTACCCGGAGATGACCGCCAACCCGGCCGCGATCCGCTGGCAGCGGCCCGAGAACCCCTACCACCCCACCGCCGACCCGCGTTACCCGGTGGTGGCAACGACCTTCCGGCTGACCGAGCATCACACTGCGGGCGGGATGAGCCGCACGCTGCCGTGGCTGGTGGAGCTGCAACCCGAGATGTTTGCCGAGCTCGATCCGCAGCTCGCCGCCGACCGAGGGATCGAGGACGGAGGCTGGATGACGATCGTCACCGAGCGGGCGCAGATCGAGGCGCGGGCCAAGGTGACCGACCGCATCCGGCCGCTGCGGGTGGACGGGCGCGTGATCCACCAGATCGGGCTGCCGTGGCACTGGGGGTACAACGGGATCTCGCGCGGTGACACTGCCAACGAGCTCGGGGTTCTCTCGGGTGACCCGAATGTGTCGATTCAGGAGTCCAAGGCGTTCACCTGCGACGTCCGGGCGGGCCGGCGGCAGGGCGCCAGCACCGCGCGACTGGCCGGGGCCGCGCTTGTGGGGCATCACATCCGGCCCAACCAGGATGACCCGGTGGCGGAGAACCCGCAGGAGACGAGCGAGTGAGCACCAGCGTCCCGGAAACCGAGATCGCGATTCATCGCCCCGGAGCCCAGCGCATGGGCTTCTTCACCGACACGACGGTGTGCATCGGCTGCAAAGCGTGCGAGGTCGCCTGCAAGCAGTGGAACGATCTGCCCGCAGACGGCTCTCAGTCCGGCAAGGGCGTGTCCTACGACTACACCGGGGATCTCTCTGCCTCGACTTGGCGTCACGTCCGTTTCGTCGAGCTGTTCGAGCCTTCGCCGCAGCTCAAGGAGGAGGCGCAGCGCGCGCTGGAGGCGGGAGGCGGGGGCAAGCTGCCGGCGATCCCGGCGGCCGGCGCGATCGACCTTGTCGACGCGGCGCAGTCGACCCCCGGCGTCGTGGACGTGGCGGAGGCGGTGGGCAAGATGGGCGAGTGGGTGTTCATGTCCGATGTCTGCAAGCACTGCACCAACGCCGGCTGCCTTGATGCCTGCCCCACGGGGGCGTTGATCCGGACCGAGCATGAGACGGTGGTGCTGCAACCGGACGTCTGCAACGGCTGCGGCTACTGCGTGCCGGCGTGTCCGTTCGGCGTGGTCGACCGTGACCCCGAGGACGGGCGGGCCGGGAAGTGCACGCTCTGTTACGACCGTCTCGAGGACGGTCTTGAGCCGGCCTGCGCGAAGTCCTGCCCCACTGACTCGATCCAGTTCGGGCCCCACGAGGAGCTGGTCGAGCTCGCCTCGCGCCGGGTTGCGGCCCTGCACGAGCGCGGCCTCGAGGGCGCCTACCTGTATGGCGCCGGCGACGAACCTGACGAGCAACTCGCCGGCGGTCTGGGCGCGTTCTTTTTGCTGACCGAGCCGCCCGAGCGTTACGGGCTGCCCGCGCACGCGGACTCACCCGTGCAGGAGAACGTGGTCCCGGCCACGGTGGCCGCGGTCGCCGCCGGCCTGCTGGCCAGCGCGGGCGCGGTCGTCGCCTTCGTCAGCGCCGCCCGCCGCGCCCGTCGCATGCCCGGCAGGAGTACCTGGTGAGCCCTGAGCACCCGTGGAAGGGGCGGCTTGACCACGGCGGCGAGCCGGCCGAGCTGGCTTCCGAGCACGAGCCTCCCGACACCTCGCGCGGGCGCGAGACCGAGTGGGTGGCCGACCATGACACCGAAACCCGCGACATCCGCCCTGCCCTGGGCACGCGCGGCGCTCCCGGGCCGTGGACTGCGGCCGTGCCGGGGGCGCCGGTCGCGCTGGCGCGCCCTGGCTTTGGTGACGCTCAGTGGTCGTTTCTCTACCCGGCGCGCGACACCGGCTATGCCGCGGCGCAGGCGGCCCCGGGTCAGGTCGCAGCGGCGAACCGGCGGATGCGTAACGCGTCGGTCTCGGAGATCCACGGGCCGTTCATCCACGCCCCGGTGTGGTCGTGGCAGGTCCCGCTCTACTTCTGGTTCGGCGGCATCGCCTCCGGCTCGGCGTTTGCCGCGCTGGGCTGCGACGCGGCTGGCGATCACCGGTCCGCGGCCATCGCCCGCAAGGTCGCCCTGGGCGCCGTCGCACCCGCGCCGCTTCTGCTGATCGGGGATCTGGGCCGCCCGGAACGGTTCCTGAACATGATGAGGATCTTCAAGCCGCGCTCGCCGATGAACATGGGCGCCTGGTGCCTGGTCGCGTTCAGCG
Organism: Solirubrobacteraceae bacterium; assembly: GCA_049697735.1. Lineage (GTDB taxonomy): Bacteria > Actinomycetota > Thermoleophilia > Solirubrobacterales > Solirubrobacteraceae > Palsa-465. The sequence goes on from JBAVWI010000267.1 coordinate 16,760, forward strand.
GCTGCAATGCCCTGGCGGTGGGTTGCGACCTGGCTACACGACCCAAGGCCGCCCGCGAGCTGGGAGCGCTGACCGCGCTGCTCGGCAGCTACCTCTGCTCCTACACCGGCGTGCTGCTCGCCTGCACTGCGGTCCCCGTGTGGGCTCGCAGCCGCGACATCCTCGGGCCGGCCTTCGTCTCCACCGCGACCGCGACCGGCGCGGCCGCGACCCGCCTCGCGCTCGTCGCGAGCGGCTTACCGGAGGGCCACCCAACCCGCCGGGCGCTCGGCACCCTCGAGACCGGCGCAATGCTCACCGAGCTCTCGCTCTCGGCATTTGGCGAGCGTCGGCTCGGAGACGCCGCCGAGGCGCTGCACCGCGGACGCCCCGGCGCTCTGTTCCGTTCCGCCAAGGGCCTGGTCGCGCTCGGGCTCTCGCTCCGAATAGTCGCCCGCCGCGCCAGCTCGCCCGAACACGACCTCGCCAGCGTCATGTATCTCGCGGGCGGTCTGGCCTTTCGCTACGCCTGGGTCTACGCAGGCAAGAGTTCTGCTGAGAACGACGCGGCGGTGGCTGCGAGGGCCCGCGGCCGGCGCGCGCTGGACGGCGACCAGGTGCAGCCACGCCAGCACCGCGCCCTGTCGGGCCGCCGCTCCCCACTGCCACTGCCCGACCTAGCGCGGAGAGCCTACGGCGAGGCGGTCCGGCGCGCCAGCCTCGCGATCGAGCGGCGACTGCGGCGCTGAGTCGGTCTGAGACGTCAAGCCGGTAAGCACCCATGCCTCCGACCTGGCTCACGGTGATCGCCTGGGGCTACCTCTGCCTCTGCTTCATATGTGCGGCCGCGGTCGCGTATGACATCGTGATCAATCACCGGCGTCAGCCGATGGGCGTGATGAATGCGGTGTATCCGATCACCGCGCTGTACTTGGGCCCGTTCGCGCTCTGGCTGTACTGGCGTTGGGGGCGAGTTGCCGCCATCCCGGACAAGCCGCGCTGGGTCACGATGGCGATCGAGGTGAGCCACTGCGGTTCCGGATGCACCCTCGGCGACGTGATTGCCGAGTGGACGATTTATCTCCTCGCGCTCACGGTTGCCGGCCGCGCTTTGTTCGCCGAGTACATCGGCGACTACACGCTGGCCCTGGCCTTCGGCATCGTGTTCCAGTACTTCGCGATCGCGCCGATGAGGGGTCTGGGAGTGAGAGACGGGCTCAAGGCGGCTGCGAGAGCTGACTTCATCTCATTGACCTTCTTCGAGATCGGCCTGTTTGGCTGGATGGCGCTGATGGCCTTGGTGTTCTTCCCGGCGCCGCACCATCTGATGCCAAACTCGGGCGCCTACTGGTTCCTCATGCAAATCGGGATGATCGTCGGGTTCGTCACCGCCTGGCCCGCGAACGTCTGGCTTCTGCACCGCGGCATCAAGGTGCCGATGTGAGTCCGCGGCTATCCCTTCACCGCGAGTCCGCGGCTATCCCTTCACCGCTACCACTGGTGGCGGTGGCGCGGCGGACACGGCCAAGAGCTCCCCGGTCACGCTGCGGTTCACTGTTCGAGAGGCGACCAGGAGCACCGCCGCCAGCAGGCATCCGAAGCTGACCACAGCGGCCCATTGGAACGCGGGCAGAGAGGTGTAAGCGGCAAGTGCCGTCGTGCCGGTCACGAAGGTGCCGATGGGAAAGGTGAAGCTCCACCAGGTGAGAGCGAACGGCAGGCCGTGGCGGATGGTGCGCGCCGTCAGTGATGCTGCCAGGGCGATCCAGAGCATTGCGAAACCCCACACGGGCACGCCGTAGAGGACCGAGAAAGTGCGCAAGCTCGACGCCAGGGCGCCGCTGACGGCGAGGTGCGCCTGGGAGCCGAGGAGGCCGGCGGCGGTGATCGACTGGCCGAGCGGACCGAGGACGATCCAGAGCGTGGGGACTCGTACGGTTCCGGAAGAGCCGAAGTGCGCGAGCCGGCTCCAGATCATCGTGATGATGATCAGCGACGCGACGAGGCTCATCCCGAACAGCGCGTAGCAGCCGTAGAGCAGCGTCTGGCGGCCGGCGCCCGCCGCGATGTGCGGGATCAGCAGGGTGCCGGTCGCGGCTGAGACCATCGGGGGAACGACGGGCATCAGCCATCCGCCGAAGGCCCCATCGGGACGCACCGGGTAGTGAGTGAAGAGAAGATACGGGATCGTCACCGCGGTGAGCAGGCCGCCGATCGTGCCCGCGGTCCACAGGACCCAGTCGAGGTCGGTCGCCGCGTGCGCCCCGATGATCGAGTGTCCGGCCAGCAGGGCCCCGGCACCGACCGTCATCAGGGCCATCGGCGGGGCGCCGTAGAACTGGCCCATCGTGGGATCGCGGATATAGCCGCGAGCGACATCCGGATTACGGAGCCAGTGCAAGCCTGTCGCCGCCAGCAGCACGAGCAGCCACAGCGCGGCGATGACCCAGACCACGACGCTGAAGACATGCAGGTCCGAGGCCAGAATCGGTAGGCCAGCGGCGGCATTGGCGACGATGCCGATGCCCATCGCCGAGGCGAACCAGTTGGGTCCGAACAGGTGCCTCGGGTGCTCCGCAGACGACAGACGATCCGCGACCCGCCCGAGCCACCGGCTGCCCGTGCCGGGCACGGGCGCGACGGTGTCAAGGGTGGCCGTGGTATGCGGCTCAACTCCTGTCGTCATCGGCTGGTCTCCAATCCGGCCATCGCGTGTCGTCACTAAGGTGACGCAAAGCCTCGCACCCGGCGGGGTGAGACGGCATCGCCCGACCGGGGTGATTTGCGCGAGTCGCTCATCCAGCGCGGCTGGCACCTCCCCCTCTCCTTCCCCCGACCGATCACGCCGCCCTGGCGAGATGCTCGCGAATGGTGGGGCCCACGATGCTCGTCGGTGGGTACGGCTTCTCCGGGGAAGGGCTCGCGCTCATGTCAGCCGGCGTACTCAGCCGCTCGAAGTAGCGGGTGAACTCCCCGGGTGTGCACACCAGGACGTAGCGAGCCCTTTCCTCGGACAGGTTGGCGAGGGTGTGAATCGCCCCGCGAGGCGCGAACACCAGCTCGCCTGGCCCCGCGGTGCGCAGCTCGGCGTCAAGTTGGAAAGTCAGCTCCCCCTCGAGCACGTAGAAAGCCTCGTCGAAGTCGTGGTGGTGAAGCGGCGGCCCGTCCCATCCCGGGGGGACGGTGAGCGCGACGATCCCGACCGCGTCGTTTGACAGTTCGCTGTGCAGGAGGATCTCGATCTGAGGTGTCATGTTGGTCCTTGCTGTCGCTCGTCCGAATTTCGTCTTGCTCAGCGCCCGGGGGCGCCACCCGGCGCCGCGACGGGGCTGTAGTGCAGCCCGGCGACCAGCCAGCGGTCACCGGCACGGATCGCGATCACCGTCACGCGGAAAATGCCGTCCGCGGGCCGCCCGGCATAGCGCGCGCTCTGCTTTAGGCGCCCGATCACGATCGCGACCTGGGCGTAGCCGTGGGTTCGGACGTCGAGCTCGTCCCAGTCCAGCACCGAGATCTGCAGCGGGCCAGAATCGAACTGGTCGAGCCACTGCTGCTTGGGGACTACGAAGCCCAGCGGTCCGACGAGCTTGAAGTCGTCGCTCAGCAGCGCTTCGAGCGCGCCGACGTCGCCGCGCGCCTGGGCGTCAGTGAGGCTGAGCACCAACTCCTCGATCTGCTGGGTCGAGAAGCTCTGCAGTTGCTGATCGGTTTGGATTGACATTGACTGATCTCCTTATGCGGTGGTTTGGGTGGGCGGGGATGAAGTGGCTGTCCTCTTGGCCGTGCCGCCGGGGGCATCGCGCCCGCGGAGCGGGACTTCACGCAGCGCGAGAACGAGAAGAAAGCCGGCCAGCGCGATCGGCGTAGCGACGACGAATACGTCGTGAAGCGACGCGGCGACTGCCTGCGCGATGCCGTGCTGGACGCTGGGCGCGAACGCGTGGATCCGGCCGGGGCTGACTTGAATCCCACGCGGATCGAGCCCGGCGGGTAGACCGCCCGGCAGCTTTCGCGGGAGCCAATGGCGCAGCCCGCTGGTGAACACCGCGCCGTAGACGGCAACGCCGACCGCGCCCCCCAGCGCACGGAACAGGTTGGCCGACGCCGTGGCGGTCCCGATCTCCCGCGGATCCACGGCGTTCTGGATGGCGACCATGAGAACCTGGGTGACCATCCCGAAGCCGGCTCCGAACACCGCCATGAACAGCGCGGCCGTGAGCCGTGAGCTCGATACATCCAGCGTCGAGAGCAAGATCAGGCCCACGCTCATCAAGGCCAGCCCGATGACGGGGAACACCTTGTAGCGGCCGGTGCCGGAGATGATCCGCCCGGATACCACGGTCGACACCGCACTGGCGAGCAGCAGCGGGAGGACGAGCAGACCCGACTTGGTCGCGCTCGCGCCGGTCACGAGCTGGAGGAACAGCGGCAAGAAGAAGATCGCCGCGAATAGCGACAGGGTGGTGATGAACAGCGTGCCGCTGACCACGACGAACACCGGGTCACGGAACAGGCGCAGCGGCAGTACCGGCTCCGACGCGACCCGCTCCCGAAGAATGAACGCGGCCAGCAGCCCGACCGCGGCCGCCCCGAGCCCCACGATCGGAGCCGAGCCCCACGCGTAGCGGTCGCCGCCCCAAGTTGTCACGAGCAGGGTCGCGCTGATGGCGGCTGCCAGCAGCCCGGCCCCGAGAAAGTCGATCCGAGCCGGGCGCCGCTGCGCCGACACGTGCAAGTACCGGGTCAGGAGCGCGAGCGCGGCCGCGCCGACGGGCAGGTTGACGTAGAACACCCATCGCCATGACAGGTGGTCGACGAACAGGCCCCCGAGCAGCGGCCCGGCCACACTGGCGAGCACAAACGCGAACTGGATGTAGCCCTGGTAGCGCCCGCGCTCGCGGGGCTCGACGAGGTCGCCGACGGTAGCCATGGCAAGCGTCATCACGCCCCCGGCGCCGATCCCCTGCACAGCGCGGAAGGCGATCAGCTCGCCGATGCTCTGTGAGATGCCCGACAGCGCAGAGGCGAGGACGAACAGCACAATCGCGCCCCGGAGGAGGTCCTTGCGTCCGTAAAGGTCCGAGGCTTTGCCCCACAGCGGCGTCACGGCGGCCGCCGCGAGCACGTAGGCGGTGACCACCCAGGACAACGAGCTGAGGCCGCCGAGGTCGCCCGCGATAGTCGGAAGGGCCGTCGCTGTGATCGTCTGGTCAAGCGCAGCGATGACCATCGCCAGCAGCAACCCGGCGAACGGAAGCGGCAGCGGGCGCCGGACGGGAGTTGAAACTGGCATCTCGATCTCCTACATTTAGTGTGTCTATAAATTTATAGCAAGTCTAATTTTTATGTCAAGCCAGCAATTAGCTAGAGTGGAGCCATGAACGCCGAAACCGGCCAGAGCGGAGCCATGAACGCCGAAACCGGCCAGGCCGCCGCCGATCAAGCCGGTGGTTCATCTGCTCCCCCTGCCCCTGCTGTGCCGCTCGGCCTCCGCGAGCGCAAGAAGCAACGCACCGGCCGCCAAATCGCGGACACCGCCCGGCGACTGTTTGCAGAACGTGGCTTCGAGCACGTGACCGTCGCCGAGATCGCGCGCGTGGCCGAGGTCTCCGAAGGAACGGTGTTCAACTACTTCCCGAGCAAGGAGGATCTGGTCTACGAGCGCATGGAGGTGTTTGAGCAAGAGCTCCTCAAGGCGGTCCGCGAGCGGGGAGACGGCGAATCGCTGGTCGCGGCCTTCCGCCGCTTCATCCTCACCCCGCGGGGATTTATCGCCTCGACCGATCCCAGCGCCGCCCAGCAGCTACGCGCGATCACCCAGGTGATCGCGCAGAGCCCGGCATTACTGGCGCGTGAGCAGCAGATCCTCGACCGTTACACGCATGCCCTCGCCAGCGTGATCGCGGAGGAGCGCGGACAGCCGGCCGACGACGTCGAGCCGCAGGTGATGGCCAACGCATTGCTCGGCGTCCACCGCGCGCTGCTGGGCTACGTCCGCCGCGAGATCGTCGCCGGTACGCCGAGCGCGAGGATCGCACGCGGCCTCAGGCAGCGCGGCGAGCGCGCTCTGGCGCTGCTCGAGCACGGTCTCGAGTGACCCAAGCCAGCCGGCGCAAGGCACTCATGGACGTCTGACTGTCGCCCGCGCCACCTGGCGTTCGGCCACCCAGACGAGCTGCGGCTGCAGCCCGGCCCCGGGCCAGGTAAGATTGGCATCAGCCACGGCCTCTTGGGCGTTCGCTAAAGGGGCTCGCGGTGTCCGTTTTCAGATTGGGACTCTGGGGGCCGCGGGCCTTGCGCAGAGGACCATCAGTTATCGAAGTCAGATGATCTGATGCTCTCCACCTACGCCGGCAGATTCTTGTCCGCCTTCAGCCGCCGATGACTGATCTTGCGCCGCGCGCCGGTGAGTCCGGCACCCCGTTTCAGATTCAGAGAGACAGCAGCGAGCAGGGCGCGGTACTCATCAAGCTCCGCGGCGAGCTGGATCTCAGCACCGTGTCTGAGCTCGAACGTCTGCTGGTTGAGTGCGAGCGGGACGCGGCCAGCGATGTGGTCATTGACCTCGAGGAGGTCGAATTCATGGACAGCACCGGGCTCGCCGTCATCATCGCGGCCGGGCAGGCCGCGCAGGCCAATGGCTATCAGCTCCGGCTCCGGCAGGGCTCGCCCCAGGTGCAGCGTCTGTTCAAGCTCACGGGCGTTCTCGACCGGTTCACGTTCGTGGACTGACGCGGCGTCGGCCCGACTCCCCGTTGCGCTCGGCCCCCGAGGGTTGGGACGGCTCGAGCCGGCGGCCCTGCCGAGTGAGGACAAGCGACGCCACGAACAGAGCGGCGACGACGGCCAGGCTCACCCCGCTGGCGAAGTTGAGGCCCGAGACGATCACCCGCGCGGCCAAGGCGAGCAGCACCGCGAAGAGGACGCGCCGGCCGATGCTCAGCCTTCTCATCTCGCGCTCCCAGGTCGCCCTATGCGTCGAGCTCACCGGGACTTCTCTCAACCCGTCCTGGGCTCGCTCGATCACCGCATGCTCCCGTTTTGGGATCTTGAGCTGCGGTGGCCCGTCGACGACCAGTCTGATCGCCGTCGCTCCAACGGCACTATGTCTGTCACTGACCCGACCGTCGAGCCGCGACCGTTGCCTTCAAGCTAGCACCCACCGACCCTCGGCTCGAGGCGCCGGGACCACGGCCCCCCAGCCCTCCGGTGGTCCGGCGCTTAAGCCGGAACGCCGCTCCAATCGCGAAGGCGAGCCAACCAGCGGGTCGCCCCGAGCTCGGTGTAGATCGCCCGCGCCTCGTCGAGCGCTTCAGGATCCTCGCGGCGCCCAGCTCGCTCCTCGAGGGCGCGGCCCAGCAACGGCCGAGCCCCCACCGACCGAAGCAGCGCGATCGCCTCGGCCTCGGCCCGCTCGGCACCGGGAGCGTCACCGCGCCGATGGGC
>JBAVWI010000268.1:0-4800 GCA_049697735.1 Solirubrobacteraceae bacterium
GCGTGTCGGCGTCGGCGACGAGCGCGATCTGCTGCAGAAACTCCCCCAGGGTCCCCTGCTCGCCCGCTCCGGCGTCGTACTCGACGGCGACGTTGACGAGCTCCTCGAGGTTCTCGATCCGCCCCTGGGCCTCGATCGTGCGCTCCGCCTCGAGCGCGTCCAGGTAGCCGGTCTCGCGCAATGTTTCCTTGAGCAGGGCCGAGATCGTTGCCCCGCTCTCGAGCCGCTCGCGCAGGATCTCCATCGTGCCCATGAACCGCCGCAGCGCCTTGATCGCCGCCGCCCCCAGGCCGGGCACCAGTTCCGGAGCTACCGCCAGCTCCCATACCGTCTCTCCGCTGGTGTTGGCGTAGGCGAGCAGGCGCGAAATCGAGGTGGCGCCGATCCCGCGCCGGGGGGAATTGACGATGCGGGTGAACGCGCCGACGTCCTGGGGGTTGACGAGCGTTGTCAAGTAGGCAATCGCGTCCTTGATCTCAGCCCGGTCATAGAACTTGGTGCCCCCGATCACCTGATATGCGATCTCCGCCCGGACCAGCGTGTCTTCGAGCACCCGCGACTGGGAGTTGGTTCGGTAGAAGACCGCGATCTCAGCCCGCGACGAGCCCTCGTCGACGAGCCGCTGGATCTCGCCGGTCACGAACCGCGCCTCGGCGTGCTCGTCGTCGAGCTCGCGGACCTTGATCGGGTCTCCCTGACCGAGGTCGGTCCACAGGGTCTTGATCTTCTGGCCCCGGTTGTTGCGGATCACCGCGTTGGCGGCATCAAGGATGGTCTGCGTCGAGCGATAGTTCTGCTCGAGCTTGACCACCTGGGCGTCGGGAAACGAGTCCTCGAAATCCAAAATATTCGAAATGTCCGCCCCACGGAAGCCGTAGATCGAGTTGTGCGTGACGATCCCGTCCGCGACGAAGTTGTGGGTCCCCTCGATGTCGAGGTCGTAGACGGGCCGGTCGAGGCTCACGTGATCCACGGACTCGACGACGTCGTAGCCGCCCTGCTCGTCGAACATGACCATCCCGGGGCGCACCGACGATGCGGCCGTGAAGGGCAGCGAGTTGGCAGCCAGACCGTCGCGGTTATGGCCCAGACGAGCCGAGGGCCGGATTGAGACGTCTCCAAGGGCAGTGGCGATCTGGCTGGCGGTGTGCTCGATCCTCGCCATGTCCTTGCCGCTCGTCTCAAACCGCCAGCCCTCCGAACCGCGCCGCGCCGGGCGCACGCTCAGGCCCATCTCCTCGAGCCGTCGCCGCCCGGCATCGTCGTACCCGAACAGGGCCAGCCTGTGCATCGGCGTCCGGCCGCGGCGATCTCCGCACAGCGAGATCGCCAGTCGACGCCGGCGCACCTCGGTTTTGGTGTAGGTGCCAGCCTGAAAGTGAGGTCGCTCGAAGGACAGGCCGCCGTCGGCCAGCAAGCGCCGTCCCGCCGACATCGTGTCGTGCTCGGCAAACAGGCGATCGAGCAGGCTCTGATCGCCGACCAGTGAACGCCCCTGCGATCCGGGGACCGGCCGAGCCGAAAACGGCAGGGTTGGCAACCCATAGGCCAGCGACAACGACACCTCCGCGTACCGGGCTTCGGCCTCCGAGCTGTGGGTGGAGATCACCCAGGCAGCGTCCGCGCGCTCGCCGCGCAGTCGGAGCGATACGCCGACGGTCGGCTTGACCTGGCCGTTGGTGTAGGTCCGAGAGGTCCCGACTCGGAAGCCGCGATCGCGCCGCCACATGACATAGGTCATGTGCAACTGTGGGGTGCGCCCCAGCTGGAAGCCGGCGAAGTGGACGTGCTCGGGCGTGCTCACGAGCCGGCGACCGGACCGAAGGGTTATGGCGATCCCATCCGTGCGAGACGAGTGGTGGGTGCTCAGGACTCGCGCGGGACGAAAGTCACCGCTGCCGTAGGCCGAGAGCACGAGATCACCAGGCGCGATCTGCTCGATCGGGCGCCGGGTCCCATCGGCCATGGTCACCTCCGTCCCCTCGACCAGGCACTGGGCATCGTCTCCCACCACCATCAGGTTGCGATGCTCGCCGGCTAGAAGCTGGAGCCAGCGGTACTGGGCGTGGTTGGTGTCCTGATACTCGTCCACGAGCACGTTGCGAAAGCCGTTGGCGTAGCGATCTCGCACCTCGGGGAAGAGCTCGAGCACGTTGACCGCCCGGACGAGGAGATCGTCGAAGTCCATCGCGTTCATCCGGTGCAGCTCGCGCTCGTAGGAGCGGTAGACGTCGGCGACCGTCTGCTCGAAGAACGAGCCGACCATCTGCGCATAGGCGTCGGCATCGCGGAGCTTGTTCTTGGCGTCTGAGATCTGGCTGCCGATCGAGGCGGGCGTGAAGCGCTTGGGGTCGACACCCAGCTCGTCCAGACAACGCTTGATCAGCCGGCGCGAGTCGGCCGTGTCATAGATCGTGAACTGCCGGGTGTAGCCGAGCCGCTGAGCCTCGGCCCGCAGCATCCTCGCGCAGGCAGCGTGAAAGGTCATCACCCACATGGCCCGTACCCGGCGGCCGACCAGCAGCTCGGCGCGATCACGCATCTCAGCCGCCGCCTTGTTGGTGAACGTGATGGCCAGGATCTCGTTGGGCTTGGCAGCGTCGGTGGCAACCAGGTAGGCGATCCGGTGGGTGAGCACGCGGGTCTTGCCCGAGCCGGCCCCGGCGAGGATCAGCTGCGGCCCCTCGCCGTAGGTGACAGCCTCGCGCTGGGGGTCGTTGAGCCCGGAGAGAAGCGATTTCAGATCATCGGTCAGCTCAGGCATGGCGGGCGATTGACGTTAGCGGCCGGCGCGGCGGGCTCCGACCTCGCCGCCGGGCATCCTGTGGGCATGCAAGACGGCATCCTGTGGGCATGCAAGACCTCCGGCGCGCCTGTGCGCTGGTAACCGAGCGCGCCCGCTACGTCCGGGTCCAGACGGACCGGATCCCGGCTTACGCGGCGACGCTACCGCTCGCCCCACCGACACCCTCCGCTCCGAAGCTCACGACGGACGAAGAGCGCGAGCGCGCGGCCGCCTACTGGCTCACCCTTGATGCGATCAACTTCGGCTCGGGGTGGTTCCCCACCCTGCGCAAGCCTGATGGGGGCTCGGGCTACGGCACTATCTCGGGTGCCCTGGAGCGACACGCGGCCCGCGCGGGCCGCTGGTCGGCCGCCGAGCTGGCCGGGCTTGATTCGGGCACGATCGCGGCCGTGCTGGGCCAGGACCCCGACCACGAGCTGATGGCTCTGTTCGCGCACTCGCTGGCCGACCTCGGAAGGCACGTGGCCAGCGATTACGGAGGCTCCTTCGCCCGGCTGGTCGACTCGGCCTCGGGCAGCGCCGTCCGCCTCGCCCGGGGGCTGGGCAGCTGGCCGTGCTTCGCTGACCTCCAGGTCTACGAAGAGCTCGAGCTGCCCTTTCTCAAGCGCGCTCAGATTGCCGCCGCCGACCTGGAGCGGGCCGGGGTGGCCCGGTTCACAGATCTCGAGCGCCTGACCATGTTCGCTGACAATCTCGTGCCCCACGTCCTGCGCCTGGACGGGGTTCTGGCCTTTGACCCGGAGCTGGTCAGCCGGATCGAGCGCGCCGAGCTGATCGAGCCGGGCTCGCCCGAGGAGGTCGAGATCCGGGCCGCGGCCGTTCACGCGGTCGAGTTGATGGTGGCGGCGTGTCCCGCGGCCCGCGCGGCCGACGTCGACCAGCTGCTGTGGGAGCGGGGTCAGGGCTCGAGTTACAAGGCCTCACCCCGGCACCGCTGCCGCTGTACCGCGTACTGAGCGAGGGCTACTGGTTGCCGCCCCCGGCCGCCTCGGCCCGGGCCTGAGTGATCGCGTCCGCCCCGGCCGGGCCGACCAGCAGCTCCGGACGCAGGGTGCCGCTAGCCAGCAGATCGAGAGCCGGAAAGCGGCCGATGCTGGTCAAGCCGACATCAAGGGCGATCACCGTCGTCTCCCCGCCCAGCGGAGCTGAGGAGGTGGCGATTACGGTCAGCGAGCCTCCGTCGACGATGTTGCGCGCGGCGCCGAGTGCCTTGCGTGCAATCGCGGGGCTGCACCCGTCCAGGGAGTCGATCAGGACGACCGCGTGCGAGCCGCGGGCGGCGAGCCGGCGGGCCTGGTCGATAACCGGCTCCACGGCGCCGTTCTGGGTCTCCTCCGAGGCGGCCAGGCTGACCGCCGCGGCTGGGACCACGGGGCCCTGCGACCACTCCGAGATCTCCTCGGGCCGGGCGCCCGTGAGCACGACATGAACCACGCTGTCCTCGTCCCCGGACAGGGCGGTGGCGATCCGCTTGAGCGCCTCGGACTTGCCTGAGCGCGCGGGCCCGATGATCGTGACCCGCGAGCCCTTGCCGAACGGGGTCAGGAGCTCGATCGCCTTGAGCGTCGGGTCGTCCGATTCCAGCTTCAGCCGTTCCGCTGGGAACGCGGCCGGGAGGTCGTCAAAGCGAATGCTGTCGGCCAGCTCGGAGGCCGGCCGGCCGTTGATGGTCTCGATTCGGATCAGCGAGGCAAAGCGCTCCGAGCGGCGGGGGGCGCGCTTGGGTCCCGCGACCCGGTCGCCGGACACGAGCTCGCAGCGTTTGACCTGCGCCGAAGAGATGTAGACGTCCTCGTCGGACGGCTCGGGCGGCTCGACGCGCACGAAGCCCGACCCCCCGCTCAGGAGCTCGACGACGCCCTCGACGAGCTGGCCGTCAGCGCTGTCATCGTCGTCGTCAGCGTCCCGGGACTCCGGCTGGCTTCGGGACCCGCGCTCGCTCGAGGCGCCCTCTGAGCCGGCGTCCTCATCACGAGCGCTGCTGCGTCCACGGC
>JBAVWI010000269.1:0-5842 GCA_049697735.1 Solirubrobacteraceae bacterium
CCGCCAACGGCGCGCGCGCCGCGAGCCCCCCGCGGCCGGTCTGAGCTGCTCTCCCGGGTGTTGGTTGCCGTGCCGGCCGCGATCGTGGCGATCGTGTTCGTCGATCTCGGCGGCCTGCCCTTCGCGCTCTTCATGATCGCCGTAGGCGCCGTTTGCATGTACGAGCTGTATGCGATGCTCGGCCGCTGGCGTCCCGCTCCCGCGGTCGGATTCGCGGCCCTGGCGGCGATGGTGATCGGCGCCCGCTTCGGCACCGAGCGCGACGTGCTCGAGATCGCGGTGGCCGCGCTGCCGGTCAGCTTTCTGGCCGTCGTGGCGCGCCCGCAGCACGCCGCGGCCACCGTCTCGATCGCCGGCACGCTGCTGGGGATCTTCTGGATCGGTTTCGCCTTCGCGCACGCTGTCTTGCTGCGCCAGCTTCCCCATGGCGGCGCGGTGATAATCGACATCCTGGTCGGGACCTTTCTCGCCGACACGGCGGCCTATCTCGGCGGGCGCCTGTTCGGACGACGGCCGATGGCTCCTTCAATCTCGCCTCACAAGACCATCGAGGGCTTGTTCTGCGGCATGCTGATCGCGATCCTGGCCGTATTCATCGCCGGTCTCTACCAGAGCTGGTTGACCCAGGGCGACGCTCTGTTCCTGGGACTCGCGGTAGCCGTGCTCGGCCCCCTGGGGGACCTGTTCGAGTCGGTGGTCAAGCGTGACTCCGGCGCCAAGGACTCGGGGGCGGTGTTCGGGGCCCACGGTGGCGCCCTGGACCGTCTCGACGCCGTCATCTTCACGATCGTGGCCGGCTACTACGTGTGGCTCGGCGCGCTGCATTAGTACATGGCTCGCCGGGTCGTCATCCTGGGCGCTACCGGCTCGATCGGTGTTCAGGCTCTGGAGGTCGTGGCCAGCTCCGGGGGGGAGCTGGAGGTCGTCGGGCTGAGCGCCGGCAGCGACTACGAGGGGGTCACCGAGCAGGCCCGCGCGCACGGCGTAGGGCGGATCGCGCTGCACGATCCCGACAGCGCGGAGCGTGCCGGGGCTGACTTCCGCGGCACGGTCCTGGCCGGTCCCGACGGTCTGGTGGAGCTGATCGTCGAATCCGGTTGTGATCTGGTTCTCAACGCGATCGTCGGCTCGGCCGGGCTGGTCGGCACGGTGGCCACCCTGGGCGAGGGGATCGACCTGGCCCTGGCCAACAAGGAGTCGCTCGTCGTCGGGGGCGAGCTGGTGATGGCGCTCGCCCAGGCGACGGGGGCGAACATCATTCCCGTCGACTCCGAGCATTCGGCCCTGCATCAGCTGCTGGCTGCCGAGCGGCCCGGCACCGTCGACCGGCTGATCCTGACCGCGTCCGGGGGTCCGTTCCGGGGCCGGGCGAGGGCCGAGCTGGAGCAGGTCACGGTGGCAGAGGCGCTGGCCCACCCGACCTGGACGATGGGGGGCAAGATCACCATCGACTCGGCGACGCTGATGAACAAGGGGCTCGAGTTGATCGAGGCCCACCACCTGTTCGGCACTCCCTATGACCAGATCGATGTCATCGTCCACCCGCAGTCGATCGTCCACAGCCTGATCCAGCTCTGCGACGGAGCCACTTTGGCCCACCTCGGGTATCCCGACATGCGGGTGCCGATCTCCTACGGACTGCACTATCCCGAGCGGGTAGACGTCCTGGTCGCACCCCTGGACCTGGCCGAGCTCGGCTCGCTGACCTTCGAGGCCGCCGACCAGGAGACGTTCTCCTGCCTACGCCTGGGCCGCGCGGCGGGCGTCGCCGGAGGTACGGCGCCGTGCACCCTGAACGCGGCCAACGAGGTCGCGGTCCACGCCTTTCTCGGCGGCCGCCTGCGCTTCCTCGACATCGCCCGCGTGATCGAGGAGACGCTGGCAGAGCTCCCCGCCCGCCCCGTGCATTCATTCGATGCCCTGGCCGCCTGCGACGGTGACGCCCGCAGGGTGGCGGGCGAGTTTGTGACGGCTCTAGCCGGCGCTTGATGGAACGAAAAGCTTGAGTTGGCACACTAGGGCAACGTGTCGTACGTTCTCGCCTTCCTGGGCTTCGCCGCCCTGATCATCCTCCACGAGGCCGGCCACTTCGTGGCCGCCAAGGCGGTCGGCATGCGGGTCGAGCGCTTTTCGCTCTTTTTCGGACCCCTGCTGGTCAAGTTCCGCCGCGGCGAGACCGAGTACGGGATCGGCCCGATCCCGCTCGGGGGCTACGTGAAGATCACGGGGATGAACCCGAACGAGAACATCCCCGCCGAGGCACGCCCCCGGGCCTATTACAACCAGCCGGTGTGGAAGCGGGTGGTGGTCATCCTGGCCGGCCCGGTGGTCAACCTGGTGATCGCGTTCTTGATCGTCTGGGTGCTGCTGCTCACGCTCGGGCAGCCGGCTCCCACTACCACCGTGGCTGCCGTGCAGCGCGGCGCGCCGGCCGCGACGGTGCTGAAACCGGGTGACAAACTGATCTCGGTGGACGGCCGCAGCGGGTCGGAGACCACGCTGCGCAACCAGATCGCCACCCACCGGTGCGCCGGCACGTCGGTCAACGGATGCCTGTCGACCACGCCTGTCCGCATCGTCCTGCGCCGTGCCGGTCACGTGGTGACGGTGAACGTCCGCCCCCGCTACGTGGCCGGCGCCAGCCGCATGGAGGTCGGATTCGTGTTCGGGTCCACGCCCACTTATCCCGGCCCGGTCAGTGCCGCGGGCACGTCGGTATCGGCGCTGGCCTCGACCAGCGGTCGCCTCGTCTCGACGGTGGTGCGCATCTTCGAGCCCCAGGTACGCAAGCAGCTACACAGCGTGGTCGGCGGTTACGAGACGACCCAACAGTCGTTTGCCCAAAGTAGCTCCCAGGCCTTCTACGTGCTGGCGCTGATCTCGCTCTCGCTGGGGATCGTCAACCTGTTCCCGTTCTTGCCCCTCGACGGCGGCCACATATTCTGGGCGGTGGCCGAGAAAGTTCGCGGCCGGCGGATCTCGTTTGCGGTCATGGAGCGAGCCGGGATCGTCGGCTTCGTGCTGATCATCATGATCTTCTTCATCGGCCTGAGCAACGACATCTCCCAGATCAGCTCCGGCATCCCGTTCGCTCCGCGCTGAGCCCGGTCCGCTGGTGTACCGTTGCTGGCCGTGACGGACCGGCTTTACGGTCCTCAGCAGCACATTCCAGCGTCCAGGAGGAGAGCATGGAGAGCAGCACCACGTTGGCGGCCGCCGGGCGAGCGGTTGACGCTGAGACCCTGACTGAGGCACTTCGCCGGACGGCGGCCCATCATCCCGACATCGTCGCCGTGCGCATGCCCGACGAGAGCGTCTCCCTGACCTGGTCAGATCTGCTCACGCGCGTCGACGCGATCGCCGGTGGGCTGGCCAAGCTGGGCGTGGGGCGAGGTGATTGCGTGGCCATCATGCTCTCCAATCGCCCCGAGTTCCACCTCGTCGATCTCGCCGCCGTGATGCTCGGGGCGACGCCGTTCTCGATCTACACCACCTACCCCGCGCAGGAGATCGAGTACCTGATCACAGATTCGCAGGCCAAGGTGGCGATCGTCGAACAGGCCTTCCTGGACCAGGTTCTCAAGGCCCGCGAGAATCTGCCCGGGCTCGAGCACGTGGTCGTGCTCGACAGCGAGGCGGGCGACGGGACGGTAGCCCTGGCCGACGTCGAGGGTTCCAACCCTGACTTCGACGTCGCCGCCGCGGGCGCCGCGGTGAGCCCCGATGACATCCTGACGCTGATCTACACCTCGGGAACCACCGGGCACCCCAAGGGCGTTCAGCTCACCCACCATGCGGTCATGTTCACCGCCCGCATGGTCGAGCAGGTGATCGAGTTTCCCCCCGGATCGCGTGTCATCTCGTGGTTGCCCTCGGCTCACATCGCCGAGCGCAATGCCCATCACTACATCCCGATCATCTATGCCGGTTCGGTCACCTGCGCGCCCGAGCCGCGCGAGGTGCTCTCCTACCTGCCCCAGGTGCGGCCGAATTGGTTCTTCGCCGTACCGCGGATCTGGGAGAAGCTAAAGACCGGCTTGGAGGCGATGCAGGCGGCGCAGCCCGAGGAGCAGAGCGCGCCGATCCGGGACGCGCTGGCGGCGTCGATCGAGCGCGTGCGGCTGCGCCAGCAGGGCAAACCGGTCCCGCCCGAGCTCGAACGCCGCGTGGCTGAGGCGGACGAGAACCTGTTCGCCAAGATCCGCGAGATGCTCGGTCTCGACCAGGCGCTGGCCGTCAATGTCGGCGCGGCACCGACGCCCGTCGACGTGCTCGAGTTCTTCCACGCCCTGGGCATCGAGCTCTCAGAACTGTGGGGCATGTCCGAGACGTGCGGGCTCGGTGCCATCAATCGTCCCGGTCAGGTCAAGATCGGCACGGTCGGCCGCGCCTCCCCGGGGGTCGAGATCAAGCTCGCCGAGGATGGCGAGGTGCTGTGCCGGGGCGAGTTCATGATGTCGGGGTACCGCAACCAGCCCGAGAAGACCGCCGAGGTACTCGACGCGGAGGGCTGGCTGGCAACCGGGGATATCGGAACGCTCGACGAGGACGGCTTCCTCAAGATCGTCGACCGTAAGAAGGAGCTGATCATCAACGCCGCCGGCAAGAACATGTCCCCGGCCAACATCGAGGCGGCCGTGAAGTCCGGGAGCCCGCTGATCGGCCAGGCCTGTTGCATCGGCGACGCGCGTCCCTACAACACCTCCCTGATCGTGCTCGACGCTGACTTTGCGCCCCAGTGGGCGGCACAGAACGGGCTCGGTGACCGCTCGCTGGAGCAGCTGGCCGGCGAGGAGAAGGTGCTGGCCGCCGTTCAGGTGGGGGTCGACCGGGCCAACGAGCGCCTGGCCCGCGTCGAGCAGATCAAGAAGTTCACCATCATCCCCGGCGACTGGCTGCCCGGAGGCGACGAGCTGACGCCGACGATCAAACTCAAGCGCAAGCCGATCGCGCGCAAGTACGAGGCGGAGATCGAGGAGATGTACAGCTAGGCGGCCGCGGCGGCGGAGATCGAGCGCCAGACCAGCTCGATCGGATGGTGGATGGGCAGCGATTGCCCGAGCTCGCGCAGGTGGAGATCGAGCTGGGCGGCACACCCCGGATTGGCGGCCGCGATCGCCTGGGCGCCGGTGGCCAGCAGATTGCCGGCCTTGCGGGCGCCGAGCTCGGCCGCCGCCCCGGGCTGGACGAGGTTGTAGATCCCGGCCGAGCCACAGCAGACGTCGCGCTCGCTGGCGACCTCTAAGAGCTCGAGATCGGGGATCCCCTCCAGCAAGGCGCGCGGCTGCGCGCGGATACCCTGGGCGTGGGCCTGGTGGCAAGCGTCGTGATAGACGACGCGCAGGGGCACCGGGGCGCGGGGCGCGCGAGGCGGCAGCGAACCCAGCAGCTCGGTCACGTCCTTGACCCGCGCTGAGAACTGGCGCGCCGCCGGCGTGTCCAGCAGATCACCGTAGTCCTTCATCGCCGAGCCACACCCGGCGGCGTTGACGACGACGTGATCGAAGTCGCCTCCGGCGGCCGCGGTGAAAGCCTCGATCGTCTCCCCGGCGCGCCGCAGCGCAGCCGGCTCAGCGCCGCCGTGGAGCTCGAGGGCCCCGCAGCAGTCGGGAAGCCGGGGGGCGAGGACTTCAAAGCCCTCGGCGGCCAGGACACCGATCGTGGCGTGATGGACCTGGGGGTAGAAGACCCGCTGCACGCAGCCCAGGAGGAGCACGACCCGGCCCCGCGAGGGGCCGATGGCGGGGGTGCGCTCGGGCACCTGGGCCTTGCGCGCGCTCCGCGAAGGGGTGCGGGGAGCGACCTTGGCCAGCACGGCCAGGCGCTCGGGGAGGCGCCGGTC
>JBAVWI010000270.1:0-19871 GCA_049697735.1 Solirubrobacteraceae bacterium
CGCCAAGGCCCGCGCACGTGCCCGGGCCAGGGCCCGTGCCCGAGCTCGCAGTAGCGCTCCCAGCTCGCCTGCTCGGCCGCCAGTTCACACCGGCGGGTTCACCGGCTGAACTGGTCCATCCCGGTCCATCCCGGTCCATCCCGGTCCATCCCGGTCCATCCCAAGGCGATGACCCCGATCATCGGCAACGCCTCCAAGCCCGGCGCCTCACGCCGGGCTTGGAGAACGCGTCGGCGTCGTTTCAGGCTGGCCACTGGCGTGCTCGCCTTGATCTGCTCTAGCAGTGGCCTGACGGCTGTCTCGACCTCCACGGCGATCGCATCGTCTCGCGCCAGTGCCACGCAGCAACTCGTAGTCCTGCGCTATCACCATGACGCTTACCGGCTTCCTTCAACGACCGCGCGCACTGTCGCCTCAGTGTCCGCGCGCCGGCCCATCACCGGCGAGCAAACCACACTCCCTGTAGTCGGGCAGACACGCAACCGCCGCGGGATCCGATGGCTGAAGGTGATGCTGCCAGGGCGACCCAACAGCTCAACGGGCTGGATCCAGCGAGGGGGAACTCGTGGGCTCATCACGCGCTGGCACATCGTCGTGAGCAGGGCAGCCCGACGCGTCCGGGTCTACTACAACGGCCGCATCTTGCGAAGCTTTCCCGCCGTAGTCGGCAAGCCATCCACACCCACCCCGAGCGGCACATTCTTCGTCGAAGAGACGGTGACGATGCCGGCCAGCATGCCCGGGGGGCCATACGCCCTCGCGCTCAGTGCCCGCTCGAGCGTGTTTCAAGAGTTTGACGGCGGACCCGGCCAGATCGCCATCCACGGCCGCGTCGGCCTCGGTGGCGACCTCGGCCAAGCCGAATCACACGGGTGCATGCGCCTCGGCACAGCGGCGATCGACTGGCTAGCGGCCCGCATCGGGGCCGGAGTGCGTGTCGATATCCACTGATGACTACGAGAGACGAAGCCCTCGGCCAGAGGCGCCGGATTCGGTTTTCAGCTACTGGCGGGCGTCGAGCAGGTTGACGAGCTCGGGCGGGCCGTCGTCGCCGACCCAGACGGCGAAGCCGACGCGATAAGGGCTGCGTCCCGGATCGCTGCCGAGAAAGCTCGGCTCCCGTATCCAGCAGCCGGTGTTGACCAGCTGGGCTCCAATCGCCGTGCGCCACTCGCTCGCGTCATCGGCGGTCAGTGGTCCGGCCCGGTGGGTGTGTCCGAAGATCACGTACGACGCGCTCACGCCCAGACGGGTCGCCACCTGCTCGATCCCCCGCAGGCCCGCGCGACGGAGCGCCGCCCCGGACAGCTCGGCCCGCAGTGGCCCGAGTCCGAGCCGGTTCAGCCCCAAGACGGCCGCCGGATAACCAGCCGCCATCGCCCGCCGGCGCAGGCCGCGGCGTTCGGGACCGCTGAGCGCGCGCCAGCCCCGGACCGAGCCGCCGTGCAGGTGGCCGCCTCGCTGTGGTTCCAGGCGCTGGGCGAGGGCATGAATCCAGGCGTAGATGGGGCTGAGTACGGCCTCGTAGTCCTCGATGCTCAGCGGCCCCGCTGGCCCCAGACCGACGATCCGGGTCATTACCCCGGCTGCGAGCCGCTCCAGCGTCGGCACGGTCAGGTGGGCGTCGGCGTAGTGCCCGTGGGTGGCGAAGACATCCTCTCGCAGCCAGACACCCGGGTAGGAGACCCGCACCCGGTCGGCGCCCAGCCACCCGGCAAGCGTGGCCAGCGGCTCGCCGCGCCGGTGATCAGCCGCGGTCTCCAAGCTGAGGGCGGCGGGAATGCCGCGGCGTGAACGGCGTTCAAACCACGGATCGAGCAGGTCGTGGTCGTGATTGCCGGGCGTGATCACGATCTCACAGTCCGATCGGACCGCCGCGCCCAGTTCGGTCAGCGGTCCTTGGGCAACCGCGAGTGCGTCGCGGAGCGGCCCGTGGCGCAGTTCGAGCAGGTCACCGAGCAGCACCAGCCGGTCACACTGGGCGGCGGCGCGCAGCAGAGGCTCGCGGAGCCCGGCGTGGCGGAGAACGTCACCACCCGAGTGGGCACCGAGATGCAGGTCGGAGATGACCAGCGTGCGCAGCGGTGACCCCGGTCCAGCGGTGGGTCAGGGGGCGCCGGCCGCGCCTGCGGCCACGGCCTGACGGATGACCTTTGGGAGCATGAAGCGCACGTCCTCCTGGATCACCTCGAGCTCGCGCACATCGGTGGTGCCACGGTCGCGGAAGAAGTCGACCAGGCGCTGTACCAGCTCCTCGGGAGCGCTGGCCCCCGAGGTGATCCCGACCACGCGCTTGTCCTCGAGCCATTCCTCACGCACCTGGACCTCGTTATCGATCAGGTAGGAGTCGGCGCCGTGCTCGCGCGCGACCTCGACCAGGCGGTTTGAGTTCGATGAGTTGCGCGAACCGATCACGAGCACCAGATCGGATTCACGGGCCAGCTGCTTGACTGCCGCCTGGCGGTTGGTGGTCGCGTAGCAGATGTCGTCGGTGCGGGGACCGGTGATGGCCGGAAAACGTTCGCGCAGTCGGTTGATGATGGCCCGCGTCTCGTCCACAGACAGCGTGGTCTGGGAGATGTAGGCCACCTTGGCGGGATCGCGGACCTCGAGTCGATCCACCCCCGCCACGTCCTCGATCAGGACGATGTGCTCGGGAGCCTCGCCCATCGTGCCCTCCACCTCCTCGTGGCCGGCGTGGCCGACGAGGACAATCGTGTAGTCCTCGGAGGCGAACTTCTTGGCTTCCACGTGGACCTTGGTGACCAGCGGGCAGGTGGCATCGATGGTTTGCAGTCCGCGGGCGGCGGCACCGGCGTGCACGCTGGGGGCCACACCGTGGGCGGAGAAGACGACCGTCGCGCCCTCGGGAACGTCGGCCTCGGACTCGACGAACACGGCGCCCCGCTCACGCAGCTGTTCGACGACGTGCTTGTTGTGAACGATCTCCTTGCGCACGTAGACCGGCGCGCCGTACAGTTCGAGCGCGCGCTCGACTGTCTGCACGGCTCGGTCCACCCCGGCGCAGTAGCCCCGGGGAGCCGCGAGCAGCAGGGTCTCAGGCGCAGGTCTCACGCCCGTGAGTCTAGTGTCGCCATTCGCGGCACCCAGCTGAGCTGTCAGTCGTTGGCGGTAACGGCCTCGAGCGCGTCGGCAAACTGCCGGCGGGCAGCCTCGCGCCGCGTCGGGATGTGTTGGGTGGGCACCTCGTCGGCGGGAGCCTCGTAGCCCCGCAAAACCTGGCGGGCGACCGAAGCGCGGTGGACCTCGTCGGGCCCGTCGTAGATCCGCGCGGCGCGGGCGAAGCGATACATCGCCTCCAGCGGGAGGTCGGTCGAGTAGCCGAGGCTGCCGTGAGCCTGCAGCGCGCGGTCGACGACATCGTGGAGGACCTTGGCGCCGAAGAACTTGATCAGCGCGATCTCCTTGCGAGCCGCGGCCACGCCCTCGGTATCCATCTTCCAGGCGGCGTGCAGCGTCATCAGGCGCGCGGCCTGCATTTCAGCCTCGGAGTCGGCGATCCAGTTCTGGACTGTCTCGTGCTTGGCGAGCACCGAGCCGTGGGAGTAGCGGTAAAGCGAGCGCTCGCAGAGCATGTCAAAGGCGCGCCGAGCCACTCCAAGCCAGCGCATGCAGTGGTGGATGCGGCCCGGGTAGAGGCGCTGCTGGGCGATCAAAAAGCCGGCTCCCTCGGCACCGAGCAGGGCGTGGCCGGGAACGCGGACATTCTCGTAGGCGATCTCGGCGTGGTTGCCGTAACGCCCGAAGCTCTCCTCGGGATGCTCCATCGTGGGCACGTCGCGCATCACGTTTACGCCGGGCGTGTCGGCATCGACCAGGAACATCGAGGCCCGCTGGTGCGGCCGCGCCTCGGGGTCGGTGACCGCCATCACGATCAGGAAGTCAGCGATCGAGCCGTTGGAGGAGTACCACTTGTGACCGCTGATGATCCAGTCATCGCCGTCGCGCGTGGCCCGAGTTGTCAGCAGCGTCGGGTCCGAGCCGGCCGAATTGGGCTCGGTCATGCTGAACGCCGACTTCAGATCACCGGCCAGCAGCGGATGCAGGTACCTGTCCTTCTGCTCGGGCGTCCCGACCATAGCCAGGATCTCCGAGTTGCCCGAGTCCGGCGCCGCGTTGCCGAACATCAGGGGCGCGATCGGACTGGTGCCGAGAATCTCGTGCATGAGACCGAGCTTGACCTGACCGAAACCCTGTCCGCCCAGCTCGGGATCCAGGTGCGCCGCCCACAGTCCCTGCGCCCGGACCTGGTCCTGGAGGGGGCGCGCGGCGTAGCGGAGTCCCTCCCAGCCGAGCTCGTTCCACAGTGTCTCCAGCGGCCAGACGTTCTCGCGAACGAAGCCGCGCATCCACTCCAACTTGGTCTCGAACTCAGGTTCGGTGCAGAAATCCCATGCCATCGCGGCTCTCCTTTGTCGTCGTACAGGCTACCGGCGAGGCGCCAGGCGGGTAGGCTTGTCAGACCTTCGCACGGGGAGCTCAAACCGATGGCCCAGCAGCATCTCGACCGTCTGACTTCGATCGATGCTTCATTCCTGCATCAGGAGGGCGAGGCGTCGCACATGCACATCGGCGCCGTCCTGGTTTTCGACGGTCCGCCGCCCCCCTTCCAGGAGTACCTGGACCACGTCAGGTCGCGCCTGCATTTCGTGCCGCGCTACCGCCAGAAGCTGGCCGTGCCCCCCTTGGAAACGGGACGGCCGCTCTGGGTTGACGATGCGAGCTTCAATCTCGAATATCACGTTCGCCATACCGCGCTGCCGTATCCGGGTACCGAGGAGCAGCTCTTCCTGCTCATGTCGCGGATCGCCTCCCAGCAGCTTGACCGCTCCAAGCCCCTGTGGGAGAACTGGCTCGTCGAGGGCTTGGAGGGCGACCGCTTCGCGATCATCTCCAAGACCCATCACTCGCTGGTCGACGGGGTCTCCGGGGTCGACCTGGCCACAGTTCTGTTTGACGTCGAACGCGAGCAACCCCCGACGCCCTCTGAGGACCTCGAACCCTGGCGTCCGCAGCCCGAGCCCTCGGGGGCCGAACTGGTGGCGGCCGGGATCCGCGGGATGGTCAGCACCACGGCTGTCCTGCTCGCCCGGGCGATCGGCGCTGCCACTCGGCCCGCCACCTCGCTCGGCCTGCTCCGCGATGCCTTCGAGGGGATCGGCGAGATCGCGTGGGCGGGGCTGAACCCGGCCCCGGTGACCCCGCTCAACGTGCCCATCGGGCCCCACCGCCGCTTCGCGGTGGTTCGCCAGCAGCTGTCGGAGTTCAAGGAGGTCAAGGACGCCCTGGGCGGCACCGTCAACGACGTCGTGCTGACCGTCGTCTCAGGGGCGCTGGCGGAGTGGCTGCGGTCACGCGGCATCCGCACCGAGGGCCTGGAGATGCGCGCACTGGTTCCGGTGTCGGTCCGGGTCAAGGAAGAGCAGAACACGCTCGGCAACCAGATCACGGTGATGCGCGGTCCGCTGCCCGTCTACATCGATGATCCGGTGGCGCGGCTGGCCTTCGTGCGCAGAGCCATGGACGGCCTCAAGGACTCAAAGCAGGCCGAGGGCGCCGCCACCCTGGCGGCGGTCAACAACCTCGCGCCGCCGACGGTGCTGGCCCAGGCGTCGCGGCTGAACTTCTCAACCCGGCTGTTCAACCTGATCGTCACCAACATCCCCGGGCCCCAGATGCCCCTCTACGTGCTCGGCCGGCCGCTCGCCGACCTGTTCCCGGTCGCCTTCCTGCCCGAGAACCACGCGCTGGCAATCGCGATCATGTCCTATAACGGCGGGCTCGATTTCGGGCTACTCGGCGACTACGACGCCCTGCCGGACATCGACCTCATCGCCGAGGGCATTTCCGCTTCCCTGGCCGAGCTCCTGGCCGTCGCCCGCGGCTCCCGGGCCAAGCCGCGCTCGCGCCGCAACCCCGCGGGCGCCAACGGCGCCAAGTCACCCGGCAACGGTGCCAAGTCACCCAGCAACGGCGCCAAGTCAGCCGCCAACGGCACCGCGGCACCCGGCAACGGTGATGAGCCTGCGGCGCGCCCCAAGGCGAGCGGCGGCGCCGCGCCGAGGCCGATTCTCCCCTCCGCCCACGGGCGCCCGAAGCGCGGACCCGCAGCCGACATGCGGGCCAAGCAACGCCAACGGGGAAGCCAGCCGGCGCGCAAGCGATCCTCGGAGTCCTGAGATGAGCCTGGAACAGCCTCAGGATCCAGTGCACCAGGCGGAGGGGCTGATCCAGCCCGGCGAGATCGCCTTCCGGCTTGACCTGACCGCCGCCCAGATGAAGATCGTGCACACGGCGCTGAAGTCGCTGTTCGACGACCTCGGCCGCGACCAGCACGACGTCAAGGGCGTCGTCGCCTCCGTGCTGGCCAAGCTACCCGGCGAGCACGACATCCGCGCGATCGACTTGGCGCGCGAATTGCGCCGCGGAACCTAAGTCACCAGTTAAGAGCCTCGCCGCGCGGCGGGCCCAGAAGTTTGCTGCTCGCGCTTGCCGCCGCTGCGGAGTGGGGCCAAGACTGCTGCGGAGTCGGGCCAAGACGCACGAACGCGTGTTGGGTCGGCCGGGAAACGGGGTAGCAAGCTGGAGAGCGCCCCCACGGCAGCTCGACAGAACCCCGTTCATCCCTTCGCCCCCGGCCTGAGTCTGGAGCCAGCTTTGTCGCTAATCGTCTATCTGATTCTGCTCGTCTTTACCGGACTTGTCGTCGGCGCGCTCGGGCGACTCGCTCTCCCCGGCCGCGATCCCATGACGCTCCCGCAGACCGCGCTGATCGGCATCGCCGGTTCATTCCTGGCCGGCTTGATCGCGCTCGCTCTCTTCCACGGACGCGCCGGAGGGGGAATCATCCTCTCGGTTCTCTGCTCCACCTTCCTGGTCTGGCTGGTCCGGCGGGCCCGGGAGCGCAACGGTGGACAGAGCCGACGCGGCGGCTTGGGCCGGAGCTGACGGAGGGCCTGAGAAGATGAGATTCGCTCTCTACGGGCTCATATTCGCCGCCTTGTTGTTTCTCGTCTCTGGCGGTCATGTCCTCTTCCTGCCGCTGTTCTTCCTTCTGCCCTTGGGGGGAATGTTTGGCCATCGCCAGCGTCACGGGCACTTCTGGTACCGGGAGCGACGGAGATGAACACCCCGACCACGCCCATCATCGTGGGCAGCAGCGCCGGCCATGATGAGGCGCGGTCGCATGGGACTGATGACAGTCGCCGCTTCATCACGCGGCGCCTTTCGCCGGCAGATCCGACAGGAGGGCAGGCATGAGTTCATCTGGGAGTGAGCGAGCGGACTGGGAGCTCGCAGAAGGCCCGGTCGTGGGCCAAGACGTACCGATCACCAGCGAGCCTCGTGAGGAAGAGGCTCCGGGCGTGCCGGTCGCTCCAGAGGTTCACCAGCCCGATGGCGCGGATGACGACTCCGACGAAGGCTTGACCGAGGAGCACGACGCCCCCGCCGACGACCCGGAATCAGGCTCCACCGTGAGGGACCACGATGGCTCCACCGTCGGGGACGACGATTAGTCCACGCGGCTCTGAGTAGGGACGTCTAGAAGCCGAGCGCGAACTTGGCGTCTTCGCTCATCAGCTCAGGCGTCCAGGGCGGTGAGAAGGTCATCGTCGGCTGAACCTCGTCGACTCCGTCGAGATCGCCGACGAACTCCTCCATCTGCTCGGCAACCTGCGGCCCGATCGGACAACCCGGGCTGGTGAGGGTATAAGTGATGTGTACGGTGCCCGCGTCGACCTCGACCCCGTAAATGAGACCGAGCTCGACGAAGTCGAGTCCCAGCTCGGGATCGATCACGTCACGCAGGGCGTCTGTGACCTCGTCTGCTGTAACCATGCCCTCGATTCTAGGAGAATCTGTTCGGGGGACTTGTCATGCCCGCTGCGCGTTGAGTAGGTTTCCGGGATCGTTGACTTCGACGACAAGCCGCCGACCCTCCGCTGCCGTGGCGATGAGGACCGCAACACCCAGGGATTTCGGCGGCCTGCGCTGACCCGAGCGATCCGCGCGCAGGCCGACGTGATCGTCGATCTCACTGAGCTCGTGTTCGCCGACGCGTCGCTGATGTTCGACTTCGCCGTCCTGGCTCGGCGGTTGCGGGCGCACGGCCGGGCGATCAGCGTCCGCGGCGCCCAGCCCCAGATCAGCACCCTGATCGAGATATTCGGGCTTCATCGCCTCCCGGGCGTTCACATCGAAGGCCCCGCCTCGGCGTACGCATAGGCCTCGCTTAGCCGGGCTTTTGCGCGGTGGCCTAGCCTTGTTGGCACCATGCTCGTCCTGCTGTTCCTGATCCTCTGGCCCGTCGCGGAGCTGTTCGTGGTCATCAAGGCCGCCGAAGCCATCGGCGTCCTCCTCACAATCTTGCTCCTGGTCGCGAGCTGGCCCCTCGGCGTCTCACTGCTGCGAGCCGAGAGCCGGGTCGCCTGGCGGAGACTCAGTGCCGCTGTCGCCGCCGGCCGCCCGCCGGCGGCCGAGGCGCTGAACGGAGCGCTGGTCGTGGTGGGCGGGGTCCTGCTGATCGTGCCCGGCTTCATCACCGACGTTTTCGGCCTACTCCTGCTCCTGCCCCCCACCCGCCGTGTCGCGCGGGCCGTGATCATGCGTAACCTGGACAGCCGGCTGGTCATGCGAGCCAGCCGCTTTGGCGGCCGCCCGGCCGGCTACGACG
This sequence comes from Solirubrobacteraceae bacterium, assembly GCA_049697735.1. Lineage (GTDB taxonomy): Bacteria > Actinomycetota > Thermoleophilia > Solirubrobacterales > Solirubrobacteraceae > Palsa-465. The sequence goes on from JBAVWI010000270.1 coordinate 8,696, forward strand.
TCGACTCGACGGCCACCGACATCGACGCCGCGCGACTGCGCCGATGAGCCTTGTCGCAGCGACGCCGCTGCGACTGGTGGCGTTCGGTGATCTGCAGGGGATGGTCTGGGGAGCGGCGGTGGATGCCGGCGAGCCCGCGATCGTCTTCGGAACCCCGGTGGCAAGTGAAGCCGTGGCCGGAGCCGAGCACATCCAGTTCCGCGTCGAGGGTGACCGCTGGCATCTGACCGGGCCCGGCTTTGACCTGCTGGTCTCGGCGCCCGAGCCGCTCGCGGACGCAGCTTCTGGCGCGGAAGTCACGCCCCCCGCGGACTCCGCGCCGTCCGCGCTCGCTACGCCACCCGCCGCGCCTGGCCCGAGCGCCACCGGGGATGACGAGCTGTGCGCGATTACCGGGACGGTCACGGTGTCGGGGTCTGAGCAGACGATCGAATGCCTGGGCACGCGCAGCACCGATCCCGACTTCGAGCGCGATGGACTCGACTCGCTGCGCTCGGTGGCCGGCTGGTTTGGTCCCCACCGGGGAGTGACCCTCCGCGCGCTGCGCCCGCAGCGAAGCCGCGGCCAGGAGGGGGATCGGGTCTCGGCCAGCCTGTTCGAACCCGAAGGCCGGATCGAGGTCGACGAACCGCGCCTGTCCACCACCTACGCGGCGGCTGACCGCCCGGTGCGCACGAGCCTCGAGCTCTGGATCGGCGCCGGCGAGGAGCAGTATCCGCGTCGCGCCGCCGCCGAAGCGCTCGGCGCGGGCGGAGCGGCGAAGAGCGACAACCTCAGCCTCCAGGTCACCCCCCTGCGATGTCACGCCGGCGGACTCGAAGGCGCCGGCGTCTATTTGGTGGCCCGGTTCTAGGTGGTCTGCGCGAGAACCTGCGGAGCCCTGTAGGACAAACCCGTGGCGGAGGTCAAGGCGATCATCAGCGACTTCGGTGGCGTGCTCACATCGCCGCTGGCCGGTGCCTTTGCGGCCTTCGAGGCCCATTCGGGGATTCCGCTCGCCGAGCTCGGCCGGGCGATGGCCGCCGTCGGTATCCGCCGGGGAGCCAATCCGCTCTTCGATCTGGAGACGGGTCGCCTCTCGGAGAACGAGTTCCTGGGTGAGCTCGCCGTCCAACTCGGCAAGCAGCTCGGGCGCGAAGTGGCTCTGGATGGGTTTGGTGAGCGCTACTTCGCTGATCTCGAGCCCAACCAGCCATTGATCGAGTACATGCAGACGCTGCGCACGCGGGGCTACCGGCTCGCGATCTGCACCAACAACGTCCGCGAATGGGAGCTTCGTTGGCGAGCCATGCTTCCCGTGGACGAGATCTTCGACGTCGTCGTCGATTCCGCCTTTGTCGGCGTGCGCAAGCCCGAGCCGCGGATTTACGAGCTGACGCTCGAGCGGCTCGGCGTCGAGGCCGGGGCAGCGCTGCTCATCGACGACATCGAGATCAACTGCGACGCGGCCCGCCGGCTCGGTCTGCGGGCGGTCTGGTTTCGCTCCACCGAGCAAGCGATCGAGGAGACCGAACGCGCCCTGATGGAGGCTGGCTGATTCGATGCGCCGGCGTCTGGGGATCGGGATCGCCGTGCTCGGCGGGCTCGCGGCCGTGATCGGCGCGCTGGCGGCGGCCAACTCAAGTCAACCCGGTCATTCCCGCCACGCGACCCTCCCGGCGCCCCCCACCGCCCCTGTCCTGGCCGGGGTCAAGGGGCCGACGCTTGGGGTCGCCGCCGGCCCGGGCCACCAGATCCGGCGTGGCTTTCTCGGCTTCTCGCTGGAGTTTCAGGCTGTGCGGGCCTACACAGGCAACAATCCCCGGGTCATCAATCCGGTGCTGCTGCAGCTGATCCGCAATCTCAGCCCCAACCAGACCCCGACGCTCCGGATCGGGGGGGACAGCACCGACGTGTCGTGGGTTCCGACCCCTGGCGTGAAGCCCCCGCCATACGTGAGCTACCGGCTGACGCCGAGCTGGCTGGCCACCACCGCCGCGCTCGCCCACGATCTCGGGGCTCAGATGACGATGGGACTGAACCTGGCCGCCAACCAGCCCGCTCTGGCCGCAGCCGAGGCGCGGGCCTACCTGAAGACGATCGGCGGTGGCTTCATCGCCGCGCTGGAGATCGGCAACGAGCCCAACGTGTACGGAAAGATCCAGGTCCTGCATACGCTGCTCGGCGCCCCGCTCTACGCGCGTCCCCGCGGTTATGGCTATCCCCAGTTTCTGCGCGAGTTCCGCGCCGAGGCGGCCGCCTCGCCGCGCCTGGCGCTGTCCGGGCCGGCGCTGGCCGTGGGGCCGAGGCCCGACCGGGGCTCCTGGATCCAAACCATGCCCGGCTTCCTGCGCGGGGAGCCGCGGGTGGCAGCCATGACCGTTCACCGCTATCCGCTGCGCAATTGCTACGTCCCCCCCAGCTCTCCGCAGTACCCGACGGTCGCCAACCTACTCTCGGGCTACTCCACCTCCGGCCTGGTTGCCAGCCTGCGCCGGTGGATCGGAATTGCCCATGCCCACCGGCGAGCGATCCGCGTCGATGAGCTCAACTCGGTCGCCTGTCGCGGCAAAGCCGGGGTCAGTGACACCTTTGCCGCCTCGCTGTGGGTGACCGACGCACTGTTCTCCCTCGTCCGTGCCGGGGTGGACGGTATCAACGTGCATACGCTGCCCAATTCGGCCTACGAGCTGTTTCAGTTCAGCCACCACGGCGGCCGTTGGCACGCCCGGGTGAAGCCCGTCTACTACGGTCTGCAGCTGTTCGCGCAGGCAGCCCCGGTCGGGGCGCGGCTGATCGGCCTAGACGGGCTGCACCGCGCGCCCGGATTCAGCGCCTGGGCCACGCGCACGCCGGACGGCACCGTGCGGGTCGTGCTCATCAACAAGAGCCAGCGCGTCGGTCGCACCGTCACGCTGCGCTCCCCGGGGGCAGTTCGGTCGGCGACGATCGAGCGGATGCAGGCGCCAAGCGTTCACTCGAGCGATGTCACCCTCGGAGGCCGCAGCTACGGCGCCAGCACCTCCACCGGGCGCCTGGCCCCCCCGGCCCTGGAGTCGGTCAGACGTCGCGGCCGCAGCTATCCCGTGTCGGTGCCGCGCGGGTCAGCGGCATTGATCACTTTCGCGCCCCGCTAGCCCGACAACTAGTTCTCGACGCCGAGCCGATCCCAGCAGTAGAGCTCGAGACACTCGGCCGCCAGCGCGGCGCAACGCTCCTCAGACAGCCACGGCAGCACGGTGTCGAAGGCTTGCTCCTCGCCGACGCCGGCCTCGAACGCCTCCTCACCGCGGAACCCGGCGGCGATCTTGAGCGCCTCGCGACGGTTGTCTCCGAGCGACGGGAACACGTTGACGAGAAACTCTTTACTGGGCAACGGATGACCCACCTCGAGTGAGACGTGCCACGCCGCGAGCAGGGACAAATCGTGCTCGTCGAGGTCTGCGACAGCCTTGGCGTAGTGAGATCCGAGCTCAGATTCGGGGATCTCGTCGACCCAGGCTCGCACCACCTCCCCGAGAATTTGACGACGGGCCTCTCTTCCCACCGAGTCGGCGATAACCCGGATGGCGTTCTGCGGTTCGATAAAGCAGAGAGTCATTGGAGCTCCGGCTCGTGGATACGGTTGCCGGAGAAGGTAGGCGGTGCTCCGGACGGAGCCGCGGGACTCCGGCCAGGGCGATGGCGTCAGAGCCCGAGCGCCGCGCGTGCGCTGCTGAGCATGACGGGCTCGGGCTCGAGTCCCGGGTCCATCCCGAGCCTTGAATGCTGGCCCCGCTCCCAGTTGAAGAAGGCGGCGTCGAGTGCCTCCAGGGGCACCCCGCAGGCCTGGGCGAGCTCCGCCGCGCGGCGCTCGAGCAGCAGCGGATCGCCGATTCCGAGCAGACGCTTGGCGGCCAGCGTGACCGGATCGGCCCCGGCAAAGGCCAGGGCGCCGGCCCGCAGCTCATAGGTTCCCGTCGCGCCCAGCGTCACCAGCAGATCGAAGCGTGCGCCTCGATCCAGGCCAGGCAGGGCGAGGCGCTCGAAGGCGCGTGCGAAGCGCCGATCCGGCGTCCACGCGGAGTCCCCGGTGATGGCGGCGGCCTGGGAGCCGGCGCGGGCCGCCCAGGCTCGGTAGGCGTCCACGGTGCGCTGTCCCCGGGAGGGCTCATGCGAACCGCGCGGGCCGACGGCGACGCCGTCGAGCTCGGGACCCGTGCCGGCGCTCCAAGGCACGCGTACGTTTTCGATGGCGGAGAACGGCGCCTCCCCGTCAAGCGGCCCCAGATAGGCGATCTCCAGCGCGAGCCAGGTGCGCTCCTCGAGGTCGCCGCCGGGGTCAGCGACCTCCGCGTAGAGCCCTGGAGGATCGGAGGCCAGCCGGGCAATACGGGCGGCCGCCCAGGCCAACTCAGCGGCCAGGCGCTCGGCGTCGAGGCTGGACTTCAGACCGGGCGCCAGGTCGACCCGGTAGCCATCGTCGGATCCGCGGACCATGCGGCGAACCGTGAGCCCGGACGATCCCCGCCCCGAGCCGCGCGAGCGCGAGGACCCGGGTGAGCGGGCGGCGCCGGGCGTACGGGGCGTCCGGCTGGCCGATGCGCTGCCAGAGCGCAGCGAGCCACCCGGCGAGACGACCGGACGCATCTCGACATCCTGTTCCCGGGCGCAGATGGGACAGTTCTGAACGAGGCGGTTATGACGGCAGAAGGTGGGCATGGCGAGCGACGAGCGAGGATCCGGGCAATACCCTCATCGTAGGACGGCCACCGATCTCATCTTTTCGGCGAGCCCCCGGGTCATGTCTCACCGGCCCTGAGCCCAACCGCCACCGCCTCGTCGCGCCGGTGCTCGCGCGCGCGGGCCATGACCTCGCGGAAGCTCTTGAAGCGGAAGATCACGACCAGCGCAGCGAAGCCCAGCGCCGCGCTCAGGGCCGCGGTGGCGATCTGTTGGCCGACCGAGAAGGCGGCGGCGTCCTTGCTCTTGAAAATGGCGATCAGCAGGGCCTGCTGAACCCCGGCCCCACCAGGGGTGAACGGGAACACCGACGCGACCACCTGCACGGCGAGAACGAGGAGCGCGTTGCCGACCGAGCCGCCGATATGGAAGGCATCGAGCAGCGCCCAGTAGGCAGCAAAGCGCGCGACCCAGCTCGCGAATTGCCAGGCGGCCATCTTGCGCTTGTAGGCCTGGCGGTCGCGGAGGATTGTCAGCCCCTGCCGGATGCGCTGCCAGAAGGCACGTACGCGCGCCGAGAGCAGGGCGAAAGCGACCAGGAAGAGCACCCCCAGGACAGTCATGAAGAACAGCGTGAAGCGCATGTTGGAGGCGAAGAAGCTGATGTCGAAGGCGGGCAGCTTGGAGAAGTCTGGGGGCTTGGGAAAGACACCCTGGGTGAACGCGAAGCACATGACGAGCAGCCCCATGGCCCAGTCGAATACGACGCCGGTCGAGAGGGCGGCCGCCACGGTTGGATAGCTGGCGGGTGGGATCGCCAGCCGGGTCAGAAACAGCTGAGCGAGATTGCCTCCGCCCAGCGGGAAGACGTTGTTGACCGCATAGCCGACCATGTACCCCCCCCAGACGTCGCGCCAGCGGACCCGGACGTCGGGGTAGGCGGCCTGTACCGCCCCCCACAGGGCACGCGAACGCAGCAGCAGGTAGAGCGCGTAGAAGGCCAGCCCGATGACCAGGGAGACCCAGCTCAGCCCAGCCAGTCGCGAGAAGAAGGTCCCGGCTGAATTCAGCAGGTCGCTGACCGTGCAGCCGATCGACGCGTGACAGCCGTGATGGGGGTTGGCTACCGAGGCGGCGAGGACGGCCATGCCCATACACGGTCGCACAACCGGCAGTCGCGCTGAGCGGCCCCAGACCAGGCCTTAAAGAAGACCGGGGGGCCCAGATCCATCTGGGCCCCCCGGAGAGCCAGGGAAGTGGGGGCGCAGTTCCCTGACCGACAGGGGCGAGTTTCCCCGTCCCAAGCTTGTTCTAAACCACACTGGCCCCAAAAAATCCGAACTGGACTTCGGAGTGCGATTCGACGTTCTACGCTAGCAGCTTCGACTGGTCCGGAGCAAGGCTCAGTTAAAGCTTCTCGAAGAATCGATCAGCAGGCAAAACGCGCAGATCAGGCCTCGCGCGTGCCCGGGCCGGTGAAGAACTCCTCACCGGGACGGACGGTGCCCGCCGCCTCGGCCTCGTGACGCAGCGTTCGGTCAGCTTCGCCGCTCCACGCCCCCACCGCCAGCATCTCACGGTCGGCATCCATCGGGCTGCCGCCGAGGTCGGCGTTGACGATGCGCGCGCACTTGCGGCCTTCGGCGATGGCGGTGACCACCAGCGACTGGCCGATTCGCGCGTCACCGCAGGCGTAGACACGACCCACAGACGTGCGATAGGTCTGCTCGGTGCGGATGTTGCCGCGGCGGTCGAAGGCCAGTCCAAGCTCGCCCACGACCCCGTCCTGCTCCGGGTGCTTGAAGCCGATCGCGATCAAGACCAGCTCGCCCTCGACCACGAACTCGCTACCGGGGACGGGCGTGAGGTCACGGGACGAGCTGCCAGTCACCTTGCGGGCATAGACGTGGCTGACGGCGCCATCCTGACCGCCGAAGCCGGTCACCTCGGTCCCCCAGCGTCGCCGGCCCCCTTCCTCGAGGGCATAGGTGTTCTCGGTGCGCTTGGGCGGCAGCGGCCACGGGTGACGCGGGTCATGACGGCCCGGCAGCATCTCCGCGTACACGTCGAGCATCTGCACGCTCTCGGCCTCCTCGCGATGGGAGTTGGAGATGCAGTCCATCCCGGTATCGCCGCCGCCGATGACGATGACCTTCTTGCCCCGGGCGCTGATTTCGGTCCCGGGTTCGGGAGACCGCGAGGGTCGCCCCTGCTCGGCCGCGACCCAGCGGTTGCGCTGGTAGAGATAGTCCATCGCGGGATGTATCCCGGCCAGTTCGCTGCCCGGCGCCTCGATCTCGCGTGGCACCCGGGATCCAATCGAGATGACCAGCGCGTCGTAGCGCTCCTGCAGCTCCTCGGCGCTGATGTCCCGGCCGACGTCGGTGTCGTAGACGAATTCGATGCCCTCCTGCTCCAGGATGGCGACTCGGCGGTCGATGATCTTCTTTTCGAGCTTGGCGTCAGGCACCCCGAACCGTAATAGGCCGCCCGCCCCCTCGTCGCGCTCGTACACGGTCACCGAGTGACCGCAGCGGTTGAGCTCGGCGGCCACTGCGAGACCGGCGGGCCCGGAGCCGATGACCGCGACCGTCCGTCCCGACCGGCGATCGGGGGGCTCGGCCACGATCCAGCCCTCGGCGTAGGCACGCTCGACGATGGCCAATTCGATCTGCTCGATCGTCACCGGATCATCGTTGATGGCCAGCACGCAGGCCGACTCGCACGGCGCCGGGCAGATCAGGCCGGTGAACTCGGGAAAGTTATTGGTGCTGTGGAGTTGGTCGATCGCGTCGCGCCACTTGTCGCGGTAGACGAGGTCGTTCCAATCCGGGATCAGATTGCCCAGCGGACAACCCTCGTGGCAGAAGGGGACACCGCAGTCCATGCACCGTGAGCCCTGCCGCCGCAGCTCGGCCTCGGGCTGAACCGCGAAGTACTGCTGGTAATCGCGTACGCGGCGGCTGGGATCGCGCTTGTCAAAGCCGACCCGATGAATCTTCAGAAATGCGCCAAGCTCGCCCATGAAGGTCGGCAGAGGCTAGCAATGAGAGTGTCGCTGCTCCGCATTCAACGTCAGGTCTGGTCATTACAGTGCGCGCATGCGAGCGCCGGTCCGAGCGGCGAGTGCGGCAGCGCTGGCCCTGGCGCTGGGGTGCGTGGGCGCGGTGCCCAAGGCCGGCTCGGCCCAGGGGGCGCCGAACATCTCCCTGACGGCTGCGCCCCAAGCGGTAAACAGTGGGGCGCGCGTCGTCCTCTCCGGTACGGCGAGGGACGCGGCGCCGGCCTCCCTGGTCACCCTCCATGCCCGTCCCTATCCCTACACGGGGACCCCGACGCCCGCCGGCTCGACCGTCACCAATGCCGCCGGCGGCTTCTCGTTCACGGCCACCCCCAGCCAGAACACGCGTTACAGCGCTCGTCTCGGTCCCGCCGGGCCCGAGGCGAGCGTCACCGTCGGGGTGATCGGCAAGACGGTGACCAGGCTCCGGGCGCTGCCCTGGGGCCGCGCGCTGGTCACGCTGGTCATCTTTCACCCCCGCGGTCTGCGGTGGGGGCACACCCTCGTGCGGTGGGCGTTTGCCAGCGGGCGCCGAGGCCGCTTTGCCTCCACTCCGCCGACCCGGTCGATCGCGCTCAGCCCCTCGGTGACAGTGCTGCGCACCGCGGTCACCTTGCCTGCCGGTCCCTACCGATTTCGGGCCTGCTTTGGCCCGCCCGCAGCAGCCGCCCTGCTCAGCCCGCGCCGACCACCTGGCTGCACCGGGCGCGGCTACCAGGGGGGCGCCTCGCTCCCGGCCGGGTTCCCGTCGCCCGCCGCCGTCGTCCGCGCAGCTGGATACCTGGCCGGCCGGAGCGGTCGCCGAGCCTTTGCCGTGATGGACACCGAGGGCCGGATCTCCGGCGTCAATGTCCATGCTCGCTTCACCAGTGCCAGCGTGGTCAAGGCGATGCTGCTGGTCGCCTACCTGCGCCGCCTCGGCGCGCGCGGCCAGCGCCAGATCGACGCCTACAGCGCCTCGTTCCTGTACCCGATGATCCACGTCTCGGACAACCAGGCGGCCACCACCTGCCAGTCCTACGTCGGCGACGCCGGCCTCTACGCCGTCGCGCGGGCGGCGAACATGACCGACTTCTCGGTCGCCGGCTTCTGGCTGACCGCCGAGCTCAGTCCGGCCGACCAGGCGCATTTCTTCTCGGTCATGGACTCGCTGATCCCCCGGGAATTCGTCGGCTACGCTCGCTACCTGCTCTCGACCATCGAGCCCTCCCAGACCTGGGGCGTGCCCCCGGTCGCCCGACCCCTCGGCTACCGGGTCTTCTTCAAGGACGGCTCGGAGCCGACCGCTCGAGGGCAGCTGGTGCACCAGGTCGATCGTCTCGAGGGGCACGGTCGAGTCTTCTCGGTGGCCGTCATGACCGACGGTGACCCGAGCATGGTCTATGGCGAGCAGACGATCTCAGGGATCGCCGCTGCCCTGCTGCGATGAGCGAGCTTCAGCCGCGAGGGCCGTTCTCGCTCCAGGCGGCGGCCGGGTTCGGGTTCGGCCCCAGCGAGGGCAGCCCGCCCGCGTTCGACGGCACCATGCGCATGGCCTTTCCAGTCGACGGCGGCCGCGGCTACGCCGGCGCGATGCTGCGCCAGCCCCAACCCGATGGTCCGGTCACGGTCGCGCTCGAGCTCCGCGATGACGCGCGGCAAGAGGCAGCGCTGGCCCAGATCGCCCGAATCGTCTCGCTCGACCACGATGGCGAGGGTTTCATCGCGCTCGGGGAGGCTGACCCGGTCCTCGGCGCGCTGCAACGGGCCCATCCCGGCCAGCGTCCGGTCCTCTTTCACTCCCCGTATGAGGCCGCGGCCTGGGCCGTGATCTCGGCTCGCCGGCCGGCCGGTCAGGGCGCCCGCGTGCGGGATGACCTCGCCCGCCAGTTCGGCGAGACCTTCGAACTGGACGGCGTCTCGGTCCTCGCCTTCCCCCAGCCCGAGCACCTCGCGCAGCTCGGGGACCGGTTCCCGGGACTCGACCTGGAGAAGCTCGCGCGCCTGCGGAGCGTGGCGGGAGCCGCCCTGGCCGGCGAGCTCGACGTTTCCCGGCTCCACGAGCTCGGTCCCCAGGCCGCCTTCGCCGACCTGCAAGGCCTGCGCGGGATCGGACCCTTCTACGCCGGACTGGTGGTGCTGCGGGCGAGCGGCTTCGCCGACGTACCGCTGTTCGGTCCCGAGCCCAAGCTACTCGGGCATCTGGCCAGCTTCTACGAGCTGACCGAACCCCCGCCCCTGCACCCCCAGTACCTGGCCCTGACAGAGCGGTGGCGGCCATTTCGGACCTGGGCGACGGTTCTCGTGCGACTGGCCGGAGAGCGCGGGCCCCGGCTACCGGCGGGCGGCTGACCGCGGCGGAGCTCAGACCCCGACGGCGGCTGTCTCCTCGGGAGCGTCGCGCTCGCCGAGCACGCGCTTGTAGTCGCGCGGCATCACCTTGACGAAGCGCTCCCGGGAGCGCTCCCAGGAGGCCAACACGTTGCGCGCCACCAGCGATCCGGTGCGCTGGGCGTGCTCGGAGATCAACGCCTTGACCTCCTCCTCGTCGGTCTCAGCCAGGGGCTCGAGGTCGACCAGTTCGAGGTTGCAGCGCGACTCGAAGCCGCGGTTCTTGTCATAGACGTAGGCGACGCCGCCGCTCATCCCGGCGGCGAAGTTGCGTCCCGTGGGACCGAGGACCACCACCCGACCGCCGGTCATGTACTCACAGCCGTGGTCGCCGACTCCCTCGACGACCGCCTTGGCACCCGAGTTGCGCACCGCGAAGCGCTCCCCGGCCAGCCCGCGGAAGAAGGCCCGGCCGGCGGTGGCGCCGTAGAGCACGGTGTTGCCGACGATCATGTTCTCCTCGGCGCGGAACAGGGCCGCGTCGGGCGGACGGACCGAGACGACGCCTCCCGAGAGGCCCTTGCCGGTGTAGTCGTTGGTTTCCCCGCGCAGGGAGAAGGTGACCCCCGGAGCCAGCCAGGCAGCGAAGCTCTGACCCGCCGAGCCTGAAAAGGAGATGTCGATCGTCCCCTCGGGCAGACCGTGGGCGCCGTGACGCCGAGCTATTTCGCCCGACAGGATGCCGCCCACCGTGCGGTTGACGTTGCGCACGGGAATCGGGCCGTGGCGCACGGACTCGCTGCCCTCCAGCGCGGGCAGGCACATGTCGACCAGCTCCCAGTCCAGCGCGTCATCGAGCACCGGCACCTGGGGCCGGGTCCGCGAGCGCGACGCGTCAGGCGGGAGGTCGGGCGTGGACAGCACCATCGAGAGGTCGACGCCGCGGGACTTCCAGTGGTCGATCGCCTCGTCCATCTCCAGCAGCTCGCTGCGCCCGATCAGATCCTCGAACCGGCGCACGCCGAGCTTTGCCATCAGCCCCCGGACCTCCTCGGCGATGAACATCATGTACGCCGTGACGTGATCGGGCGTGCCCTCGAAGCGCGCGCGCAGCTCCGGGTCCTGGGTCGCGATCCCGACCGGGCAGGTGTTCAGATGGCAGAC
>JBAVWI010000271.1:0-4756 GCA_049697735.1 Solirubrobacteraceae bacterium
CGGGCCTTCCCGTCGACGAGGTCGTGCCGATCGCGGACACGGTCGTGGTACGCCCCGATCCAGCTTCGGTCGCGGGCTAACGCTGCGGAGGAACGAACGATGCCCGAGACCATCCTCATCAACCTCACAACGGGCCTGGAGGACCCAGAGCGGGTCACCATCGCGTTCCTGGTCGGCAGCGCCGCGGCTCAACGAGGCAACCGAGTGGCGATGTTCCTCACCAAGGAGGCGGTGAGACTCGCGCTGCCAGGACACGCGCACGCGGTCGCGTGCGAAGGCTGTCCGCCCCTTGCGCGCCTCTTTGAACAGTTCGCCGAGGGCGGCGGCCAGCTGCTCGTCTGCCCGATCTGCTGGAACGCGCGCCACCTCGACGAGAACGCACTCGTCGCCAACGCGACGCTCGCGGGAGCCACCCCGATGCTCGACTGGAAAGGTGACGATGCTGCCACCGTCTTCAGCTACTAAGCCCGCACCGAGTTGCTCCACCCGGCCATCGAGTTCCGTGCCCTGCGCCGCGCCGCGTGTGGGAGACTGCCACCCGCGGAGACGACGAGACCGGCGGCCAGATTTCCTGAGTCCGGCGGCTCTGTTCGGGATTGCAACCACGATGACGAATCTCGCTTCACAGAAATTCACGCGGGGACACCGACCGCGTCGCTGCGTCTGAGCGGAACCGGCTGGCCAAGCTCTGGCGGGCCGGGGCGCGCCGCTGCTCTACGACCCATTCCTGTGGCTCGCAGAGCGCAGGGTAATGACCGGACTGCGCCGGGAGGTCGTCGGCTGCGCTGCCGGTCGGGTGCTCGAAGTCGGTGCGGGCACCGGGCTGAACATCCCGCACTACGGGAACGGGGTACACGAACTCGTGCTGACCGAGCCAGAGCCGACCATGGCCCGACGCCTGCAACGCCGCGCCAGGCATGCGCATCTGTCCGCCGTCGTGCTGACGGTGTTCGCCGAGCGGCTGCCGTTCGACAACGCATCGTTCGACCACGTCGTCGTTACGCTGGTGCTGTGCACGGTCGCTAGTCCGGCCGCCGCTCTGCAGGAGGCCCGCCGCGTGCTCGTCGACGGGGGGCGGTTTGCTGTTCATCGAGCACGTTCGCGCCGACACGGGATCTGCGCTGGAACGCTGGCAGCACCGCCTCCACCAGCCCTGGCGCGCCTTCGCCTCTGGCTGCCGCTGCAATCAAGACACGCTGCGCCTGCTGGACGAGTCCCGATTCGAGATGTCCAGAACCCGGCAGGAACGATGGCGCGGGATGCCGCCGATCGTTCAGCCGCTGGTGTACGGCGCTGCGCTGGCGGTCTAGTAGGGAAGCTCACCGCCGTCTCGCAGAGCCTCGGGCGGTGAAAGAGCCGAGGCATTCTGGTCGCGCTACGTGGCAGCCAACAGGACGCCATGCGAACTGGACGCCAACCCGCGTCATCGCCTCGTCGCCGATGTAGTCGTGAGCGGTGCCGGGAGCCGGGAACGGATTCGATCGTCCGCGTGAGGCGCGCTGTCGGTACCAACGAGTGACCTAACCGCGCGGTTTGAGACGTGCGCCACGGCGTTGGAGGATCTGGGCGAATCGGTGGCGCCTGATCGCTGTCGCTCAAGGCCGTCACGGGAAGCGTCGGTTCGGTTAGGCTCGCGAGCACCACTGGCAGATCTATATGGAGGGTGCGATGACTGGTGTGCACGCCGGCGCGGAGGCGCTTCGGGGCGCGATCGATGGGGTGGTTTCGCTACCCGGCGAGGCGGCGTATGACACGGCTGTGTCGATCTGGAATGGTGTCATCGAGCGGCGCCCCGCGGTCGTCGTCAGTTGCGCGAGCAGCGGTGATGTTGCGGCGGCGCTGGCGTTTGCGAAAGAGGAGGGGCTCGAGGTCTCGGTACGGGGCGGTGGGCATAACTACGCCGGGCACGCGCTGTGTGACGGCGGTCTGATGATCGACCTCACGCCCATGAAGGCAGTGGTCGTCGACGCTCCCGGGCGCCGAGTGGTCTGTGGCGGTGGCATCACGTGGGGTGAGTTGGATGCGGCGACCCAGGAGCATGGGCTGGCGGTGCCCGGCGGGTTCATCAGCACCACCGGCGTGGCCGGGCTGACGCTCGGCGGCGGCTTTGGGTGGCTTGGCCGGCTCGCTGGGTTGACGGCCGATAACCTTCTCGCCACCGAGGTCGTCACCGCTGATGGCCGCGTGCTCCGCGCCACGAGCGACGAGAACGAGGACCTGTTCTGGGCGCTGCGTGGTGGCGGCGGAAACTTCGGGGTCGTGACCTCGTTTGAGTTCGGGCTCACGCCGGTCGGTCCGCTGGTTCATCTGGGGATGTTCATGTACGCGCCTGAGCAGGGCCGCGAGCTGTTCCAATTCGCGCGAGAGTACGTCAAGGAACTGCCCGACGAGTGCGGGGTCTTCATGGCTGGTCTGAGCGCTCCGCCAGAGGCGTTCGTGCCCGAGGAGCACCACCTCGCCCCGGTCTACGCATTGGTGATCGTGGGCTTCGGAGACGCTGAGACCCATGGCCGCTTGATCGAACCGGTGCGTCAGGCCGTTCCGCCGCTGATCGAGCTTGTGACACCGATGCCCTACACGGCGCTGCAGCAGATGTTCAATGGTTCAGCGCCGTGGGGCATCCTTGCCTATGAGAAAGCTGTCTACCTCGATGAGCTCAGCGACGACGCGATCGAGGTGATCCTGGAGCATCAGCCCAAGAAGGCGTTCCCGCTCTCGTTCTTGCCGATTTTCGTTCTCGGTGGCGCCTATAGCCGCGTCGACGATGACGCCACCGGGTTTGGCGGGAGCCGACAGCACACCTACATCGTCAACATCGCGGCAGCCGCCCCGACGCCCGAGATCTACGAGGCCGAGCGAGATTGGGTGCGGACGTTCTGGTCCGCACTGGCACCCTCCGCGCCCGGTGTCGGCAGCTACGTCAACTTCATGACCGACCCTGACGAAGACCGCGTGCGTGCGGCCTACGGCCCTCGCAAGTACGAGCGCCTGGCTCAGCTCAAGGCACAGTACGACCCTGACAACGTGTTCCACCTCAACGCCAACATCCGCCCGGCGACGCGCAGCAGCTAAACCGGCGCGGACAAGGCCCCCCGGGAATGAGCGCACCGCTCGCCGTTGCCAGCGCGACCCCGTGGTCCGCTGCGAGCATCAAGCAGCACTGCGGACGATCGCGTTCGTGCTCGAGCGGCACGACGGGTGACGACTGCCTCGGCGACGAAGGGACGACGCGGGTCCGCGTCCACGGGCGAGTGCTTTGCCACTGCGTCGCCGACGCCGAACTCGCGCCGAGGCAGCTGCTCTTTCCGCGCGGAGCAGGTCTCGGCTCGGCGCGGGCGGCATGCTCGTCGCGACAGCGAAGCAGGACTGAGCGGCTCCTCCGGTCCTCCCAGCGCGGCCATTGATCGCGTCGGGGAGGCTGCTGCTTGACGCCTGGAGCGGAAGCCTGGGATCGGTGGCTGCATCAGCGACGGTGCAGGAGCGAAGGCGTGACGGTCGTGCCGGGTACGACGCGCTCGTGCTCGGCGTCCGGCGCGTGGCATAGTCAAACGATGGACGTGCTCGTGATGGGAGCCACCGGAAATGTGGGTGGCGCGCTCGTCCAGTTGCTGCGTGCGCGCAACGTCCGCGTGCGCGCGATTAGCCGCGAAGCGCGGACGTGGCCCGAGGGCGTTCAGGGCGTGGTCGGCGACGCGAACGATCCCGGGTCGCTTGTGGGCGCTGCCGCTGGTATGGACGGGGCGTTCCTGATGAGCGGCTATGCCTCCGAGGTCCAGCTGCTGGCAGATCTCGGCGCCGGGCACGCGGCCTTGCTCTCGTCCAGCTCGGTCCCGCTCGCCGACAGCGGCAACGCGATGGCCGCCTACCACCGCGACTCCGAGGAAGCGGTCAAGGCCTCAGACGCCGCATGGACGATCGTGCGCCCGTGCTCCATGCAGTCGAACGTGACGCGCTGGAAGGATCAGCTCGACGCGGGTGACGTTATTCGCGCGCCGTTCGCCGACGTCGCCGTCGCGATGACCGACCCCGCAGACGTCGCCGCAGTCCTCGCGACCGCCCTCACGGAGGCCGGGCACGCCGGCGAAACGTATCGAGTCAGCGGGCCCGAGGCGCTGACGCCTGTCGATCAGGTCGCCCTCCTTGCCGAGGTTCTGGAGCGCAAGCTGCGCTTCGAGGCCGTTTCTGACCATGAGGCCCGCGCCACGCTCCCCGCGCAGTTGGGTCAGGCGTACGCTGACGCGCAGTTCGACATCTTCCGCGACCACCCGCAATACGAGTCGGAGATCCAGCCGACCGTCGAGCGGGTCCTCGGCCGTCCGCCGGGGCGTCTGCGCAGCTGGTTGGAGCGCAACCGAACGCGTCTCCTCTGAGACGAACGCGGTCCGGAGTCTCGGCCGCGGTCAGAAAGCCAGCGGGGAGTGGCCCACGGGCGACTGGCCCGGCCACTCCATCGCCGCATAGCGCCACGCCAGCCACCTCGTCTCCGCGCAAGGCGGGGCGCGTGACCGCTGCGACCCATATGCCTCTCGTGGCGCGAGACCGGGTCTCGGTCGGATCGCGGCAAGAGTGCCCCGGCTGCGCTCATTGGAGAAGTCTGCGGGGGCGCGCGGTCCGGTGGTGGCTTGGCGCTCTACGGCGTGGGCGACCAGGAGCGCGTGATCATCGAGTCGCTGCTGCTGGGTTCCCGATGCGTAGGTCGGGCGCAGGGGCGCCGAGTTGGCGTGCGAGCAGCAGGGTGTTCCACACGTGCCAGAGG
>JBAVWI010000272.1:0-10989 GCA_049697735.1 Solirubrobacteraceae bacterium
CGCTCGCGACGCGCTGAGGCGGCCGGGCATCCCGGTCGGCCGCACCGAGCGACAGTCGCTGTGGGGGCCGTCTTGCAGCCGACAGGGAAACCGCCTCACCTGGCGAACAGGCCCCTGTCCGCAAGCCAAGGAGTGAAGGTCATGAGCAACTTCGACCGGCCGCCTGACACGCTCGATGAGCATGCGGTGGCGCCGCCTGAGTACTACCCCGCCGGGGCGTCCGCGAGCCACGCCGATGAGCCAGCCGCAGAGGCCCAGGACTACGACCCTGCCGACCATCAGTCCGGCGAGGACACGGAGTCTGAGCCCCGCGCCTCGGTGGGCGCCAAGATGACCGAGATCCGCGGCCGTATCACCCGCGCACTGACAAGCTTTGATCGTGGCTACGTCCAGCGTCCGTCTCTCGAGCTTGGCTCCCCGGGCGGCGCTGATCACCCGGCGCCCAACCAGGAGACCGAGGCCTTTGACGTGCTCAGCGAGGTTCCCGACGATGCCGGCTCCGCCGGGCGCTTCCCGGTGGCTCCGTTTGGCTACCACCGCGCCGCAGTCGACGAATACGTCGCCGACCGCGCAGCCGTCGATGATTACGTCGCCGCGCTCGAACGCGAGCTCGACGAGCTGCGCCGCCAGAGCCAGCTGCCCGAGCCGCCGATCTCGATCACCGAGGAGATCGAACGCCTCGGTGAGCAGACGGCCTCGATCCTGGTCGTGGCGCACGACAAGGCACACGAGACCACTCGCCTTGCCCAGGAGCAGGCCGAGCGGTGCGTCGCCGACGCGGCCAGCAACGCTGTCGCCATCACTGAGGAGGCCAAGCGCCAGTTGCAGGCCCTCGACATGGAGACCGACACCGTCTGGCAGGAGCGTGCCCGCTTGCTGGAGGACGCGCGCGCGGTCGGCGCGGCTCTGGTCGCCTTGATCGACGAGGCGGAGACCCGTTTTCCCGAGGAGCTCAAGGCCAACGACGTGGAGCGCAGCAGCGAAGGGAAATAGGGTCCCGCCGACCCCGAGCCACGGCTCATTGGTGCGAGACCGGTTTGAGACGCAGGTGGAGTTCGGCACGCCGATGTGATGCATTGCCCTGAGAGCCGGCGTGCCGCTGCGCCTGACCAGCGACCCGCAGGAGTTCGAGGAGCAGACACGGCTGCTGCTGCAATCCCGGCTGGAATGCAACGTCCTGGCCACGGTGCTGATGGGGGTCAGGCCGGTGGCTACGAAGGCGTCA
Organism: Solirubrobacteraceae bacterium; assembly: GCA_049697735.1. Taxonomy (GTDB): domain Bacteria; phylum Actinomycetota; class Thermoleophilia; order Solirubrobacterales; family Solirubrobacteraceae; genus Palsa-465. The sequence continues at coordinate 1,226 of JBAVWI010000272.1, forward strand.
GGTCTCGCTTCGGATACTGGACAGACGCCGGCGGCGCGGTGACCGCGGCCGCGCTGCGCACGCCCCCGTTCGGCCTGCTGACCAGCGAGCTTGCGCAAGCCGACGTTCCTGACTTCGTGCGCACCTGGCTCGAACACGATCCCGAGTGCCCGGGGGTCAACTCCATACCGGCGACGGCGCGCGCCATCGCCGCCGCCTTCGGAGCCCAAACCGGCGGTGCGGCGTCCCTGACTCGCAGCATGGCCATGCACGCAGTCGCCGAGGTCGTCGATCCACCCCATCGTCCGCCGGGGCGGCTGCGCCTCGGGACACAGGCCGAGCGCGACCTGCTGATCGATTGGTGGGTGGCTTTCGCGGCCGAGGCGCTCGCGGCCGGCGATGCCGATCACGCGGCGCGGATGGTCGATGCCCGGCTCGGCGAAGGCCGAGCGTTCGTCTGGGACGACGACGGCCCTGTCTCGGTGGTGGCGCTGTCACCGGCGGTGGCCGGTGTGCCGAGGATCGGGCCGGTCTACACGCCGCCGGCGTATCGCCGGCGCGGCTACGCCGCAATGGCCGTGGCCGAGGTCAGCCGCCGCGCGCTCGCCGCGGGGGCGAAAAGGTGCATGCTGTTCACCGATCTGGCCAATCCAACCTCAAACAAGATCTACGCCGAGGTCGGATATCACCGCTTCGGGGCTTGGGCGGAATATCGCTTGGACCCGCCGCGGAATATCGCTTGGACCCGCCGCAGAATATCGCTTGGACCCCCCGCCAAGCTGAAGCGATTCTCCGGGCGGGGATGAGCTAGGCCGCTCACCGCGCTCCGCGGGCCAGCTCGGCCATCTGCTCAAAGGCGAGCAGCGCGTTGGCCGGCTCGGCCTCGCCGTCGAGCTCGCGGTAGATGGTGGCGATGTTCACCGCCACGCGCTCGCTCTCGCCCCACTGTGCCCACCGATCCAGCGACAGCGAGCGTGCCCCCTGCACCGGCGTCATGCCTTCGCTGTGGCACCGACTGGCCTGTTCGTAGAGGTACTCGAAGTAGGCTCGCAGCTCGCGCACTGCCTCCTTGTCGGCCAGGGGCCCGTGGCCCGGAACGATCACGTCGACCTCGAGGGCGAGGATCCGGTCGCAAGCGGCGATCCAGTTGGACACCGGTCCGGCCCAGGCGATCGGATGGCCGCCGTGAAAGAGAATGTCGCCCGAGTAGAGCACCCGCTCGGCGGGCAGGAAGGCCAGCGTGTCGCCGCGGGTATGAGCAGGCCCGACCTCGAATAACCGCACCTGCCTGGCGCCGACGCTGACGGTCAGCTCGCCGTCGAAAGTCTCGGTCGGAAGGACGAGCTCGAGGTCTGAGAAGTCAAAGGCACCGAAGCACTCGGCAAAGAACGCGCCGGCCTCGCCCATGTTCGGAGCCTGGTCGAGCAGGGCGGCGAAGGCGGACGGCGGAAGTTCTGACATCTCGGCCGCCGTCGCCCCGGAGGCGACGATCCGCGCCCCCGAGACCAGCTGGTTGCCGTAGGTGTGATCGCCGTTGGCGTGTGTGTTGACGAGCGTGTCGATCTTCGCCGCCGCCGGAATCGAACGCCGCAGGTCGCTGAGCATACGCTCGGTCAGCCGGCGGTCGAACAGAGTGTCGATGAGCAGACTGTGCCCCCCATCGCAGACCAGCCCGGCGTTGCTCTGACCCCAGCCGCCATCGGGCTGGAGATAGGCGTAGAGCGAGTCTCCGAGCTCATGCAGTCCCTGACGGTAGGTGGAGCGCATTGCCTCCACGTTAGACCCAGGGCCGCGGACCCCTTGCCGGGCGGAGGGTCAGGTAGGCTCGGTCGGGCGTGCCGCCCCTGGGCGCAGTGACCCGCGCGAGCCGCGAATCCTCCCGATGTCTGAGATGAACGGTCTTGCGCGAATCCGAAGTGTCAGTGGCTGGATGGCCCTGGGCCTGGCCGGCTCGCTGGTCATCGCCGTCGCCGGCCCGCTCGCCGTGGCCGACGCCCACTCGCCGTGGTGGTACACACCCGCCGTGCCGGGTGGGCACGGTGCCGCGGTCGCGCTCGTCTACGTCGGCGTCGCGCTGCTCGGGGGCGCGTGGCTCGGACTCGGCCGGCACGCCGCCGGTGACGAGACCGGCTGGTTGCTGGTCATCGCCGCGGCCTGGTTGCTGCCACTCGCGCTGGCTCCCGCGCTGTTCAGCCGCGATGTCTACAGCTACATCGCTCAGGGCACAGTCCTGCACATGGGGGCCAACCCGTATCACACGCCACCTGATTCGCTGGCCGCCAGCGGCCACGGGCACGTCTTGGCCGCGGTGTCGTACTTCTGGCGCCACACGACCGCTCCCTACGGTCCCCTCTTCCTCGGCGTGATGAGCGTGATCGTGACCGTGACCGGGTCGCACCTGACCGCCGGCGTCCTGGTAACCCGGGCGGTCGAGCTCGCCGCGGTGATCCTGCTGGCTCGCTCGGTTCCCAGGCTCGCCCGAACGCTGGGCGCTGATCCGGGGCGGGCGGTGTGGCTGGCCGTCCTCAACCCGCTGCTCGCGCTTGAGCTGGTTGCCGCCGCCCACAATGACGTCCTCATGATCGCCCTGCTGGCCGCCGGCGTGACGGCCGCGCTGCGAGGGCGTCCGCTGCTGGGGATCGCGATCTGCGCGCTGGCCGCGAGCCTCAAGCTGCCGGCCCTCGCCGCCGCTGTGTTCATCGCCGTGGCCTGGGCGCGCGAAGAGCCCACCGCGCGCGGTCGCGCTCGGTTTCTGGCCACCTCCGCGTTCGCCGCCGCGGCTGTGGTGGTGGTGGTCAGTGTCGTCACCGGCGTCGGCTTCACTTGGCTGTCGAGCACCCTGTTCTCGACCCCGGCCAAGGTGCGGTTGGCGATCACGCCGTCGACCGGGGCCGGATACACGCTCGCCGCGCTCCTGCACGATGCCGGCGTGGCTGTCAACTCGCGTAGCGTGGAGGCGGCCTTCGGTGCCGTCACGCTGGCGATCACCGCCGGTCTCGGCCTGATCCTGCTCTATCGCGTACGAATCGGCCAGCTCGCGCTCTACGTCGGCGTCCTGCTCCTCGCCGCCGCCGGCGGCGGACCGGCCGCCTGGCCGTGGTACTTCACCTGGGGGCTGGTTCTGCTCGCCGCCTGTCCCGGACCCCAGCGCTCGCTCGCGCTGGTGGGCGGATCGGTGGTGGCGGTGTTTCTGATCAAGCCCAACGGGATTCTCGCCCTGCCACTGCCCAGTGCTCCGGCGGTCCTGACCGTATACGCGCTACTCGCCGGCCTGCTCTGGCTCTCGCGGCGCGACGGTCGCGGGCCGGGCCTTACCGCGCGTACGCCTTCCGCCCTGGCCGGTACATGACCAGCAGCAAATCCCTTCAGAAGCTTCCCCCCGGTCCGCCCCCGCTCGCGCCCCCGGCGGTGCCGAAGCGCGCGCCGTGGCGCGCCGACTCGCGGATGCTCAACCGGCTGGCCATCGGAGTTCCGATGGCGATCGCCGCGGTGTTGACGCTGCTCGAGATCAACGGCCGCAGCATCAGCTTTGACGAAGCCGCCACCCTCACCATCGCGCACCAGCACGGCTCGGCCCTCGGAGCGGCGATCGCCCATGACGGGGGCAACATGTCGGGCTACTACCTGCTGTTGCACCTGCTGATGTCGGCGTTCGGAGACGGCGAGCTGATGCTGCGCCTCCCGTCGGCAATTGCTGCCGTGGCCACGGTCGGGTTTGTGGGCGCGATCGCCCTGCGCCTGTTCGGCCGGCGCACCGCGGCGGCGGCCGGCCTGCTCTGCGCGGTCAGCCTGCCCCTCGTCTTCTGGGCACAGAACGCGCGCGGCTACGCGCTCATGGTGGCCTTTGTCTGCGCCGCCTACCTGGTCCTGGTCACGCTCGACGAGCAGGTCTGCCCGGCGGTGAGCTCGGGCTCACAGGCACGCCTGTTGCTGTGGGCCGCGTTCGCCATCTCAATGACTCTCGCCACCTACGCGAGCTTCGTCGCCGTGCTGGTCGTGCCCGCCCAGCTGGCGGCGCTCTGTGCTCGCTCCCGCCGCGCCCGGCTGCGGCCGTTCCTGCTCGCCGTCTTCGCCTATGCGGTGCTGTGCACCCCGTTGATCGTGCTCGCCGCCCAGCGAGGGTCGGGACAGCTCTTCTGGGTACCGCGGCCGACCCGGGAGATCGAAAAGCAGGTGCTGGAGTCACTGACCTCGGCGGGACTTCAGCCGAGCTTCCAGGCCACGGCCACCACGATGCTGCTGATGGCCCTGACCATCGTCGCCCTGTTGGTCATCGCCGTCGGCTTCGTGCGCGCCCACCGGCGCGGAGAGTCGGCCTGGGGCGGAGCCGTGATCCTGACCTGGCTGGCTGTCCCCGTGACGCTCTCCTTCCTCTACTCGCTTGTTGCCCAGCCGATCTTCCTGCCCCGCAACCTGCTCATGTCCGTGCCCGCGGTCGCCCTCGTGCTCGCCGCGGGGTTGCGCTCCCCTCCCCTGTCAAAGCGCACCGCGCTCGGCCTGCTCGCGGTGGTGCTCCTGTTGCGGGGCGCGCAGGTCATCCCCAGTTACAGCAGCTCGCCCGAGCCGTGGCAGCAGGCCGCTGCGATGGTGCTCAAACAGGCCCGGCCCGGAGATTGCGTCGCCTTCTACCCGCTTGATGGCCGCATGGCCTTTCAGTACTACTTCGCGCGCTCGCGCGATGGCCGCGCGCCGAGCGAGATCCTGCCCATCGCCCCGTGGTACTCGACCCAGATCTTCGTCGAGCGCTACTACGTCCTCTCTCCGGCCCAGATCGCTTACCGAGGCCAGGGTTGCCGGCGACTGTGGTTTGTCACCAGCCACGAGGGCCAGCGCGACGGACCGGCGGCATCACAGGAGCACTTTGCACGCTTCAAGGTCCTGTCGGCGCGCCTGGAGCACGCCTTCGGGGACGCGCCGGTCCGCAAGCTCGGCTACGCGGCCGCCATCCACATCCAGCTGCTGCCCGGCCCGCTCAAGCCCTGAGCGCCGTCCTTCTCCCGCTCAGGGCCGCAGCGTCAGTCCCACGAAGGTGAGCACGCTGAGGCCTACGAGAAGGATCGCGTTGCTCCAGACCAGCGCTGTCCACCACCGTCCACGCGCGTAGCGGGCGGCCGCCATCAGGGCGGGGAAGGCCGTGATCAGCATCCGCGGATTGGGCGGCACGTACTCCGACGTGAGGGCCAAGAAGCTGATTCCCGCCGTCCAGATCATCGCCTCGACCGAGATCCGCCGCCACTGCCGTCCGACCATGATCAGCATCGCCCCGAGCAGGACGGCCCCGATCAGCCCGACCACGAGATTGAGGTTGATCGTGGGCTCGTTGAAGTGGCTCAACGAGATCTGGTTGGCCAGCGTGGTGGTCAGATGCACGAGCGCGAGCGGATCGGTCTTCTCGCTCCAGCCGTGACGCTGGGCGTCGTAGTTGGCTAGTGGCGTGCCGGTCCACAGCCACAGGAAGATCGCGAAGGCCGCGATCCCGACCAGGGAGAGGAGCGGCGCGGCGACCACTCGTCGCAGGACGCTCAACCGATAGCCCTGACGGTGGCACTCGACCAGCGCGGAGATTGCACACACCGGGATCAGGGCCAGGCCGACGGGCTGCACTGCCGTGGCCAACCCGGCCAGAACCCCGGCCTGGAGCCATCGCTTGCGCTCCAGTGCGTACAGGCATGCCGCGGCCAGGGGGAGCAGCAGCCCCTCGGAGTAGACCATTGAGAACACCACTGAGCCCGGAAAGAGGATGAACAGCACCGCCGCGCGCCGCGCGACCTCGCGATCCCACCATGCCTCAGCCAGACGGAACACGTACACGCACGCGACCGCGCCCCCGACCCCCGAGATGATGGCCCCGGCGATGCTCGCGGCCCAGATCTGGTCGTGCCCGATGATCTGAACGACCGGCTCCAGCAGCCAGATGCTGATCGGGAAGAGGGGAAAGAATCCGAGCGTGGTCTGGGCGTAGGAGGGGTGGTCGAGATAGCCGTGGTTGGCGACCTCGCGGTACCACAGCCCGTCCCAATTGGCCAGCTCGTGCAGGAAGTCATGGTTGCCGATCGACGCCTCCACGTACGCGGCCAGCAACAGCACTCCGCGGGTGGCGAAGTAGATCGCCAGCACGTAGAGCACGTCGCGTGAGGTGATCCGGAGCCGAGTCCGCCGCCGCCGGGGTCGGGGGGGACGGCGACGAACGCGCCTGACGATGGGCTCGTCAAGCGTGACCGGCTCGGTGACGGGAGCGCCGACGCTCCGCAACTCGAGTGGCTCCGGACGCGGCTCGAGGCGCTCAGGAACGGTCTCCACGGGCGCGGAGTCTAGGTTGTGGGGAGGCCAGAGAGCTTAAGAACCCGGTAAGAGCCCGAGGTTATCCCTCCGAGCCGGCGGTCAACGCCAGCTCGATGACTTCGGTCACCTGGCGCGCATGCAGCTGCGGAAGCAGGTGCCCAGCTCGCTCAAGCACGACCAGGCGGGCGCCTGGGATCTGGTCAGCGAGCCGGCGTGGAGCCGCCGCTGGTATGACGCGGTCCGCGGAGCCGGTCAGGATCCAGGTGGGGGCCCTGACCTCGGTCAGCCGGACCTCGAGCAGTGGGAGGTCGTGGACCAGGGAGCGCTGCTCGGCGTCAAAGGCCCGCCGGGCGCGCGCGCTGAGCAGGGCGCGTCCGGCGGCGCGCAAATAGTCCTCGTCCAGCGCGGAGGCGCGGGCAATCCGCTGGCGAAGGGGGCCGGCCGAGAGGGCCAGGCCGAGTCCGGTGAGTGACGCGGCACTTGTCAGCGCCCCCGCCAGGGGCAGCGCCAGCCAGCGGTCCAGCCATTCCAGCGAGGCCAGATTGGCGGCGGGCGCAGCCAGGACTAGCGCCGACACCCGTTCGGGATGGTGGGCGGCCAGCCAGGCGGCAACGCCGCCGCCGAGACTATGTCCGACGACCGTGGCGCGCTCGATCCCGCGCGCGTCGAGCGTGCTCAGGGCGGCGGCCGCGTTACCGGCCAGATCGCAGGCCGGGGTCGCGCCGTCCCACCCGGGGCGGTCGACGGCGATCGGCGCCGCGGGGTTGCCCAGACCGTCCAACGCCTTGACCACGCCGCCCCAGTCCTGGGCGCTGCCGGGCTGTCCGTGGAGCAGCAGGACGGGGGATGCCTTCGCCCTCGACTTCACGCGCTGGCCCGGAGCTACGCCGCGCCGGGCGGGCCGCCGCGGGCATCGCCGCCGACCGCCCGTCCGTCGCGGCCCACGTAGCCATCCTTGCCACCGGCGATCAGAACCACCGCTTCGCCCTCACCCACGTTGCGCATCCCCCGATGCGTGGCGGCGTCCACGCGTGCCAGCCCACCCGGGCCGAGGGTGTGGGTGCTGTCATCGTTGAAGCGGAACTCGACCGTACCGTGATGGACGAAGTACGTCTCCTCCTGCTCGTCGTGGAAGTGCACCCCGGTCGCGTACCCCGCAGGCAGCACCACCGCGTTGATCCCGAACGCCGTCACGCCGAGCTCGCGCCGGACCTTGCGAAAGCCCGGGCCGTCGCCCATTTGCTCCAGGCTCGAGACCGCATAGCCCGGTCCGTTTTGTGACACCGCCATAACTCGTTGAATCCTAACTGCCAGGACGCTTTCAGGCCTGCCAAATACCGGTCTGAGCGGGCATACTGTGGACGTGCGGTCAGCGGCCCTATCCGACGCGCTCGCGCCAGTGCTCGAAAACCCGGAGCGAGCCGCGATTCTTCTCGACATCGACGGCACTCTGGCTCCGATCGTTGACATCGCAGCGGACGCGCACGTGCCCGAGACCACGCGCCAGCTGCTGATTGCGGCCGCCAACCGCTATGGGCTCGTCGCCTGTGTGAGCGGACGCCGAGCCTCCGAGGCCCGCGCCATGGTCGGAGTGGGCTCGATCTCCTATCTCGGCTCGCACGGCGTGGAGCAGCTTCGGGCCGGCTGGACCGAAGCCGTCCTCGACCCAGGCGTCGAAGACTGGGTCCGGCGCATCCATGAGTTCGGGCGCGAGGCTGACAGCGCCGATACGCGTAAACGCCGGGTCAGACTCGAGGACAAGGGGGCGATCGTCGCCTTCCACTGGCGCGGGGCGCCCGACGAGGAGGCCGCCCGGGCTGCCATCGATGTGATCGCAGAGCGGGCTCAGAGCGCCGGTCTGCGCACCCATTGGGGTCGCAAGGTGCTCGAGGTCCGTCCCCCGGTGAAGATCGACAAGGGGGCTGGGATCCGGAGCTTTCTCGCCGCCGCCGGCAACGATATCGACACGGCGATCTATGTCGGGGACGACAGCACCGACCTCGACGCCTTCCGGGCGCTGGACGAGCTCGTCTCCGAGGGTGAGCTGACCCGGGCAGTCAAGGTCGGGGTCGGCTCCGACGAGGGGCCGTCGGCGATCACCGGGGAGGCCGACCTTGTCGTCTCGGGGCCCGACGGCGTACGGGAATTGCTCGCCCTGCTGGTCGCTGACCAGTAATGCTTCGGCCGTGGGGCTCGTGTGCGCCCGCCCACGGCGCGAGCCTGCGATCCTCCTGAGCGAGGATGCGTTTCGCTGACTTTCTTCGCACCACCGTCCTGATCAGCATGGCTGCGGCCAGCGTCCTGGCCGCCATCACGCTGGCCGGGGCGGCGAGCTCGAGTGATCAGCTGCTGGTGCCGATCGCCGCCGGCTGGTGGATCGTCGCCGGGCTGATCGGGCTGTGGTTCGGGCGCCGGAATGAGACCTCCTCGCCGATCGCCTCGCTGCTGGCCAGCGCCCGCATGCAGGCCTCGCTGCCCGAGGTCGACCCCTCGCGGACGGTCCTCAACCGCCTCTGGCCGCTGCTCCTGTGCACAGTCGGGGCCGGGATCCTGGGCGTGTTTGCACCCCAGGTGCCGGCCATCGCCACCGGCTTCGCGATCATCTGGGCGCTGGCCTGGCGACGTCAGTCCTCGGCGGTGACAGCGATCGAGGAGCGCGACGGCGCCCGCTTCTACGTCGACCGAACGTCTCCATTGCGCCCCATCCGGCTCGTCCGCACCCCCGGCTTTCGCTCCAATCTGCTCGAGCTCAACGGCGCCGCGGCCTCGCGTTCGGCCCAGCCGCGCGCCTGAGAGCACCCGCTTTGCCTGCCAGAGCTCCCGACGTGCTCGTCGTCTCGGTCGGCGCCACCACCGGCTGGCGGGCCGCCGCCCGCGAGCTGGCCGCCGGCCTGGCCCGCGGGGGCGCGTACGTGCAGACCGTTGACACCGGACCTGTCCCGACGGTCCGGACCTTCATGCTCACCGACTTCGTCCAGGCTCTCGCCGCCCGGCGCAGCACGGCCCGGGCTCTGGCGGCCGAGCCCGACCGCCTCGGCGCGTCCGGCGGCCACAGCCCCGCGATCGTCTACTGCTCGATGACGGCCGCTCTGCTCTGGCCGCGCCCGGGGGCGATCTGGCTTGACTGCCTGGCCCGCGACAATCGCCCGGGGCGTCACGGCCTGTGGCAGCGCCAGGTGGAGACCCGCCGGTTGGCGGCCGCGCCCTTGGTTCTGACCATGGCCGAGAACTCGCTCCAGGCCCTTGGCACTGCCCGGCCGGCGGTCGCCGAGCCGATCGTGGTCCCGGTACCAGTCGAGCCCTCGGGCCCGGCGGACGGCGTCCGTGACATCGCCGTGCTCGCCTATACCGGGGATCCGGTCAAGCGACGGCTGGACTTCATCCTCGCCGCCTGGGAACGGGCCCGCCGTGAGGGCGAGACGCTGGTCGTGGCCGGGATCGAGCGCGGCCCGGCGCCGCCGCCCGGGGTGCACTTCGCCGGCCGGCTCGCGCCGGCCGAGTAC
>JBAVWI010000273.1:0-22739 GCA_049697735.1 Solirubrobacteraceae bacterium
GCCGGTAGGCGGCGACCCGCGCGGCGGTGGCCACCGCGCCGCCCGGGCTCATGGCGAACAGGACATGGGCGTTGCCGGCCGTCGCCCGCGCGATGTAGTCAGCCTCGCCGGCCGCTGCGTAGGCAAAGACATCCCCGCCCGGAGCGGAGGCCAGGCCGGCCCGGGGCGGTCCGGGCAGGGGCCCGGAGGCCAGCGCCGAGATCAGCGCGGCCACGGCGACCACCACGACCACGACCAGTACGACCAGACGCCGGCGGCGCTGGGCAATGAGATTGTCCCGCCCGCCCCGCCGCCTGCCCGCTCGCGCGCCTGAGCGTCGGCGCGGGGACAGCGAGGGGCGTTCCGGCGGAGCCCAGCTCATGTCTTGTAGCTCAGGCCCCGACAGCGGACGGCCTGGGCGGCGGTCGTGATGTGGCTGGGGAAGAACGACCACCCATACGAGCGCGTGTACATGTTCTCCACCGGGTGCGGATCGGTGAGCTGGGAGTTTGGGTTGTAGAACAGCACTCCGACGTTGGTACCAAGATCCCAGGCCAGGGCGCTCTGCCAGGCGATGTGGATGTTGGGGTGCCCGCAGGCCAGGATCCGAGCCGCGCCGAGATGATCCACGACGCGCTCGAGCAGCTTGATCTCGTGGGCCCGCGTGCGCTGTAAGGAGAGGTCCTGCTGCTCAAAGACGACCCGCGAGCGCGCAGTCGGGGCCAGCCACAGGGCGAACCCGGCCAGGACGACCAGCGAGGCCAGGGCCGCCAGCTGCGGCGAGGCTCGCACGCGCATCCATTCGAGCACCCGGGGCGCGTCGAGGATCACCCGGCCCGCGAACACCCCGGCCAGCACGCCGAGGCCGGCACCCGCCTCGTAGATGTAACGAGACACAGCCGACCAGCCGTGCAGCGCGAAGCCGATCTCGATCGCCACCCACACCACCACCCCGACGGCGAGCGCCAGCACGCGCCGGTCGCGCCGCAGCACAGCCAGGATCACGGCGAGCAGTCCGGCGATCTTGATCGGGGGGGCGTTGAGGGCGAGGAACCGCCCGAGGGTGCCGGTGACCTTGTTGCCGTGCAGCGCACGGGGGGAGTGCTCGGCCAGGTTGGCGGCCGAGAACACGCTCTTGGAGGTCAGCGCGGGGATCCCGAACCAGAGCAGCAGCACGAGCGCGACGCCAGCCACCATCTGCCAGCGCATGGCCGGGACCTTCCGCCACGCCCACAGGAGATACAGGACGAGCAGCGCCCAGGCTTCCGGCCGTCCGAGCGCCGCCAGCCACCACAGCCAAAACGCCCACCGATAGCGTCGGCAGAGCATGCAGTCCACCGCGGCGAGGCACACCGCGACGATCATGGTGTCGGACTCGGAGGTGAGGATCGAGTGTGGATACCGGCTGATCCCGGCTACGGCGAGAGCGGCAACCAGCCCGGCGCCATGGCCGGCGTAGCGGTGCCGCGCCGGCGCCTGCACGAGCCAGAAGGCGACTCGCCACGCGAACACCACGCCACTCAGCGAGACGGCAAAGGCGGTGGTCATCCACAGGTACACGGCATCCCGGCCGGCCAGCGCGTAGGGGAGCGTGAACAGGTACGGGAGCGGCTTCCAGGAGGGCGCTCCGTTGGTATCGAGCTTGCCATGGAGGGTGAGATGGCCCCACACCAGCCAGCCGTAGGGGTCATACCCCGGCCGGACCCGGGCCACCCTTACCAGCAGGGCCGCGACGGCGAGCAGCAGCACCGCCCCAAGCGGCCAGCGCAGTGAGAAAATCGCGCGACCTGTGGCTTGACTGCGGGCGCGGAACGTACGGCCCGTGCTGCTGACCGCCGGCTGGGCCCGCGCGGAAGACATTGGCTCCGACACCGGTGCCCGAAGGTATCAGCGATTGCCGGTGCTCCACCCCTCGGATCGCGTATCCTCAACCGGGTCCGAGCGGGAGCCGCTCACTGGCCGCCGGCGGATATTCTCGTGCGCGCTCGCGTCAGCGGGTTTCGCTTCATGGCTGACCCACCCATCCTGGGGAGGAAAGGGAGCGCAGTTGTCGATCGAAGGTATTGGAGTGTCCGTATGAACAAGCACGGCTGGGCGACGTGAGCGCCGCCGGCCCCGCTACCCAGTCGCTGGCCGGACGCCGTGTCCTGGTCACCGGCGGCTCGGGTTTCATCGGCCGCCACGTCGTCTCGGAGCTGAGCGCCGGCGGAGCACAGGTCCGTGTCGTGGATCTGCAATCGCACCCCGACCCTTCCGTCGACGTGGTGATCGGCGACATCGCCGATCCGGCGGTCCTCGAGGCCGCCTTCGCGGGTGGCTTTGATTCCATCGTCCACCTGGCTGCTGTCACCTCGGTCCTGCGCTCGCTCGAGCACCCCGAGCTCACTTTTCAGACCAACGTGGCCGGAACCGCGGCGCTGCTCGAGGCGGGACGCAAGGCGGGGGTGACCTCGTTGTCCTTCGCCTCCACCAACGCGGTCACCGGCCCGATGCAGGCGGCCAAGATTTCCGAGGCGGCGACGCTGCGCCCGCTCACCCCCTACGGCTCGACCAAGGCCGCCGGCGAGATGCTGATGTCGGCCTATACGGCGTCCTACGGTCTGCGCTGCGCCTGCATCCGGCTGACCAACGTCTATGGCCCGGGAATGCAGGCCAAGGACAGCATCGTCGCCCGGCTGATGCGGGCCATCCGGCTCGGCACCACGTTCGAGATCTACGGCGACGGCACCCAGGTGCGCGACTACGTTCACGTTTCCGATGTGGTCCAGGCGATGCGCCTGGGCCTGACCAGCGAGGCGTGGACGGGGCCGATGGTCATCGGCTCGGGCACCTCGCTTTCGGTCCATGAGGTGGTGGCGGCGGTCCGTGCCGTGAGCGGGGCGCAACTGCCCGTGCGCAACGGACCGGCCAAGGCGGGGGAGATGCCCGCCGTGATCGTCGACCCCAGTCGCGCCCACGCGGCCGGCTGGTCACCGCGTTTTCCGGCCCTCGCCGACGGCCTCGTCGCCGTCTGGGAGGAGTGGTCCACGGCCGACGTCAAGGCGCCCGCGGCGTGACCCTGGCCGACCCCGATCGATCCGTCACCGGGGCGGAGAACGAGCGCCTCGAGCCCGTTGAGCGATCGGCCGCCGAGGCCTTTCTGGCCGCCTACCCGGCCGGTCTGGGTGCCCCGCTGGCCGTTGTCATCCCGGCCTATAACGAGGAGCCGACAGTCGCCGAGGTGATCGCCGGGATCCCCACCGAGGCCGCGGGACTGCGCAGCGAGACGATCGTCGTGGTCGACGGTGCCAAGGACGCCACCGCCGCTCGCGCGCGGGAGGCGGGGGCCCTGGTCTGTGATGTCCCGGTCAACCGCGGTCAGGGCGCGGCGCTGCGGCTCGGCTACTGGCTGGCCCGGGCCCGCGGGGCCCAGGTGATCGTGACAATCGACGCCGACGGCCAGTACGAGGCCAAGGAGATTGCCGCGGTGATCGAGCCGATCCTCAACGGTCGGGCCGACTTCGTCTCCGGCTCGCGCCGGCTGGGCAGCGAGCTGACCACCGATACCACCCGCCACGCCGGCGTGATCGTGTTCGGAGCCCTGATCAGCCTGCTCGTCCGCCATCGGATCACCGACCCGGCCTGCGGTCTGCGCGCGATGCGCTCCGAGGTGACGGCCACCGTCGTCCTCGAGCAGGCCCAGTACCAGGCCTCGGAGCTGATGATCTCAGCCGCCCTGCACGGCTATCGCCTGGCCGAGGTCCCGACCACCATGCGTGACCGCGGCCACCACGCGACCAAAACCAAGAAGGGCGGGAACTTCGGCTACGGCGTGCGGTTCGCGCGCGCCGCGGTCCACACCTGGTGGCGCGATCGCAGAGCGGCTCGAAGCCGAGAGCGGCCTGCGAACACCCAGTGCTCGTAGACCAGGAACTTGGCGGCGAAGAAGAAGGCCTGTACGGCCACATAGGAGGCGGTGACCAGGATCACGCGGATGCCGTGGCCAGGGGCGATTCCATGGACGACCCGTGACTGCGTCCAGCCGGTGGCGGCGGAGGACGCGACCAGGACCAGCAGCGAGATCACGACGTAGGCGACGACCTCGCGCCAGAAGTTGACCTTGCCGCGGATCTTCCACGCCCAACGACGGTTGAGAACCCAGTTGGGCAGGGCACCGGCGAGGAAGGCGGCGATCGAGTCAGCCGTCGTGCCCACGTGCAGCACGTAGAGCAGCGCGAATACGATCACGCTGGTCAGCAAGGCAACCACGGATCCGATCGCGTAGCGCGTGACCTTGCGCGCCAGGGCGGAAAGCCGCAGGCGTGTATAGAAGTCAGAAACCACCACGCGAGATCCTAGCGGTTCTCAGAACCTTCTCACGGTTTGTCAGGCGGCCTTTATGCCCAGCTGACAGCCGCCCACAGCGGTACGTTGCCACCTATGCGATCCCAGTCGGTCAATGAACCGGTGGTGCTCGACGATGACCTGATCCTGGCCGGAGACAACGCAACTGCGCTCGGCGGCCTGCCCGAGGCTCAGTTTGACCTCGTGTACCTCGATCCGCCGTTCAACACCGGCCGTGCCCAGGTCCGGCACACGCTGGCCGCGAGCAGGGATCCGCAATCCGCTCGGCTCGGGTTCGGTGGGCGGCGCTACCGCACCCAGCTGCTGCAGTCACTCAGCTACGACGACGCTTTTGGCGACTACCTGGGCTTTCTCGAGCCTCGGCTGACCCGGGCCCGCGAGTTGCTGGCTCCGCACGGAACGCTCTACTTCCACATCGACTACCGCGAGGCGCATTACTGCAAGCTCCTCCTGGACGAGATCTTCGGCCGTGATGCCTTCCTCAATGAACTGATCTGGGCCTACGACTACGGCGCCAAACCGCGTCGTCGCTGGCCGGCCAAGCACGACACGATCCTCGCCTATGTCCGCACCCCGGGGGCCCACCACTTCGACGCCGAGGCGGTCGACCGCGAGCCGTACATGGCCCCGGGACTGGTCAGCGCCGAGAAGGCGGCGCGCGGTAAGCGGCCCACCGACGTCTGGTTTCACACCATCGTGCCCACCAACGGCGCCGAGAAGACCGGCTATCCGACCCAGAAGCCCGAGGGCGTGCTCCGGCGCATGGTGGCCGCCTCGGCGCGTCCGGGGGGCTGGTGCCTGGACCCGTTCGCGGGCTCGGGCACGCTGGGCGCCGTCTGCCGGGAGCTGGGCCGGCGCTTCGTGCTCATCGACGAGAGCCCGGTCGCGGTGAGCGTCATGCAGGCGCGACTAGCTGTCACGGCTCCTCCCCGGACACGAGCGGCACGAACCTGACCGGGTCCAGCCGTTCGCGGTGAACGCCGTCGCGGGAGCGGCGGATTCGGGTCAGGTGCTGATCGGGCCAGCCGACCGGCGCGACCAGGCGGCCACCCGGGGCGAGCTGGGCCTCCAGCGCTCGTGGCACCGCGGCGCCCGCGGCGGCGGCGACGTTGATGGCGTCAAAGGGAGCCTCGTCGGGCACGCCAACCCCCCCGTCGCCGCACAGGCAGGTCACGTTGGCCAGCCCGAGCTCCGCGAGTATGTTCGCGGCCGCCCAGGCGAGCTCGGCGTGACGCTCGACCGTCCACACGTGCCGGCACAGCCGGGCCAGCACCGCCGCGTGATAACCCGAGCCCGTGCCCACGTCGAGCACCCGGTCGGCCTCGGTGAGCTCGAGCAGATCCAGCATCCGCGCCACCACCACCGGCTGGGAGATCGTCTGCCCACACCCGATCGGCAGGGCGATGTTCTCGTAGGCGCGATCGCGATCCTCGGCGAGCACGAAGCGCTCGCGCGGCGTTCGGGCCAGGGCGGCCAGCACACGCTCGTCATGCACCACGGAGCTCAGGCTCGCCGCCAGCTGCTCGGCCTCATTCATGCGAAAATCTCGAGCCATGGCGGCAAGCGCCAAGCTGCAGCGGGTGTTGATGGTATTGCTGGTCGTGCTGACCGGCGCGATCGTGTTCGTACTGGCCGGCAACCGGGGCCCGGCCCCGAGCCAGGCCGCGCCCCCCACGGCTTCTCAGTTCGCCGGGCCGACGATGCCGCCCGGCCTGCGGGCCCACAACTTCAGCCTTCGTGACGTCAACGGCCGCCGCGTCACCCTGTCTGCCTACCGCGGGCACGTCGTCGTGCTCACCTTCATCCACTCGCTCTGCCACGACACCTGCCCGTTCATGGTCGAGCAGATCAAGGGCGCGCTCAACCTGCTCCCCAACGGGGGTCGCGGAGTCCCGGCGATCGGTGTCAGCGCTGAGCCCGCGCAGGACACAGTCGCCCACCGCCGCGCCTTCTTGGCCAAGCACGACATGACCGGACGGCTGGCTTTTCTCAACGGACCCGAGAAGGTCATGCGCCCGATCTGGCACGCGTACGCGGTGCTTCCCGTGACCCCCAAAGTCGATCATTCGACGTTCGTGATCCTGATCGACAAGCGCGGCCTCGAACGAATCGGCTTTGCCGCGGACCAACTCACCCCCGAAGGTCTCGCCCACGATATCCGCGTGCTCGAGCGCGAACCCTCGTAGGCGTCAGCGCACCGCGGCGTCGACCGCGACGGCGACGAAGAGCAGGGCCAGGTACAGCAGCGAATAGTGAAAGAGCACGGCCGCCCGCTTGGCGCTCGCCTGCTGCCACACCCGCCAGGCGAGCACGCAGAAGGTCGCATTCAGGGCCAGCGCGGCCAGCAGGTAGAGGATCCCGAAGGTGCCGGTCAGCACCGGCACCAGCGTCGCCGCGCTGAGCACCACGGTGTAGACGAGGACCTGGCGCGCGGTGGCGGCGGCGCCCCGCACGACCGGCATCATCGGCACCGCCGCCGCCTCGTAATGGGGGGCGAGGAGGAGCGCCAGGGCCCAGAAATGGGGAGGTGTCCACAGGAGCACGGTGACGAACAGAAAGACTGCGCCGAGACCGAGATGGCCGTGAGCCGCGGCCCAGCCGGCCAGCGGGGGAATCGCTCCCGCGGCGCCTCCGATGACGATGTTCTGGGTCGTGCGGCGCTTGAGCCAGAGCGTGTAGACGAGCACATAGAAGGCGCCACCGGACACGGCCAGGCAAGCGGCCAGCAGGTTGGTCACCGTGGCCAGGAGCAGGAAGGACAGCGCGCTCAGGGTGAGGCCGAAGGCCACCGCCCGCCGAGGCGAAATGCGCCCGGCAGCCACCGGCCGCGACGCCGTGCGCGGCCCCATGAGCCGATCGATGTCGCGGTCCAGCACATGGTTCAGCGCACTCGCCCCACCACAGGCCAGGCCGCCGCCAATGACCAGCGCGAGCAGCTGTCCGAGCCCGGGATCCCCGCCCGCCGCGGCGATCATCGCGCACACCGCCGTGAGGACCAGCAGCGACATGATCCGCGGCTTGGTCAGCGTCACGTAGTCGCGCAGGGTCGCTCGGGTCGCGGACCCGATCAGTGCAGGAGGCGCGGCGACCGGCAGTTCGGCGCGGGCTTCCATCACGCCTGGGGGGGCTGCGGGTCGGCCGGGGTGACCTCACTCACGCTCTCGCCAGCGGCCTCGACGACCTCCTGGGGCGGCAGCATCGCGGAGGACTCGGGCGTGTCACTGGGCACGTGACGGACGGCCACCAGGTACCAGACCGCGATCGCGATCAGCAACCCGGCCGGCATGACCAGCGAGAGCACCGAACCGGCCAGGAAGTTGTCTGCGAACGGAATCATCAGTCCTCCTCAGGTGGTGAGCGCCCGCTGGCGCGAGTTAGAAGCGCTGTCTGGTTCAAGCCAGCGGTAGAAGCCGAGCATCATCGCCACCCCGTAGGCGAGGGAGCCGGGCACCCACATGATCCCGGCCGCCAGCTGCTGGTCGGTCATGGCCGAGATCCCGCCCGGCCGGTGTGTGAGCAGGGCGTAATGAGAGTAGATCGGCTCCGGAACCAGCACCAGGGTGATGGCGATTACCCAGCCGATGATCATCGCGCTGACCACGTAGGTCACCCGCCCCAACCACGGCAGGCGCGGCCGCAGCGGCCCCGGATCAATCACCCGGGCCCAGAACAGCAGGCCGGTGAAGAAGAACATGGCGTGCTCGAGATCGTGGACGGCGCCCGAGCCCAGGGTGGCGTCATAGGCGGCGGGAATGTGCCAGGCGATGATCGTGCCGTTGAAGAGCACGAAGGCCGGGATCGGTCGCGCCAGGGCGCGCAGCGGCTTGGCCCACGGGCTGAGGGCCAACGCCCGTCCGATCTTGGTTCGGGAGCGCAACGGCAGCGCCTGCCACATCCGCGGCCACGGGCGCCCGAACAGAATCAGCGGCGGCGCCAGCGTGAGGAGCAGGACATGCTGGGTCATATGGGCCCAGAACAGCGTGTCGGCGTAGCCGTCCAGGGGAGAGTCCAGGGCGAGCACGATCGTCAGCAGGCCGCCCGCGAAGGCGACGGCAGGCCACGGTGATCTGCCCGGGCGACGATTGGTCCGGCCCCGGGCGGCCGGCCACCAATACAGCAGCGCCGCCACTGCCACGTAGGCGAGCGGGGGCTGGACTGACCAGCCGTGCCAGCTCACGCCGCGCCTCCGTGTGCCGCCTTGGACGCGAGCCGAGACATCGTTAGAGCAGGTAGAGCAGCACGAAGGCGAGCACACCGTTGCAGACGTAGAACGTCCACACAAATGAGCAGGCCTTGATCCCGGCGCTGATCGTCGCCGAGTCGGTCAGCAAATGGGCCGGGGTCGCCCCGACGCCCAGCTTGCGTCGGCGCCACACGGTCGCCACCTGGGTCTCCATCCAGTAGACCATCAAGAGCATGAAGACCGTGTAGCAACCGGTCCATCCGACGTAGACGCTGGCGTAACCCCCGCTGGCCGGGCCGAAGCCGAGGGTCGTCCATTCGACCACCTGGAGCACGATGGCCAGCAGCGCCAGGGCCACCGCCGCGCCGCCCGCCCGGACGGTGAGCTCGGGCTTCAGCGAAGCGGCGCGCATGGCACCCCCGCTGATGACCAGGACGACGACGATGACCACACCCAGACCCACCGACGGGCTGACGTGTCCGATCTTCCAGTCGCCGCTCGTGTCCAGCGAGCGCAGATAGAAATACGCGAACACGAAGGCGATGAAGAAGAACGCCGCCGCGCCGCAGAGTTGGCGGGCGCTGACCCACATCGCGCGCGGCTGCCACTCGGGCGGCTCGAGCTCGATCGAGGGATGGGTGGGGGCTGAGGCCGAGCCTTCCATGGCTATGCCCCGCTTCCGGCCGGCTGCAGCGCGGGTGACCCGGGTGTATCCACGCCGTAGGGATAGGGATCCTCGTCAAAGACCGGGAAGCGGTCGAAGTCATGGACCGGGACCGGGGTGGGCAATTGCCACTCAGCCGATTTGGAATGCCACGGGTTGTCCCCGAACGGCTCGCGCTTGATCAGCATCGAATAGCACAGGTTGACCAGGAAGATGAGCATCGAGATCCCGAGCACGAAGGCCGAGACCGAGACCCAGATGTTGAGGGCCTGGAGGTTGGCCGGGTAGGTGACCACCCGGCGGGGCTGCCCGAGCAAGCCGACCGCGAAGAGCGGCAGGAAGGTTGAGTTGAAGGCGATGAACATCAACCAGAAGTGCAGCTTGGCCAGCCTCTCGTTGAACTTGAAACCGATCATCTTCGGACCCCAGTAGTAGATGGCCGCGAACATGGTGAAGACTTGGCCGCCCATGATCGTGTAATGGAAGTGGGCCATGGAGAAAAACGTGCCGTGGGTCGACACGTCACTCGGGACGTCGGACAGGAACACCCCGGAGATGCCGCCGACGAGGAAGTTGAACACCCAGGCCAGGCAGAACAGCATCGGCACCGTGAACCGTATTCGCCCGCGCCAGATCGTCCCCATCGCGCACAGGAACACGAACCCGGTGGGCAGCGAGATCAGTTCGGTGGAGAACATGTAGAAGGGCCGCAGATCGGCGTTGATGCCACTCACGAACAGGTGGTGCTGCCAGACGAAGAAGCTGAGCACGGCCACGCCGAGCATGCCGGAGACCCCGAGGCGATAGCCCCACAGCGGCTTGCGCGAGAACACCGGAAGCAGCTCGAGCACGATCCCGAAGCCGGGCAGGGCGACGATGTAGACCTCGGGGTGACCGAAGACCCAGAAGAGGTTCTCCCACAGGTAGGAGCTGCCCCCGTTACCGGTCACGAAGAAGGCGGTCTGGACGGTGCGGTCCAGCGCGCCCATGAGCAGGGCGGCGAGGAGCATCGGAGCCGCCAGCATCATCAGGATGGCGGTGGCGATGACGCTCCAGACGAAAATCGGCAGCCGCTGCCAGGTCATCCCGGGTGATCGCATGGCGATGATCGTGGCCAGCAAATTGAACCCCAGCAGGCACATCGATATCCCGATCAGGGCGAAGAAGCCGATGTAGGCGTCGTAGCCGGCCGTGCCCTGATCGCCGAGCGGCTGATAACCGGTCCAGCCGGTCTGGAAGCCGCCGAAGAAGATCGTCGTGATCAGCACCACGCCGGCCGCCATCACCAACCAGAAGGTGAAGGACTCGATCCGGGGGAAAGCCATCCTGCGCGTTCCGATCATCAGCGGTACCAGCCAGTTGGCAAACGGACCCAGGATGCTCGAGGTGATGATCCCCATCATCATCGCCCCGTGCATGCCGACCAGGGTCAAGTACTGGTTGGCGCCGAACACGTGCACGTTGGGCTGCAGCAGCTCGGTGCGGATCAGCATGGCGTTGACTCCGCCGACGAAGAAGAACACGCCGATCCCGACGACGTACTGGATCGCGACCACCTTGTGGTCGGTACAGAGCCGGAAGTAGCGCCCCAGCCCCTCGCCCTCAGCCTCGTGTTCGGCGAGCGTGGGGGGGTGGCCGAGCATACGTCGTATGGGGTAGTTGGCGAAGCCCAGCCCGACCAGGAACCCGATCACGCCGAACAGATAGCCGAGCAGGACACCGATGTCGTTGACGCCCGTTCCGAGGCTGAAGTAGTCCAGGCTGGGGGCGTGAATGGCGGTGCCGATCGCGTCCCCGACCAGCCAGCCGACGATCGCACCGATGATCCCGGTGAGCAGGTTGAAGCCGAGCAGACGGCGCCACATGGGCTGCCGGCCGGCGGGAATCGCGATCGCGGTCATCAAGCTCTCCTCTGGGGGGCCGGGTTGTACACCTTCTGATACGGCCCCAGGTTCTTGGTGGCCGGCGCGAACTGCTTTTGCTCCTGGGCGATCCAGGTCTTGAACTGGCTGGGAGCGACCACTTGCCCGGTCTCGTACATGTACCCGTGCCACACGCCGCACAGCTCGGCGCAGCGGATGTTGAAGGTCAGCGGTTGGCCGGTGGTCACGTAGGCGATGTTGTCGACGCCGGGGTTGGCGTCGGCCTTGACTGCCAGCTGGTAGGCCCAGAACGAGTGGATCACATCCAGCGAGGTGACGTGAAACTCGATCAGGGTGTTGGCGGGGAGCTCGAGCCCCGGCGTCTCAATGCCGCCGTAGCTCGGCCACCGGTAGGTGAACTTCCACTGCTGGGCGATGACCTGGACCTGAAGTGCGTGGGCGGCGCCGGCCGGCTTGGCGATCGGATTCGGGCCCTGGCCGCCGCCCGAGCCGTCGTCGAGCATGCGGATCGTGCCGTAGGCGGCCAGGAACAGGACGGTGACAGTTGTCACCGCCAGCCACGTGGTCTGGATCCCGGAGTGGCCACGGGTCGGCGGCCCGTCGAGGATCACCCCGGCCGGCTCACGCTCGCGGAAGGTGATCAGGGCATAGATGTAATAAACCAGGACCACCAATGCGAGTGGCGTCGAGACGCCGAGCAGGACCGTGTTGTCGACAACCTGTCCCGCGGCCTGGTCCGATCCGTTGCCCGGGGGCAAGCCCGGCGCGACCACGAGCACGACGATCGGCGTGAGGATGACGGAGGCGACCAGCCAGATCAGCGAGACGCGGCGGAAGTGATTGACGTTGTCCATGCCGGGATCTCCCTCAGACGACCTTGATGAAGCCATCCATGTACCCGACCGTCGCCATCGGGCCACCGACGCCGTTGATAAAGCCCAGCGCACAGGGCACGAAGCACTGCCACCGGTACAGGCCCTTGGCCGGCGTGCGGAAGGTGAAGGAAATCGCCACGTGGGCGTTGCTCAACGAGCAGGGCGCGTTGGCGCACAAGTTCTTGGCGTTGGCGTCGGGCCCGGGAAGGGGCACCGAGAGGCCGATCTGGGGGATGGCAAACACGTGCGACGCCGTCGCTGGGTCGACGGCCACGGTTGGCTTGCCATCCACCATGATGGTGCCGCCGACCGTCCCAGTCGCCTGGCCGAGAAACGGGTTGCGCAGGCCGGTCTGGGTGTCGTACTCGTAGATCGTCATGTGCACGAGCGTGTGGGCGGGCATCACGTAGGTGGTCACGTGGCGCCAGTTGGTCGAGTTCGCGCTGACCGCGTAGTAGGACACCCAGGTGGGATGCGGATCGTCGAGCGCCGCGGCCGCGACCGTGGCCAGGTACAGCTGGTCGCCGGAGGAGGTTGTCACAGCCGCCGCAGAGCCGGGGACGTTGGTCAGGTAAAGGCCGACGTAAAGGCCCAGCAGCACACAGACCAGCACGGTGCCCAGCCCGAGGCCAAGAGCTCTCCTACCCCTCGCGGTCATCACCCTCCCTCTCTCATAATGGCGGCGCAAACCTACAACGCCTGCGCGGAAACGCGAAGAAGATGACCGGGATGTCATCTCGCCGTCATTTACAAGTCATCTCAGTAAACGTAAGATGTAGCTAAGAGGGAAATGCGGATACTTGTCGTCGAAGACGAGGCCCGGATTCGCGCATTCCTTGCCCGTGCGTTCGAGGCCGAAGGCTTTCAGGTCGACGTCGTCGAGGACGGGGAGCGCGGGCTCGAGCGTGCCCTGGCCGGCAGCTACGAGTTCATGATTCTGGACCTCCTACTGCCCGGACGCGACGGGCTCGAGGTGCTGTCCGAGCTACAGCGCCTGTGTCCCGCGCTGCCCGTGCTCATCCTTTCGGCGCGCACGGACATCGCCACCAAGCTGCGCGGCTTCGAGCTCGGTGCCGTCGACTACCTGGACAAGCCCTTCTCGCTCGACGAGCTGCTCGCGCGGGCTCGTGTCCAGCTTCGCCGCAGCCATGGTGGCGACGGCACCATGCTGCGCACGGGCCGCCTGGCGCTGGACCTCACCCGTCGTCAGGCTCGTCTCGGCGACGTCCTCGCCGACCTGTCAGACCGCGAGTTCCGTCTCCTGCACTTCCTCATGCTCCACGTGGGTGAGGTCGTCAGCCGCCAGCGCCTCCTCTCGGAGGTGTGGGGCTATGACTTCGATCCCCGCTCCAACGTCGTTGACGTGTGCGTGCGACGGCTGCGGCGACAGCTCGGGCCCGACGCGCCGATCGAGACGGTTCGCAACGCCGGCTACCGAGCCGCCGCGTGAGCGGCGGGACGCTGAAGCGCCGCACGCCGGCTGCGCTTTGGCGCCCGGCGCCCGGGTCATTGACTACCCACGGATCACCTTCGCGTGCGCGCCGCTACCGAGTGGAGCTGCTCTGGATGCTGTTCGCGGCCCTCAACTACGCGGCGATGATCGCCTGGCCCGATTGGGAGACGATCCCCTTTCACTTCGTCTGGATCAGTCTCACCCTCCTCTACGGCTTCCGGGTCTGGGCGCTGCGCCCCACCCTGATCGTGCTCGCCGCGGTTATGGCGATGACCGGATTCTCGATCGGCCTCGACGCGTTCCGCGGCATCCAGCTGTGGGGTGAGCTCTACGAGGTCCCCCTGATGGCGGCCATGTTCCTGGCCATGGTGTGGCATGCCCGGCGCCGCGTCGAGGCACTGGCGATCGCCGAGCACCGGGCCGAGGAGCGGCGCTCGCTGTTGCAGCGCCAGGAGCGCTTCGTCCACGATGCCTCGCACGAGCTGCGCACGCCGATGACGATCGCGCGCGGCCACCTCGAGCTCCTGCGCTCCCACGGTTTTGAATCCTCCGAGGTCGATGTCGCCCTCGACGAGCTGGGCCGCATCGACGCCATCCTGGCTCGCCTGCTGCTGTTGGCCAACGCCGACCAGCCGGACTTCGTCCAGACCGAGGCGGTCGAGCTCGAGCCGTTGCTCGAAGACGTGTTCATGCGCTGGGCCGAACTGGCGCCCCGGACCTGGCGGCTGGGCGAGCTGGCCGCCGGACAGCTGATCGTCGACGTGGAGCGCTTGCGCTCGGCGCTGGACGCGCTGCTCGAGAACGCGGTCAAATACTCGCTGCCCTCGGCCGGAATCGAGCTGCGAGCTCGCCGCCTCGGGCACGGACGGGTGTCGATCGAGGTCGAGGACGAGGGCTGCGGGGTCCCCCCCGAAGCCCTGAACCGCATCTTTGACCGCTTCGCCCGGGCTGACTCGGCCCGCACCCGTTCGGCCGGCGGGGTCGGCCTCGGCCTGGCCATCGTCGACGCGATCGCCAAGGCACACGGGGGAATCTGCACGGTTCAAAGCACCCCCCGGGGAACCATCTTTGCCCTCTCGCTGCCCAACTTCACTCCCGCCGGCCCGACCGGTCCCTCACCTCGCCCGATCGCGGCCGTGCCCCCGCCAGTCACCGCCTAGCGACGAGCTGCTCGCAGACGCTGGCCAGGAAGCGGGCGGCGTGAAGCCCGAAGAGGATGCGGCTGTCACAGGCCAGCGTGAGGCTGAGTAGCTGCCCGGGGACAACCGCTCCCTCGCGGACCACCGGCACGGAGCGGACCGCGCCGGCGGCGAGCGCTGCCGCCTGGGGCGGCGAGACGAGGGTCCCCGGTCGGTCGACCCTCCAGGCGCCGAGGTCGGTGAAGGTGAAGGTCGCGCCGGCCAGCTGCGGCGGCGTCAGCTCGCCGGTGCGCGCGCGATCGGCCAGCGTCGTCAGCTCCGCGTCCAGCATCGGCAGCGGCTTGGTGTCGGCGTCAAGCAGGGTCGGGGTGGCGTAGCCGTCCTCGGTGGCCACGGTTACGGCGACGTTGACGCGCGAATAGAGCTCATAGCGCCCATCGCGGTAGGCGGCGTTGGCCCGCGGCGAGGCGCGCAGGGCCAGCGCGCAGGCCCGGATGAGCACCGCGGCCAGTGAGCATTCCTGGCCGGCTGCGACCGCCAGAGCCGGCGCGATGTCAACCTCGGCTCCGAGCTCGAGGTCGGGGACGGTCGCCCGGGTCTCGGCGGTGCGGCGGGCGATCGCGCGCTCGGCACGCGTCGGCTCGAGCACGGTCGTCTCGCCCTTGAGGGTCTCGGCCATCAGTGCATCCACCTAGACCCGGCCTAGAGGGGCCAGTCGGCGGTGACGTCGGCGCCGTCCCACCGGGCCAGGAACTCCTCGGCATCGAGACCCACCAGGTCTTCGCGCAGCTCCTTGAGAAGTCTCGCCGCCTGCTTGGCTCCGAGCTCCCAGTAGAGGACGATCTCGCTCTCCGCCACCGACACGACCTCGATCCGGTCCAGCCGTCCCCGGCCGGCCAGAAAAGCGGGTTCGCGCCCCTCGCGCGTGACGATGAGCCGAAAGGCGCGATTGGCCTTCATCGCGACGCCCCGGTCAGGCCGGCCTCGGCCGCCTCCAGGCAGCCGGGTCCCGTGTACACCTCTCCGGCCACCTCGATGGCGGGCAGTGCGGTGACCCCGGCGTCACGGGCTCGCGCGCCGGCTGCGGCGAGGGCGTCGGTCACCGAGCGCAAACCGATCCCCTTGAGGATCGCCGTTGGGTGCATCTCGCAGGCGGCGGCGGCGATCAGGACCGTGCCCTCGTCGGCCAGGTCGCGGCCGCCGGCGAAGGCCTGACGGAAGGCGGCCAGCGAGAAGGCGACCGCTCGTCCCACGCGCTTGGCGTAGGTCGCGGTCAGCATCGCCAGTTCCGTGTCAGGAGGCCACACGTCGGGCCAGCGCAGCGGCTGCAGGCCCGCCGCCCGGGCCTGGCGGGTGATCCCGTCGCGGTCGGGGTCGGCATTGCCGATCGCCAGGTCGCGACCGAGCACCGGTTCCCACTCCGGCATGACCGAGAGTTCGGAGACGACCCGCTCGGCGATCAGATAGCACTCGGCCGAGCCGAGGTCGTAGTAGAAGACGGGCTGCTCCGGCGTCACGAGCGGGCGTCTGGATCGTCAGCCGTGGATCAGCCACCCGTCTGCGGCCCGGGCGGCTTCCATGACCGCCTCGGACAGCGTGGGGTGTCCGTGGACCAGGTGCGCCACCTCGGGGTAGCCACCCTCCAGGGCCCGGGCGTTGACCAGTTCCTGGATGAGCTCGGTGGCCTTGGCGCCGATGATATGGCCGCCCAGCAGCTCCCCGTAACGCTTCTCGCCGACGATCTTCACCAGTCCGGTCCGGTCTCCGTAGACGGTGCCCGCGCCGACAGCTCCGTACTGGACCTTGCCGACCACCACGTCGTGGCCGGCGTCGCGTGCCTGGGCCTCGGTGAGTCCGAAGCTGGCCACATTGGGTGTGCAGAACGTCGCCCGGGGCACATCCACGTACTCGATTGGGTGGGTGCTCATCCCGGCGGCATCCTCGATCGCGATCACGCCCTCGTCGGAGGCCTTGTGGGCCAGAGCAGGCCCGGGGACGAGGTCGCCGATCGCGTACACACCCTCGACGCTGGTCCGCATGGCCCCGTCCACGGCGATCAGGCCGTTGTCGCCAAGCTTCACGCCGGCCGCCTCAAGCCCGAGGGCGGCGATGTCAGGACCGCGACCGGCGGCGATGACCAGCCACTGCACCTCACCCTCGCCGCTGTCGCCGTAGGTGAAGATGACGTTGTCCTGCCCGGACTCGATTCCCTCCACCAGCGTGCCGGTGTGAATCGTCATCCCCTGGCGCTTGAGACCCCGCTCGGCGAGCTTGGAGATGTCGGCGTCCTCGGTGGGCAGGACGCGACCCAGTGCCTCAAACAGGATCACCTCGGTTCCCAGGCGGGCGTAAGCCGAGGCGATCTCTGCGCCCGAAGCGCCCGCGCCGACGACGGCCATGCTGGCTGGGAGCTCGTCGAGCGCCCACGCCTCCTCAGTGCCGATCACGCGGCCGCCGAACTCCGCCCCTGGGATCGGCCGCTTGATCGAGCCTGCCGCCAGCACGATCGTCTTGGCGGTGATCGTCTGGTCGCCGACCTTGACCTGACCGGACCCGATCAGGCTTGCCTCGCCCGAGATGACCTCGATCTTGTTCTTCTTGAGCAGGCCCGCGACGCCGCCGGTCAGGGTCGTGATCACCTTGGTCCGCCGCGCGCTCACCCCCGCGTAGTCGATCTCTGGCTCGGAGACCTTGATCCCGAAGTCACCGGCCTCGCGGATCTCGGTCAGTACATCGGCGACGCGGAGTACGGCCTTGGCCGGGATGCAGGCGTAGTTCAGGCAGCGACCGCCGACTTTGTCCTTCTCGATCACGGCGGTTTTCATGCCGAGCTGGGCGGCACGGATCGCGGCCACGTAGCCGCCGGGGCCGGAGCCGATGACCACGCAATCGAAAGCCGATTCAGACATGGCTCTCAGCCTATCCAACGTCGCCACGACGCCGCCCGACGCCATTTTGACCGGGTCAGCGGCAATCGGTAAAGGACCGTGGCGGGAAGCCGATAAGACCGATGATGGACAACTTCACCGTCGCCAACCCGTTGGTTACGCCGCGCGCGAGTGACGAAGCTGCCGTGCGGCTAGCTGAACTGGCCGGGGCGCCCACCGTCGAGCGAGCCGTCGATGCCGTGCGTGAGTTCCTCGGCATGGAGGTCGCCTTCATCGGGCAGATAACGGCGGAGAGCGAAATCCTGCGTGTCGTGCGCGGTGACGGCGACTCATTCGGCTTTGCCGAAGGCAAGCGGATCGCACTGGAGGAGACCTACTGCCAGCGGATCCTCCGGGGCCGGCTGCCGAACCTGATCGCCGACGTGCGCGCCGACGACCGGGCGCGCTCGCTGCGCGTCACCACCGAGGGGGACGTGGGTGCGTTCGTGTCAATCCCGCTCAACTTCTCCTCCGGCCTGCTCTACGGGATGTTGTGCGCCGCCAGCCATGACCCGAAGCCGGGGCTGGGCTATCGCGAGCTCCAGTTTCTCAACGTCTTCGCGCGGATGGTGTGCGACGTGCTCGAGCGCGAGGAACTCCAGCGCGCCCTGCACGAGTCCAAGCGCCGCGTGCACGAGAGCGAGCTGCACGGGGCTGCAGTCGCGGTCCTGCTCGCCGCCGTGGACAGCCGCGACTCCTACACCGGCTCGCACTCCAAGGCCGTCGTCGACCACGCCGTCGCCGTGGCCAACCGCCTCGGTCTGGCTCCCGCGGAGATCGCCGACGTGCGCGACGTGGCGACTCTGCACGATGTGGGAAAGCTCGCGATCCCCGACGCGATCCTGCACAAGCCAGGGCCCCTGACCGAGGACGAGTGGGTGGTGATGCGGACCCACCCGCTGGCCAGCGAGCAGTTGCTGGCCCAGGTACCGAGCCTTCACCGTCTGTGTGGCGCGGCTCGCGCCGAGCACGAGCGATGGGACGGGACCGGTTATCCGGACGGGCTCGCCGGTCCCGAGATCCCGCTTGCCAGTCGCATCACCCTGGTCTGCGACGCCTTTCACGCCATGACCAGCGAACGCCCCTATCGCCACGCCATGAGCGTCGCCGACGCCTGTAGAGAGATCGAGGCCGGCAGCGGGACTCAGTTCTGTCCCACGGCCGCGGCCGCCCTGGTCGTGATCGTGCGCAACGCGAGTGAGCGGCCGCCTTTCCACCAGGCCCGCTGCGAATGCCTCAGTTGCGGCGCCCACACGACCACAAACGTGGGCTACAAGGTCGCCGGCCAGTGCCCGAACTGCAAGTCGTTCGACTTGGCTGAGCTTCCCAGCTGAGCTGCGCTGGGCCGAGCTGCGCTGAGCCGAGCGCCCTCGGTTGGCGCCCGGGCTCGGGGAGGGAGGGAGGGGGTCTGACTCCGACCTGCAGAATGCGCCAACCTTGGCGGTCGCGGCCAAGTTTGTCACCAGACGCGCGCTCAGCATGCACCAGTGGAAACCTTGCCCCCGAGGAGTCAGGTTTGTCACGTAATGCATGCTCAGATACCGCCGGTGTCGCCGCACCGATGACACGGCCGCGCGTCCGCCGGACGGCCCGGACGCGCGCTCAGCGCCCTGGGTAGCGCGGCATCTGGATGCGGCTGAGTACGCGCACGAGCTTGAAGAACAGGTAGCCCGAGCCGCTCACGACGAGCAGCGCTACCACCAGCCCGAGCACGTTTGAGGCCTCGATCAGCAGGAGCGAAAACAGCGTCGCCACGATCGCCAGCAGGGCCATGAAGCCCAGGACGGCGCCGTACCAGAGGCGCCACATTCCGGCCGCGCAGACGACCAGCAGCACGCTGAGCAGGATCGTCCCGCCGGCAGCCGGAGACTTGCCGTGGATCTTGAGGCCCGCGAAGTAGGCGATCAGCTGTCCGAGACCGATCAGCCCCGAAATCAGCGCTCCGGCGACGATCGCCCTCGGCCGCTCGCCCGGCTTGATCGGGGTCAACCCGGCGCGGACCTGCGCGTCGCGGCGTTGTGACCGGGTCATCTGAGGCTCGACGCGCCAGCCGCCGACCGAACCGGGCTCGGCGCTGTCTGGGACCTCGGCGGGACGGACGGGAGCTTGCCCCGGCGGACGGGATGAATGCGGCTTGCGACGCCGGCGCTTGCGACTACGCGGCGCCAACCCCAGCCTCCGCTCGGTGGGGCTCGCCGGCGATCGCGTCCCGGAGCGCTGCCGCCGCGGTCTCGGGGTGATCGGATTCGGTCAGCGCTCGCACCACCGCGATCCGGCGTGCCCCCGCGGCGCGAACTGCGGCAACGTTGCCGGGGTTGACGCCACCGATGGCGAAGAAGGGCAGCGGACTGTGCCCGGCGGCATAGCGCACCAGCTCGAGGCCGACCGGGGCACGGCCCGGCTTGGTCGGGGTGGCGTACACCGGGCCGACGCCGAGGTAGTCGACCCCCGTGTCCACCGCGGCCTCGATCTGCTCCGGAGAGTGGGTGGAAAGGCCGACCAGCCGCTGGGCGCCGACTGTCTCACGTGCCCTACCCACGGCCGTATCGTCCTGTCCGACGTGGACTCCGTCAGCGTCCAGGGCGGCCGCGAGGTCGGGACGGTCATTGATGATCAGCAGCGCGCCGGCCGCCCGCACCGCTGTCCGCACGCGCTGGCCGGCGGCGAGAATCTCCTCGTCGGTGCCGTCCTTGACGCGCAGCTGGACGAGGTCGACGCCCCCGCGCAGGGCGCGGACCAGAAAGGCGTCCGAAACGGCGTCGCAGACCAGATACAGGGCGGCTTGCTCGAGCCGCTGGCGGCGATCGATCACCCGGTTCAGTCTGCCAGGTGGGTGGGTGGTGGGCGCGGCGGGTCGATCCCGCCAGTGGGTGGGGTCGCCACCTACTAGGATTAACGCCACGGGAGCCCCACAGTCGGGCTGAGAGGGCGGAACCAGATCCGCCGACCGTCACGACCTGACCGGGTAATGCCGGCGCAGGGAGGTTTCTTGTCCGAGCACAACGAATCCGGAGTCGACGTTGCCGTTGTTGGCGGGGGGGCGATCGGCCTCTCGATCGCCTGGCGGGCGAGCACGCGCGGGCTCCGAGTGCTGGTCCTCGAACGCGGTCGCGTCGGCGGTGCGACCTCGCACGTTGCCGCGGGAATGCTGGCGCCGATCGCCGAGGCCCGGCCCGGCGAGGAGCCTCTGCTCGAGCTCGGCCTGCGCAGCGCCCGCGCCTACCCCGAGTTTGTCCACGAGCTGACGCGGGCCGCTGATCAGGACGTCGGCTACTCGCAGTGCGGCACCCTGCTGGTCGCCCGCGACGAAGATGAGGCCAGGGCGCTCGAGCGCGAGCTCGAACTGCGCCATCGCTATGGGCTGGCCGTGGAGCGCTTACGTCCCAGCGCGGCCCGTCGCCTCGAGCCCGCGCTGACTCCCGCCCTGCGCCTCGCCCTCGACGTCCCCGACGACCACGCCGTCGACCCGCGCCGCCTGACCGCCGGTCTGGCGGCGGCGATCCGCAGCGCCGGCGGCGAGGTCCGCGAGGGCACCGCGGTCAGCGGCCTCGAACACACGGCCGGCCGGGTGAGTGGAGTGACCTTGGCCGACGGGTCGTCGGTGGCTGCCGAGGCGGTGGTCATCGCCGCCGGGGCGTGGGCGAGCGAGCTGGCCACCCCCAGCCTGATTCCGTCGCGACCCGTCAAGGGCCAGATCATGCGCCTTCACGACCCCAGCGGGCCTGGCCTGCTGCACCGGGTTGTGCGCATGGGTCCCACCTACATCGTGCCCCGTGGCGACGGGCGCTACGTGATCGGCGCCACCTCGGAGGAACGCGGCTTTGACACCACCGTCACGGCCGGGGCGGCCTTCGAGCTCTTGCGTGACGCGGGCGAGCTCGTACCCGGCGTCTCAGAGCTGGTCCTCGACGAGTTCTCGGCCGGGCTGCGGCCCGGGACTCCGGACAACCTGCCCGTGATCGGCGCCGACGCGGTGGCCGGGCTGCACTGGGCCGTCGGCCACGGACGGGGCGGGATCCTGCTCGCGCCGGTGACCGCGGAGCTGGTCTGCGCCGCGCTGCTCGGAGATCGCGCCGATCTGAGCGCCGATGCCTTCGCCCCCGGGCGCTTCGCGTCCGCTCCAGCGGGGAGCCCGGCGTGATCGTGACAGTCAACGGCGAGGCCCGGGAGCTCGCGGGGGGCGCTACTGTCGCCAGCGTGTTAGAGATGCTCGATGTCTCACCGGGCGCTCGTGGCGTGGCAGTCGCGCTCGACGGCGAGGTCGTGAGCCGATCGCGCTGGAGCGAGACGCGGCTCGGGGACGGCGCGCAGATCGAAGTCGTGGCCGCGATCCAGGGAGGCTGAATCGGATGTCGGGTCTCGATCGGCTGCGCATCCACGACCGTGAGTTCAGCTCGCGATTGATACTCGGCACGGGCGGCTTTGCCAACCATGAGTTGCTGGCCGCGGCCTGCACCGCCTCCGGCGCTGAGCTGTGCACGGTCGCCTTGCGGCGACTGGATCCCGCCTCGCGCGGCTCCATCCTCGACGTGCTCCAGGCGGCCGCCGTGAAGGTGCTCCCCAACACGGCCGGCTGCTTTACCGCCCGCGACGCGGTCATGACCGCGCACCTGGCCCGCGAGGCGTTTGCCACCGACTGGATCAAGCTCGAAGTGATCGGCGATGACCGCACCCTGCTTCCCGACGCCGTCGAGTTGCTGGCCGCCGCCGAGGAGCTCGTCGACGATGGGTTCGTCGTCCTCCCCTACACCACCGAGGACCCCATCCTGGCCCGCCGCCTCGAGGACGTCGGCTGCGCCGCGGTGATGCCGCTGGGCTCGCCGATCGGCTCCGGGATGGGCATCCGCAACCCGTACAACATCGCGATCATGGTGCAACGAGCCGGCGTACCCGTGATCCTCGACGCCGGCGTCGGGACCGCGTCTGATGCCGCCCTGGCCATGGAGCTCGGCTGTGACGCTGTGCTCTGCGCGAGCGCCATCTCGCGCGCCCATGATCCGGTGGCGATGGCGACCGCGATCCGCCTCGCCGTCGACGGTGGACGCCTGGCCCGGGGCGCCGGGCGCATCCCGCGCCGCTCCTACGCGCAGGCTTCTACGCCCGAGGAGGGACTGCCGGATCTCGACGCCCAACTTGGCGCGACCCGACGCGGCGAATGAACGTCAATGAGCTCATCGACGGCTGGCAGGCCGCGTGGTCAAGCCACGAGCCCGGCGCCTTCACCGATGTCTGCTCGGCCGGCATTCAGTACGAGGACCCCCTCACCGACGAGCCGCTGGCCGGGCTGGGGGC
>JBAVWI010000274.1:0-1801 GCA_049697735.1 Solirubrobacteraceae bacterium
TCGCGGTGGCGGACGGCCATGACCACGTCATCGGCGAAGGCGCTGCGCTCGAGCACGGCCGGAAGCTCGGGATCGGCGATCAACGAGTGGTAGCGCCCGACCTCGAGCGGTGCCCGCAGCCCGCTGAAGATGGTCCGCCCGTCGTGTTCGATGCGGGTCGTCTTGCCGTGCACGGGCATGTGGGTGATCACCTTCCCGCCCCAGGCCTGGACGAGCGCCTGGTGGCCGAGACACACGCCCAGGATGGGGATGCCGGCCTCGGGGAAGCGCCGCACCGCCGCCAGCGAGATCCCGGCCTCGTCGGGGGTGCAGGGCCCGGGCGAGACGATCACCCGGTCGTAGCCGCGCAGGAGGAGATCGTCGATGGTGGCGCGGTCGTTGCGCACGACCTCGATCTCGGGGGCTGGGTGCGATATTTCACCCACGTACTGGACAAGGTTGTAGGTGAAGCTGTCGTAGTTGTCGATGACCAGCACTCGCATGCCGGCGCCCTATGGCCACTCGGGTTGGGCTACGGCGAGCTCGATCGCCTGCTTGACGGCGCGAGCTTTGGCCTCGGACTCGCGGAACTCGTAGTCGGGCTGGGCGTCGGCAACGGTTCCGCCCCCGGCCTGGATGTGGGCGATACCGTCCTTGACCACCACCGTGCGGATGTGGATGCAGGTATCAAGATCCCCGGTGTAGCTGGCGTAGCCGATCGCTCCCCCGTACCCCCCGCGCTTGACGGGCTCGAGCTCGTCGATGATCTGCATCGCGCGCACCTTGGGCGCTCCCGACAGTGTCCCCGCGGGAAGCACTGAGCGCAGCGCATCCAGCGCCCCTACGCCCGGGCGCAGCCGCCCGGCCACGCTGGAGACGATGTGCATCACGTGGCTGTAGCTCTCGACGGCCATGAACTTCTCAACCTCGATGCTCCCGTATTCGCACACCCGTCCGAGGTCGTTGCGCCCCAGGTCGACGAGCATCACGTGCTCGGCGCGCTCCTTCTCGTCGGCGATCAGCTCGGCGGCCATCAGCTGGTCCTCCTGGGCGTCGGCCCCCCGGGGGCGGGTGCCGGCGATGGGGCTGGTGCTCACGCGGCGGCCGGTGACGGTGATCAGGGGCTCAGGGCTGGCGCCGGCAATCTGGAAGTCGCCGAAGTCCAGGAAGTACATGTAGGGACTCGGATTTACGGCCCGCAGGCCCCGGTAAATGGAAAATGCCTCTACGGGCACGGGGGCGGACCAGCGCTGGGAGGGCACGACCTGGAAGGCGTCTCCGGCGTAGATGTACTCGATGATCCGGCTGACCATGGCCTCAAAGTGCTCGCGCGGCATGTTGGACTCGAACTCCGGGTTGGTCCGCCCGACGGTGGGTGGCCGGGCCGGCTGAGGTACGGGGCCCCGCAGACGCCAGCGCACTTCGGCGATCGTCTCGCTGGCCTGCCGGTAGGACGCCTCGAGGTCGCCGTCAGCGTAGACGTTGGCGATCACCGTGACCGTGTGCTTGAGGTGATCGAACACGACCAGAGCGTCGGACATCATCAGGGCAAGATCGGGAAGCCCGACCGGGTCCGGATTGGGCTCCGCGAGGGGCTCCACTGAGCGGACCAGGTCATAGGCGAACATTCCGACGGCACCGCCCGCGAAGGGCGGCAGGCCGGGGAGCTCGGCGGCGTGGAAGCGCCCGAGCTCGGCGGCCGCCAGCGCGTAGGGATCGCCAGGGTCGCCTAGCGACCAGCGCAGGACCTTGCGGGGGCGGTAGCCGATGAACGAGTACCGCCCCACGCGGCCCTGGTCGGCGGATTCGAGCAGGAAGGCGG
>JBAVWI010000275.1:0-9987 GCA_049697735.1 Solirubrobacteraceae bacterium
CTGGTACGGTGGATGGCTAGGGAGTAGCAGCCTGACGCAGGCGCCTAGCGAGTGACAGCGCCAAACTGATTCTCCGGAAACCGCCACGAAGCGGAGTCCGTTTGTCGCTCGAGCCTAACCCGCTGACCATCGCCCGGATCGAGACGGGGGAGCGGGGCTTCTGCCCGTCGCTCCGCCGCCGGCTGCTGCTCAGCGTGCTCGGGGCGCTCGCGGTCATAGCCATGCTGACCTTCGTGCTGATCGGGCGGCGCGGACAGTTCGTGGCCGCGCTGCACAGTGCGCCGATCTCGCTGCTGGCCGCGGCAGCGATGCTCCAGGTGGTCGCGCTGCTGGCGCGAAGCGAGGCATGGAACATGTGCGTCCGGGCCGCCGGGGGCCGAGTCAGCCGCCGGCTGCTCTTCCGCGCCGCCGGCGTGGGTTATCTGGCCAGCGTGATCAACGGCACGGTGGGAATGGTCGCGCGCATCGCCTCGCTGCGCCGCGCGGCTCCCGACGCCACGCCGCGGGTGGGAGCGCTGCTGGCCGCCGAGGTCCCGATCATCACCGTCGAGGTCGCGCTGGCCGCGATCTTCTCCTTTACCCTGATCGCCCCGCTGGGCCTGTCCTGGTGGATCCCCCTGGTTGCCATCATGACCATCGCCGCGATTCTGGCCGCCGCCCAGCGGCTTTCCAAGCGCCGGCGCTCGGGACTGTGGGCCGGGCTGGCGATCCTGCGCAAGCAGGGCCGAGCCCGCATGACCGCGTTCGTGCTCTTGGCCGTATGTGCCCAGATCGCGCGCAACTGGCTGATGCTTCACGCCATCGGCGTGAACGTCTCGGTGTTTGACGCCATGGCCCTCCTGATCGCGATGTTCACACTCGGGCAGCTACCGGTCGGGCCGAGCATCGGGCCCGCCGCGGCGGTGCTGATCCTCGGGGCCCACGGTGTCGCCCTGACCGCGGCCGCCGGCGCGCTGCTGGCCGTGACCGGCACGGTGGGCTCGCTCGGCTACGCCGCGTGGGCGATCACCGATCGGATCATCGCGGGCCGGCTGATCGGACGTCCGGAGGCGATCGTGACCCCGATCGCCGCTGCCCCCATCCCAGGTTGATCGGCCCCCGGCGGCGCGCCGCCGCCGCGCGATAGGTAGGGTCGCCGCAGCCGAGTGGGGAGAGCCGCTGCGATGAGCACCGTCGAAACCGTGCAGGGCCCGATCGATGCGTCCGACATGGGCGTGACGCTGATTCACGAGCACGTCCGCTTCCGCGACGAGGCCGTGGCCGAGAACTGGCCCGGTCGCTACGACGGTCAGGCCGAGCTGGACGCGGCGCTGGAGCAGGTCACCGCTGCCCAGGCACACGGGGTGACGTTCATCGTCGACCCGACGGCGATGTTCGGCGGCCGCGACGTGCGCTTCATGAAGCGCGTATCCGATCAGACGGGGATGAACATCGCCTTCTGCACCGGCATCTACACCTACGATTTCCTGCCCCGTTACTTCGAGAACCGCGACGCCGACCAAATCGCCGAGCACTTCGTCGCCGACCTCGAACAGGGGACGCAGGGGACGGCGCTGAAGGCCTCGTTTCTCAAGTGCGCCGCCGATGCCGCCGGCGTGACCGAGAACATCGAGAAGATCCACCGCGCGTGTGCGCGTGCGAGCCTCCAGACCGGCGCGCCGATCATGGCCCACTCGATGCCGGCGGTCAGCACAGGGCCGCGCCAGGTCGAGATCCTCCTCGAGGAGGGGGTGGCGCCCGAGAAGATCCAGATCGCCCATTGTGGCGACAGCGCCGACATCGAGTACATCCAGGGCCTGCTCGACCAGGGCGTCTACGTGGGCCTGGACCGATACGGCCTGGACATGTTCCTGCCCATCGACGAGCGCAACGCCGTCGCCGCTGAGCTGCTGCGCCGCGGCCACGCCGAGCGCATCGTCATCTCCCAGGACTACTGCGCCACGATCGACTGGTTCCCGCCTGAGGTTCAGGACCAGCTGCGGGACTCCCCGGCCATCCACAACTGGTCCTTTACGCTGATCTTCGAGGAGGTCATCCCCTGGCTGCGCGAGCAGGGGGTGATGGACGACGCCGTCTTTGACACCGTGTTCGTTCACAACCCGGCGCGCTGGCTCGGGCGCTAAGCCAGACTCCCCGCGAGGGCGTCGATCAGCCGTGCCATCGTGGCCGGATCCTCGACGTGGGGGTAGTGGCCGAGCTCGGACAGGCGAGTCACGGGCACGTGGGGGCGCAGGGCGATGACGGCCTCGAGCACGGCCTCGGTGCACACCGGGTCGTGGGCACCCCAGGCGAGCTCGAGCCGGCCGGGCCAGTCGCGCAGGGCGCCGTGCCAGCGCGCGGCGTGAATCGAGCGCTCGTGCTGGTAGAAGGCCAGGCGGTCGAGAATGCGATTGCCCCCCCGATTGGCAAGCAGCGCCCACTGGCTCTCGGCCTCCTCGTCGGTCAGCGGGTTCGCCTCCGAGAACAGATGATCGAGGGCTCGCCGGTAGCTGCGCTGGTTGGACAGGCCGGCGGCCAC
This sequence comes from Solirubrobacteraceae bacterium, assembly GCA_049697735.1. Classification (GTDB taxonomy): domain Bacteria; phylum Actinomycetota; class Thermoleophilia; order Solirubrobacterales; family Solirubrobacteraceae; genus Palsa-465. The sequence goes on from JBAVWI010000275.1 coordinate 2,519, forward strand.
GGGTCCGAGTGGCCCTCGCAGCATCCTCTGACTGACCGTGAGGCTGGCCTTGTCGATCACCATGCTGCCGTTGATGAGCAGCACCGCGCCGATCTGGAAGGCGAGCCGTCCCTCGAGATCCCGGGCCAGCAGTTCGGTGACGACAGACGTAGCCATGTCGTGGGCGACCAGCACCACCGGTTCGCCGCCGTAACGGTCGACCAGCGCCTCCACAGCGTTGGCCTGACCGCCCAGCGAGTAGGTGTGCCGCCGAGGCTTGTCCGAGAGACCAAAGCCGAGGAAGTCCAACGCGGTCAGGCGGCGGTCGGGCAACAGCGCGATCACCTGGCGCCAGTCATACGAGCTCGACGGGTAGCCGTGCAGGAGCAGCACCCCGGGCCGAGCGCCGGTCTGCTCACGCACGAAGAAGCGGTGAGAGCCGAGCTCGATCCGGCCGCCGGCATCGCGCCAGGCGCGCACGCTTTCGGGAAGCTCGGCCGGCGCCATCAGGAGACCTCGCGCCCCACCCTGCGCACGCCGGTCACCGGCTTGCCCTCGGGTAGCGAGGCAGGAGCAACGCCGGCCGGGGCGTCTGGTGGAAGTTGAAGTCCTGGCTCAGGTTGCCCAGGCCCGGGGCGTTTTCGCGCACGCTGGGGCGAGGATCAGGGCGTCCGTCGGTGGCCGGGTTGAGCCGCTGGCTGCGCAGGAAATCGTCCTCGATGAACTTCGCGTAGGCGTCGAAGCTGAGCTGTTGGTGATCGACCGCGTGGCGGCGGGCATAGGGGCTGATGACCAGCCCCGGGACGCGAAAGCCGTAGCCGTTTGAGTCGATCACCGGGGGCCGGACGTGGTCATAGAAGCCGCCCCAGTCGTCCCAGGCCAGAAAGATTGCCGTGCTCTTCCAGGCCCGGCTGCGGCCGATGGCGTCGATCAGGCTGGTGACGTAGGCCTGTCCGGTGCGGATCGACGAGGTCGGATGCTCGGAGACGATGCCGTTGGGGATTACCCAGGACACGGCGGGGAGATGCCCCGAGCGCAGGCCCTTGAGCAGTGCGGAGGTGTCCCGGATGTTGCCCAGCTGATGGTCCTGGCGGACGGTGTCGAAGCTCGGCAGCGGATTCCAGATCCCGGGCGTCCGGGGGTCCTGCTCCTTGTAGTAGCAGAACTGCTGGCCGGTCTCACAGTCGGGCTCGGGGCCCTTGCGAATGAAGTAGGCCCAGCTGACGTGATTGCGGTGCAGCAGGTAGGTGAGGTCGGTCCAGGCGTAGGCGGGCTGCTTGTGCGGGGAGGGCCCGAAGTCGGCCGGCAGGCCGGGGACCTCGAGGTTTGACGTGCAGCTGAACGGGTTGCCCGGCGTGATGCAGAACGCCGACCACTCCGAGACCAAAAACAGGTGGGCGGGCAGGCTCCAGGACGCGTTGGGCTCGAACATGTGGTCCTGGAGCACGAAGTTCTTGGCATAAGCCCAGTAGTTGGGGATCTCGCGCTGGTCGTGGTAACCCATCATGTCGTCGCGGAGCTTGGCGTTGCACTCGGTCTTGTCAAAGATCAAATTGCAGCTCTCGCGCGCCTTGATGAAGCCGTTCATGGCGCCGTGGTTGAAGTCGACCGTGTACGCGGGCTGATCGTGGGGGCCGCCGAAGTTGACCAGGTGGGGATCGTGATACGGCCTGAGGCAGCGGTGGCGCATGGGGTCATACACGCACGCGATGGGGCGGCCGTGGCGCATGGGAATGCCGTCCGCTCCCGGGAAGGTGCCGAAGTAGCTGTCAAACGAGCGGTTCTCCTGCATGATCACGACGACGTGTCGGATCTTGTGGATCCCGCTGAGCCCGCGCCCCTGGGCGGCCGTGGCGGCCGCGATGGCGAGCAGCACCACGGCCAGCGTAATCAGCGCCGATCGGGTCAACAGTCCAGGCACGACGCGATCACCGACTTGGAGGTTGCCAGCACGCGACCGTCGGCGCTCACGGCGCGGACGGCAAACCGGGCGGCCGAGCTGTTCAGCGCGACGCGGGTTTCGAAGCCGCGGTCGGCGACTGTGGCAACTGCCCGCAGGGAGCCGGTAGCCGATCCGGCCACGACCTGCCAGCGCGCGACCGCCGTGGCTCCGTTCCAGCTCATGTACAGCGAGACGGCGGTGGCCGAGGTGCGAACCGGATCCAGCGCCGGGAGCGTGGCTGGAGTCGCCGACCAGGGGAAGCGGAGGCTGCGGTAGCTGCCATCGTCGACCGGCAGCGAGGCGTCGAACATGAGGTGCCCGGTAGCCGAGAACTGAGACATCCACGGGGTGGCCCCGAAGCCGAGGAAGGCGTCACCGCCGGGGAGGGTCTGCATGCTGCCCTCGCTCTCGGCCAGGGACGGGCCGCCCCGGTGATACTGCCGGGCCACGGTGGCGCGGTGACGGCGCAGATCGAGGGCGAGCACGAGCCCACGGGAGGCGGCGGCGTAGATCGGCGGTCCGGCCTGATCGTCAAACAGGCTGACCCGGTTGCCGGCCAGCATGCGGGCGTCGTGCTGGAAATGAAAGCGCGCGCCCGGGCCCATGCGGAACGAGCTCGCCTTCCCGCCCAGTCGCCAGACGATCTGGCCGCCGGCTTGCGCCACGTCGTAGATCGCCGAAGTATCGCGCGCCGAGATCAGGACGCGGCCGCCCGGCAGCGGCTGCAGGGAATTGAGGTGATAAGCGTCGTAGACGCGGCTCGTCGTTGGGGTCACGTCGGACTGCGCGAGCGGGATGTGCCCCAGCCCGTGCCACTCCCACTCGACCAAGCCCGTGCGGATGTCGATCTCCTGGGCGATCGAATCCTGCAGTGGAGTGAGGTGGCCAGCGGGCGTGCCCGGGAGGTGGATGAGGACCGGGGACACGACGATGAAGAAGGCGTTCCCGCTCGGGGTCACGCGAAATTCGTGAATGTCGGCCTGGTAGCCGTTGCCGGCGTGCACGACCCGCAGCGTGCGGTAGGAGGTGTCAGCGATCATCCCCACACCCTGACCGAAGGCCGCGGGGGTGACTGTGCCCTGCCACCAGGTGAGAACGCGGCGCTGGCCGAGCTGCGCCGGCGTCAGGGCCGCGGCCACCAGGGGCGGGGGCAACTGACGAAACCAGACCAGCTGGCCGCGGGCATCGATGATCATCGGGCCGCCGGGTCCGACGGGCTTGATCGAGATCGCGTTGGGATTGTCAGGGTGGATGACCGGCGCCGGCAGCGGGGTCAGGAAGATGTCGCCGGCCAAGCCGGGCGCGGCGCGGTTGACCGTGACCCGGGGCGCCAGCAGGCCGGGGGCAGAGACGAAGTTGTCGAGCTTGGCGGGCTGAATGACGGGGAGGTTGAGCGGGGGCCCGATTCGCCCCAGGCGCGCGACATTGAACGAGAAGCGGATTGGCCGCCGGCCGGAGATGCGGATCGAAACTGTCACCCGCTCCCCCTGGGCGAATGGCAGCGAGGGCACGAAGCTGGCCCCGGTGGCGGCGATATACCCGTGGAGGCGCCCGGAGTGCCGACCGGACCTCGAGGCGACCACGCGCACCGAGCGGATCGCCGACGGGGAGGCGCCCAGGATGCTGATCTGAGTCGCGGGTGACGCATCCGGGGTGTTGGGCGACGGGGAGATCGCCAGCCCCGCCGCGCCGGCCGGCGAGGAGTTCGCCCGTCCTACCGCACCGGGTGGCGAGGAATTCGCCCGTCCCGCCGCGCCGGCCGACGAGCAGGTCGGGAGCGCCGCGGCGAGGATGACCACGGCGGTCACGACGAGCCCCGCCCGCCTGACAAAAAAACGCGGGGGCCCCATCGCCAGCTCTGCGACAGAGGCCCCCGCCAGGGAGGGTGACAAGGTGTTTGACAACACCGCGGCAACTTATACCCCACCTCGTGACACAGTGTCAAACACGGCGTCACGAGCGGCTACCATGGCTCCGGTGAGCACGTCCGTTCAGCGTCTGCGCCACCGCGAGCATCGTGAGCAGACTCGCCGGCAGATCCTGGCCGCCGCCGATCGCCAACTTCGTGATCGGCCGTACCGCGAGCTGTCGGTGGAAACCGTGATGACCGACGCCGGGCTGACCCGGACCGCCTTCTACCGCCACTTCGAGGACGTCCCCGATCTGGTCCTGCGCCTGCTCGAGGACGTGGGGGGTGAGCTCTATGAGATCGCCCAGAAGTGGCGCCGGGGCAGCGCTGAGGACTTCCCCGCCGCCGCCCGGGAAGGGTTACGGGCAATCGTCGCCTTCTTCGAGCGTCATGGCCCCCTGGTGGCGGCGGTCGCCGAGGCCACGGTCGCCGATCAGCGCATCGAGTCCGGCTACCAGGGCTTCCTCGAGGTCTTCATCACCCTGACCGAACGCGGCTTTGAGGGGATGGTGCAGCGCGGCCAAGTCGAGCCGTTCCCGACCCGAGCCGTGGCCCGCGCCCTGAACCTGATGAACGAGCGCTTGCTGCTCGACCAGCTTGGGCGCGAGCCCCGCGGCGAGCCCGCCGACGTGCTGGCCACGATCGAGATGATCTGGCTTCGCAGCGTCGGCGCGGTCGAGCCCACGTTACCCTGAGGCCCGATGAGACGACTGCGGCGCACAACGGCGGTCCTCTTGGCCGTCCTAACCATCGGTGTCCCGGCGCTGGCGGCCACGGGCTGTGGAGCCACCGGGCACGCGGTGGGCGGGATCGTCGCCCATCACATCGCCAACCATATCCTCGGCCGGCGTCTGGCCGGCAAGGTCTTCTGCTTCTACCACGGCCGCCGGGTGCTGGTCGACCTACGATCCCACCACGTGTTCGCGGCCGGGATCAACGCCTACGAGGCCTACCGGTCCTGTAAGGCGGGCTTCGGTCGCAAGCACTAGGCGGGCTTCGGTCGCAAACACTAGGCCGGCCGGGCCGCGCTCAGACCTTGGCGTCGACGAAGCGCTCGCGCAGAGCGGTCTTCTTGAACTTGCCCGTAGCGGTGCGCGGAAGCTCGTCGACGAACTCGTAGCGGTCAGGCACCTGCCACTTGGCGTACTGCCGAGCCAGGTGATCACGGAGATCCTCGGGTCCGGCCTGCTCGCCCTCGCGCAGGACGACGACGGCCAGCGGCCGCTCGCCCCAGCGCTCGTCGGGGATCGCGATCACGGCGGCCTCGAACACCGCTGGGTGTGCCATGAGCTGATTCTCGAGGTCGACCGAGGAGATCCACTCTCCGCCTGACTTGACCAGGTCCTTGGAGCGATCGCAGATGCGCAGGTTCCCGCCGGCGTCGATCTTGACCACGTCCCCAGTTTGAAACCAGCCGTCGTCGGTGAACTTGTCGGCACCCTGATCGCGATGGTAGGCGCGCGCCACCCACGGACCCCGGACTTCGAGTTCGCCCATCGCCTCGTCATCCCAGGCCACCAGCTCGCCTTCGTCGTTGCGAGCTCGAATCTCGACGAACGGCGATGGAATGCCTTGACGGCTGCGGTAGTCGAGCTGCTCGTCCTCGGCGGCGTCCGCGAGCTCGCCGGGGAGACGGCATACGCTGCCCAGCGGCGAGGTCTCGGTCATCCCCCAGGCGTGGACGATGGTCAGCCCGTGACGGTCAAAGCCCGAGAGAAGACTGCGCGGGGCCGCGGAACCACCGACCAGGAGCTGGCGCAGCGCGCTCAGATCCCAGCGGTTGGGCTCGGCCTCGAGCGCGTCCAGCACGGCCATCCACACCGTTGGCACGCCGGCGGTCAGCGTGACGCCCTCGGCGGCCAGCAGGTCGAGCACGCTGACCGCATCGAGCTTGGGGCCGGGGAGGACGAGGCCAGATCCGACCAGGGCAGCCGTGTAGATCAGCCCCCAGGCGTTGGCATGGAACATCGGCACCACCGGCAGGAGCGTGTCGTCACGGCTGACGCGGTTGGCATCGGGAAGGGCAGCGACCAGCGAGTGCAGGACCAGCGAACGGTGCGAGTAGACCACGCCCTTGGGCCGTCCGGTTGTCCCCGACGTGTAACACATGGCGGCCGCTTGACGCTCATCGGCCTCGGGCCACTCCATCGGCTCGGCCCCGGCGATCACCTTCTCGTAGTCCAGGTAGCCGTCGGGAACCGACCCCGACCGCGCCACCACGATCACGTGCTCGAACTCGCGCGCAGCATGGAAGGTCTCGAACACCTCGACCAGCGACTCGTCGACCACGATCGTCCCGTCCTGCGCATCATCGACGATGAAGCTGAGCTCATCGGGATGCAGGCGCGGGTTGAGGGTGTGGATGACCGCACCCATGGCGGGCACGGCGAAGTAGAGCTCGAGGTGTTCGGGCTGATTCCAGAGCAGGGTGGCCACCGGATCACCGGGCTTGACCCCGAGGGTCTGCAAAGCCGCGCCCAGGCGACGCGCCCGCTCGGCGCAGGCCCCGAAGCTCGTGCGCCCGACCGAGCCGTCGGGACGCCGGAAGACGACCTCGCGCTCCCCGCTGAACCGCTCCGCCCGCTCCACCACGGCGGTCAGGGACAGCGGGTAGTCGTCCATCATCAGGCCTTCGCGCATGTCTCACTCCCATCGCCTCGCGTAGTGGGCGTAACACTACGGACCTGCCCGTCTCGCGCGCGCCGGAAACTGACTGCTCGCGCCCGCTCAGGCAGCCACGGGGAGCTCCTGGGCCGGATCGTTCACGGTGACCTGACCGGCCGCGTCCTCGGAGCCATCGCCGCCACGGCCGGGGAGCGCCAGCCGGGCGATCTTCTTGACCACGCTCCCGAACTGCTTGTGGAGGGGCCCAGCGTTGTAGGGCAGGCCGTAGCGGCTGCAGATCTCGCGTACCTCGACGGCGATGTCGGCGTAGCGGTGGGCGGGAAGATCAGGGAACAGATGGTGCTCGATCTGATGCGACAGGTTGCCGCTGAGGATGTGGAAGAGACGACCGCCGGTCAGGTTGGCCGAGCCGAGCATCTGGCGCAGGTACCAGCCGCCACGGCTCTCGTCCTCCACCTCCTCCTGGCTGAACTCCTCGACGCCGTCGGGGAAGTGACCGCAGAAGATGATCATGAACGACCAGACATTGCGGGTCAGGTTGGCGGTCAGGTTGCCGGTGAGCACCAACGGCGCCGCCGGCCCGGCGAGGATCGGAAAGACCACGTAGTCCTTGAGTACCTGGCGACGGCCCTTGTGCCAGATCGCGCGCAGGATGTCGCGCTTGTCCTCGAGCTTGATCTCCCCCGCTTCGATCCGCTCGATCTCGAGGTCGTGCAGGGCCACTCCCCACTGAAAGAGCAGAGCCAGGAGGGTCGCGGCGATGGGATTGCCGAGGTCCCGGGGGCGCCACGGCTGATCTTCGGACATACGCAGGATCCCGTAGCCGATGTCGCGATCCTTGCCCAACACGTTGGTGTGGGTGTGGTGCATGTAGTTATGGGAGTGGCGCCACTGGTCGCCAGGGCACGCCGTGTCCCACTCAAAGCCGGCCGAATCCAGAGCTGGATCCTTCATCCAGTCGTACTGGCCGTGCATCACGTTGTGGCCGATCTCCATGTTGTCGAGGATCTTCGA
>JBAVWI010000276.1:0-3439 GCA_049697735.1 Solirubrobacteraceae bacterium
CGTGCTCGCCGAGTCGCCGTGGCCGGCCGGGCCGGCGCCGCGGCCGGGTGGGCGGAGCTGTGGAGCCGGGGCCCGTGGCTGGCCGCTGCGGGGACACTGTTGATCGTGGCCCTGGCCCCGGCCTGGCGCCATGGCCTGACCACCATCTACGGCCAGAATCCCGACTCCCATCAGGTGGCCGGTATCGCCGTCCTCTTCCAGCACACGTCTCCCACCGGGACCGATGTGTCCCTCCCGATCGACACCGTGCCCGCCGCCTGGCGCTTTCGTTATCCGATCTTCTATCCGCTCGCCGCTGCCGCTGATCTTGGTCATCTGGACCCGATCACCGCCTTTCCGGCTCTGGCTGGGCTCCTGCTCGTCTGCCTGGCCCTCGGGTTCGGAGCCTTCGCAGTGCTCTGCCTGCACGCGCCCTCATGGGCGGGGCCGGTGATCGCCGCGGCCGTCGGGCTGGCCGTGAGTACGCTGCACATCGTCTGGCACCCGTACTGGAACCAGCTCTGGGGGTTGGCGATCTTTCCCTGGGCGCTGGTCTTCGGATGGCGGCTGGTGTTGGACGGCGGGCGGGGCACAGCGGCGCTGTGCGGGCTCATGCTGCTCGAGCTTGGGCTGGCCTATCCGCTCGCCCTGCCCTACCCAGTGCTGATCATCGGGGCGCTGGCCATCGCTCACGAGCGCTACCGGCTGGCTCCCCGGTTGCTGCGCCCGCGCTCCTGGGCGGCCGGGATCATCGCCGTTCTCGTGCTCGCCCCCGCGGTTGTGGGGGCGACGATCAAGCTCGGACAGGGAATCGCCCAGCTGTTCTCCTCCCGCGGCGGGCTATGGGGCGGGGACATCGTCCACAACCAGCCGCTGGGCAGCTTTGTCGGCACCGGCGGCGGCCTCGTGCCGGGACTGCTCGTCCTCGCCGTGGCCGTGCTCGCCCTGACTTCGCTGCCTCGTCGTAGCGCGATCGCTCTCGCCGCCTCCCTAGCCGTGCTGTGCCTGCTCGATCTCCGCTTTCGCCTTGACCGCCAAGGCGCCTACATGGACTTCAAGCACCTGTCCTTCGTCGGCGCGCTAACCCTCACTCTGGCCGCCACGGGGGTCGCGCGGCTACTGGCCGGCCGTGGGGGGCGGGCGATGGGCGCCGGCGTCCTGCTCGCCCTGGTCTGGGCGGGGGCCGCGCTGACCCAGGGCCACCGTGAGATGCTGGCCAGCCAGACCCAGGTCGATCCCGAGCTCTTCCAGGTCCGCCAGTGGGCGCGGACGCTCCCGGCGGGAACCAGCGTCCGGGTCGACGTGCCACCTTCCGGACTCCAGCTGTGGGCGGTCTACATGCTCAGCTCGCACCCCGTCGACGCCTCGTCGCCGGTCCTCGACACCACCTACGCCCACGCGATCTACGGCCTGCGAGCCGACTACTCGCTCAGCCTCCGCTATCTGGCCAGCTCGTCGGGCCGGGTCCGCCCCGCCCCGCGCCCCCTGTACGCGGTCGGGCGGCCGCTGGACAGCAACGACCAGTTCCAGCTCTGGAGGATCCGCTGGCCCGCGCGGCTGGGCTCGATTCCGAGCGCCGCCTCGCGGACGCTCGTCGAGCCCTAGTTGCGGGCGTGCCCGTCGTAGTGGCGGGGGTGTCCGTTGCCATTCATGGCGACGAGCTCGTGGCGACGCGTCTCGCTGTAGACCCGTGTGAGAAAGGCCGGGTTGCCGATCAGGTAGCGCCGCCACATTCGGTGGGGCTCTATGGCGAGGCGGAAGATCCACTCCAGCCCGTGATCGGCCAGCCACCGCGGCGCACGGGGCACGTGGCCTGAGACGTAATCGAACAGGGCTCCGACCGTCCATACGACCGCGCCGCCGAGCCGCTCGGCGTAGCGATCGACCCACAGCTCCTGCTTGGGGGTGCCCATGCCCACCAGGACGATGTTGGGCGCGCGCTCAACGATGTCCTCGATCACCCGCTCGTTGTGGGGCGAGCCGAAGGCGAAGTACCCGTGGTGGGCGCCGACGACCTCGAGCTTCGGGTACCAGTGTGCCAGCCGGTCGGCGGCCTCGCGGGCCACGGGTGGCTCGGAGCCGAGCAGGTAGACCGATTGCCCGGACAGCTGGCAGAGCGCGGCCAGCGCCCAGATCCAGTCCGCGCCGGTGATCCGGTGTGGTACGTCGAGGTGCAGGGCCCGTGCCGCGAGCCGCACCCCGTAGCCGTCGCAGTAGACGAGGTCGGCCCGCCGCAGCGCGTCGCGCAGGCCCGGGGTGGTGTGGCTCTGATTGACGACGTGCGCGTTGACGTACATGATGCGCCGGCCCTGGCGCATCGCGGCCCACGCGGTGACCGTCTGGAGCAGATCGGTCGGCGGAGCGAGGTCGATCGGGATGTCGAAGATCGACGACGCAGCCCGCGCCGATGAGGCCGTCGGCGTCGGCTCGTTGCCTGTCTGCTCCTGGCGAACTGCCTGCGCGGTCACCTGCTCCGGATACTAGTCGTTCATCCCCTAGCGGCAGCGGATATCGGGTCGGATCTCGGGTCCGTGAACGCACCTCCGGCCTGACGTGAGCAGAATCCCCAGGATGGCGCCGATCGTAATCGACGCGCGCGACGCGCAGAGTCGACAGCTGCGTGGCTGGGGGCGCTATACCCGGGAGCTTGTCACCGCGCTGGCCGGGGGCGCAGCCGGGGAGCTGGATGTGATCGCGGTGGGACGCGGGGGACCAGGGCCGGAGTTCCTGTTCGAGCAGCTCGGCCTGCCGGTCCTGCTCTGGCGTCGCCGCGCCGGCCTCGTCCACGCCCCCAACTGTTTTCTGCCCCTGGTCCGGTCCTGCCCCGGCGTGGTCACGATCAACGATCTCGCCTTCGAGGCGTGGCCCGAGGACTTCGCCCCCCGTACCCGGGTCAAGTTCCAGGTCATAACCCGGCTGGCCGCCCGCTCGGCGCAACGGATCATCTGTCCCTCGCAGGCCACCGCCGACGATCTCGCTCGCCGCTACCGGATCGACGCCACGAAGGTCCGCATGATCCCCGACGCCCCTTCCCTGGCTCGCGACGGCGCGGCCGGGGGCGCCGTGCAGACACTGGACCCAGGCGCCCCCTACGTGATCGCGGTAGGTGACCTGCGGCGCAAGAAGAACCTGGCCGCGCTGGTCCGGGCCTTCGTCGCCGCCCGGCGCGCCGATGAGCTGCCCCACCGGCTGGTCCTGGCCGGGATGGACAGCGGCGAGGGGGAGCGGCTGCGCGCACTGGCCGGGGAGGCGCCGGTGTGTTTGACGGGATACGTCGACGACGGCCGGCTGGATGCGCTGGTTGCCGGTGCTGACCTGCTCGTGCACCCGAGCCTGTACGAGGGCTTCGGCTTGGTGATGCTCGAGGCGATGGTCCGTGGCACGCCGGTGCTGGCCGCGCGGGCGACCGCGCTGCCCGAGACGGCGGGGGCGGCCGCCGCCTACTTCGAGCCCGATGACC